>JBBQRV010000265.1:0-4727 GCA_038214475.1 Propionibacteriales bacterium | reverse complement strand
GAGCCCGGTCAGCACGTCAGCGGTGTCGCGGATCTCGCGCTCGCCGGGCAGGAACACCAGGATGTCGCCCGGCCCCTCGGGCAGCAGCTCGCGCACGGCCTGGGCGATCGCCTCGGTCTGGTCGCGCACCACCGGCTCGCCCTCGTCGTCGTCCTCGGAGAGCTCAAGCAGGGGGCGGTAGCGGATCTCCACGGGGTAGGTCCGCCCGGAGACCTCGATGATCGGCGCGGGCACGCCGTCACGGTCGGCGAAGTGCGCGGCGAACCGCTCGGGGTCGATGGTGGCCGAGGTGATGATCAGCTTGAGGTCGGGGCGGCGGCGCAACAGCTGGCGCAGGTAGCCCAGGATGAAGTCGATGTTGAGGCTGCGTTCGTGGGCCTCGTCGATGATGATCGTGTCGTACTTGCGCAGGTCGCGGTCGCGCTTGAGCTCGGCGAGCAGGATGCCGTCGGTCATCAGCTTGACCCGGCTGGCCTTGGTGGTGCGGTCGGTGAAACGCACCTGGTAGCCGATCACGTCACCGAGGTCGGTGCCGAGCTCGTCGGCGATCCGTTCGGCCACCGAGCGGGCCGCGATCCTGCGGGGCTGGGTGTGCCCGATCAGCTTGCCGCCCGGTCCCCCGGCGCCGCGACCCAGCTCGAGGCAGATCTTCGGCAGCTGGGTGGTCTTGCCCGAGCCGGTCTCGCCGGCCACGATGACGACCTGGTGGTCGCGGATCGCCGCGGCGATGTCGTCACGGCGCGCGCTGACCGGCAGCTCGGCGGGATAGGAGATCTGCACAACACCGGCCATTGTGCCCGGCCCGCCCACCACGCCGCGAACCGGTCAGCCGAGGGCTCGCCGACGACGCCGAGCGAGGGTCAGTGGTCGTCGCGGCCGAAGCCGCCGCCCTGCTGGTTGCCCTGCTGGTTGCCCTGCTGGTTGCCGGGCTGGTTGCCGGGCCGGTTGCCGAACTGCGGAGGCGCGAAGCCGCCCCGACCGGGCCCGCCACCGAAGCGCCCCGCGTCGTCGCCGTTGGCCCCCCAGGCCCCAAGCAGGCCGCCGCCGAGCCCGCCGAGCACCAGGCTGGCCACCGCCACCGCCAGCACGGCGCGGAGGCCGAGCACCCGGTCCTTGAACGCCGGGCGGGACGGAGCCGCGGGGGGCACTGGTGCCGCGGAGATCGGGGACGGGGCCGGCGACGGGTCCGGTGTCGGGTCCGGTGTCGGGTCCGCCGCCGGGGTGGCGGTCAGGTCGGGGTGGCCGGGCGTGCCGGACGTCGCGGCTGCCCCCTGTGGCGTCGCCTCCAGTGGGGTCGTCTCGTCAGTCATGCGCACACCGTCACCGGGTCGGCTGTGCAAGACCTGTGCACGGCGTTGTCGAGACCTGTGCACCTGGCTGTCGAGACCTGGGTGTCGAGACCTGGACGCCCCGCCTGGCTTCACAGCGAACACACAGCAGGGCCACAGACAGCGGTGGGGTGGGTGGGACAGAGTGGTCCCATGGAACTCACTCGACTCGACGGGTCGCCGCCACGGGTGCTGGTCGTCGACGACGAGCAGAACATCGCCGAGCTGATCGCGATGGCCCTGCGCTACGAGGGCTGGGAGATCGCCCAGGCGCACACCGGGAGCAAGGCGGTGAGCGCCGCCAAGGACTTCAAGCCCGATGCCGTCGTGCTCGACATGATGCTGCCCGACTTCGACGGACTCGAGGTGCTGCGTCGGCTCCGCAGCCAGGACCCCGACGTCCCGGTGCTGTTCCTCACCGCCCGCGACGCCGTCGAGGACCGGATCGCGGGGCTCACCGCCGGCGGTGACGACTACGTCACCAAGCCCTTCTCCCTGGAGGAGGTGGTGGCCCGGCTGCGGGGGCTGCTCCGCCGGGCCGGCGCCCAGCAGGCCTCCTCGTCGTCGGTGCTGAGCGTCGGCGACCTCACCCTCGACGAGGACAGCCACGAGGTGGCCCGCGCCGGGGTGGACATCAGCCTCACCGCAACCGAGTTCGAGCTGCTGCGCTACCTGATGCGCAACCCGCGCCGGGTGCTGTCGAAGGCACAGATCCTGGACCGGGTCTGGAACTACGACTTCGGCGGCCAGGCCAACGTCGTCGAGCTCTACATCTCCTACCTGCGCAAGAAGATCGACTCCGGCAGGGAGCCCATGATCCACACCATGCGTGGCGCCGGCTACGTGCTCAAGCCATGAAGTCGCTGACGTCGCGGCTGGTCGCGACCGCCGTCCTCCTGGTGGCCCTGGTGACGCTGCTGATCGGCACCGCCACCACGCTGTCGATGCGCAACTCGCTCACCGGGCGGCTGGATCGCGAGGTGATCGCCTCACTGAACCGGGTCCCCCCGGACGGCAGGCTGCCGCGCGGGTCCGACGACGGCGACGGCGACTCCCGGTACGACGACAAGCAGCAGGTCGGCACCCTGATCGGAGTCCTCTCCCCCGCCGGCTCCGGAGCCTCGGTCTCGACCGAGTCGTCCTTCGTACGGATCTCCACCACCGGCCTGACCATGCTCGAGGAGCTGCCCGCAGACCGCTCGCCCACGACCGTCGACCTGCCCGGGGTCGGCGACTACCGGGTCGCCACCAAGTCCACCCCGTTCGGCACCCTGATCGCGGGCCTGCCCACGACTCCCGTCGACGACGCGATCTCCTCGCTGGTCTGGGTGGAGATCCTGGTCGGCCTGCTCGGGGTGGGTGCGGCTGGTCTGGCCGGCACCGTGCTGGTCAGGCACCAGCTGGGGCCGCTGCGCGAGGTGGCCGCGACCGCTCACGAGGTCGCGATCCTGCCGCTCGAGTCGGGCGAGGTCGACCTGTCGCCCCGGGTCCCCGACCCCGACCCGGGCACCGAGGTGGGCCAGGTGGGCGCCGCCCTCAACACACTTCTCGCCCACGTGGAGTCGTCGCTGTCCGCCCGCCACGAGTCCGAGCTCCAGGTGCGCCAGTTCGTCGCGGACGCCTCCCACGAGCTGCGCACGCCGCTGTCCACGATCCGTGGCTACGCCGAGCTGTCGCGGCGTACGCCGGACGACGCCGTGGCCCTGTCCGCCTCGTTGGCGAAGGTCTCCTCCGAGGCCGACCGGATGTCCACCCTGGTCGACGACCTGCTGCTGCTGGCCCGGCTCGACGCGGGCCGCCCGCTGTCCAGGGATCCGGTGGACCTGACCCGACTGCTGCTCGAGGCGGTCAGCGACGCCCGGGTGGTCGGCCCCGACCACAAGTGGCGCCTCGACCTGCCCGACGAGCCGCTGGAGATCACCGGCGACGAGCAGCGCCTGCACCAGGTGGTGACCAACCTGCTCACGAACGCCCGGCGGCACACCCCGACGGGCACCACCGTCGAGGTCGCCGCCCGGCCGGTCCCGGGCGCCGTCGAGGTGGTCTTCGCCGACGACGGACCGGGTTTCCCCTCCGACCTGGCCAAGAGCGCCTTCGAGCGCTTCACCCGGGGTGACGCGGCCCGCACCCGCAGCTCCGGCGGCGCCGGCCTGGGGCTCTCCATCGTGGCCGCGATCGTGCGCGCGCACGGCGGCGACGTCCGGCTCGAGAGTGTCCCGGGCAGCACCCGGATCTCGGTCCGGCTGCCGCTCGACCACCAGCCCTGAGCCTGGGCCGGGCCCCCGGTCGGCACGCCCGAAAGGGTGTAACTGCCGGCGCGACCACCATGGTTTCGTGGAGGGCTGTCGGCACACCTCGTGCCGCTGGATAGGAGTCAGACATGCACACCCTGTTGTGGATCATCGCGGCCATCCTCGTGATCGCAGGCGTTTTCGCCATCGTCCGCCAGCAGATCCTCTGGGGCGCGGTCCTCATCATCGTCGGACTGCTCGTAGGCCCGGGTGGCGTCAGCATCTTCAACTGACCCGACCCGGCGGGGCCGGCCCGTCTGACCCGACTGTCCTGGCCCCACCGGCCCGCCGGTCCTGACGGCACCGACCGCCCGCTCCCTCTCGGGGGAGCGGGCGGTCGTCGTTCGTGCGGGTCCGGGTCGGCCGAGCGCCCGGCTCACAGCCACACCACAGCGGTGTCCGAGGGGTCTGCCAGCGGCAGCGCCGATGGTCGTGCCATGACCACGCAGACCATTCGCCAGACCGGTGCCGGGGCTCCTCTCGCCCCCCACACTCCTCCGTCCCCGGACGTGCCGTCCGATGCTGCGACGGCGCTCACGCCGCAGCACTCCTCCGGCATGTCGGGGGCGGAGCCCATCCCTCTCCGGCTGCGCCCGGCCGACCGCTGGGGTCTGGCGGGGCTGCTGGGCGCCACTGCCCTGCTCTACCTCTGGGGCCTGGGCGCGTCCGGCTGGGCCAACTCGTTCTACGCGGCGGCGGTGCAGGCGGGGTCGCAGTCGTGGGAGGCGTTCTTCTTCGGCTCCTCCGACGCGGCCAACTCCATCACCGTCGACAAGACCCCGCTGGCCCTGTGGCCGATGGCGCTCTCGGTGCGGATCTTCGGGCTGTCGTCGTGGAGCCTGCTGGTCCCCCAGGCGCTCGAGGGCGTGGCCGCGGTCGCCCTGCTGCACGCGACCGTACGACGGGTGAGCGGCTCCGCCGGCGCCGGACTGGTGGCCGGCGCCGTGCTGGCGCTGACTCCGGTCGCGGTGCTGATGTTCCGCTTCGACAACCCCGATGCGCTGCTCGTACTGCTGCTGGTGGGGTCGGCGTACGCCACCCTGCGTGCGGTCGAGCGGCCCTCGCCCAGGTGGTTGGCCCTCGCCGGTGCGCTGGTCGGGCTGGCGTT
>JBBQRV010000264.1:0-4803 GCA_038214475.1 Propionibacteriales bacterium | reverse complement strand
CCGAGTCGGTGCGGATCGTGCTGGGCAGCCTGCCCGACCTGCCGCACCTGCCCGAGCTGCCGGCCCGCGGCATCACGGCCGGCATGACCGGTCGCGGCCTGGCGATGGTGAGCGACCTCGGCTTCGACCTGCAGCCGGCGGGATGGCGGCTGACCGACACCGCCGGTGTCGACCACCGCCGGGCCCGCTCGCTGCTGGCCCAGGACCTCGACACGCTCGAAGAGCTCGGCCAGGGACTCGAGGGCCGCTTCAAGATCCAGGTGGCCGGCCCGTGGACGCTGGCCAGCACCGTGGAGAAGCCTCGCGGTGACAAGGTGCTCTCCGACCACGGCGCCCGCCGCGAGCTGGCCCAGGCCCTGGCGGTGGGGCTGGTGGACCACGTGGCCGACGTACGCCGCCGGCTGCCCGGCGTCACCGAGCTGCTGGTGCAGGTCGACGAGCCGGTGCTGCCCGCGGTGCTCGCCGCCCGGATCCCTACCGCGTCGGGCTTCGGCAGGCACCGCGCGGTCGACGCGCCGGTGGCCGCACAGTCCCTGGAGTGGGTGCTGGGCGCGGTCGAGAAGGCCGGCGCCGTACCGCTCGTGCACTGCTGCGCAGCGGAGTTCGACCCGGGGCTGGTCCGCCGGGCAGGAGCGCGGGGGATCAGCGTCGACGTCGACCGGCTCGACGCGGGTCAGTACGACGCGATCGCCGAGGCCGCCGAGGCCGGCGACCTCGTCCTGCTCGGCCTGGTGCCCACGACCACGTCGTCGGTCACCGAGAAGTCGGTCACCGAGCGGCTCGCCCGGCTGCTCGACATGCTCGGCCTCGAGGCCACCGACCGGATCGTGCTCACCCCCACCTGCGGCCTCGCCGGGGCGACCCCGGCGTGGGCGTCACGCGCGCTCGAGCTGGCCCGCAAGGCTGCCTCCGACCTCACCGGCTGAGACGTACGACGGCCCGGCACCTGGGGTGCCGGGCCGTCGTACGTGCGTGCTGCGAGGTCAGCCGACGTGCACGACCTCGGGTCCGTCGGTGGCCAGCTCCTCGTGCTTGACGTTGAGGAAGATCCACACGACCAGCGAGGCGCCGAACATCATCACGGCGCCGACCAGGAACGCGGTGGTCGAGCCCTCGGTGAACACCTGCTGCTGCGAGATCAGCTGGGCCGCCTGGAGCTGGTCGGGAGACAGGGCGGGACCACCCGAGCCGGCCGCGGCGGCACCGGCCTTGGCGAGCTCGGCGCCGCGGTCGGTGAACACGTTGGTCGCGACCGTGGACAGCGTCGCCAGTCCGAGGGCGCCGCCGACCTGTTGCATGGTGTTGAGCACGCCCGAGCCGATGCCCGACTCGCTGCTGCGCAGGTGGTGCACGGCGGTGAGGGTCACCGGCACGAAGACCAGGCCCATGCCCAGCGACATCAGGACGATGAACGGGAAGATGTCGGTGAGGTAGCTGCCGGTGACGTCGGTGGTCGGGAACGTGGTGTCGTAGGGCAGCGTGGAGAACCCGTAGAGCGCCGAGGCCGCCATCAGCGTGCCGACGCCGGCGAGGTAGCGCGGGTCCACCCGGTTGATCAGGTTGGAGGCCAGGCCGGCCGCCACCACGATTCCGACCGAGAAGGGCAGGAACGCCACGCCGGCGCGCAGCGGGGTGTAGCCCATCACGTTCTGGATGTACTGGCTGAGGTAGAAGAACATCGCGAACATCGCCGCGGGTGCCAGGAACATCGCCAGGAAGCTCGAGGCCCGGGTGCGGCTCGCGAAGATCCGGAACGGCAGCAGCGGGTGCTCGACGCGGGACTCGATGACCCCGAAGGCCACCAGGAAGGCGGCACCGACGAGCAGGCTCAGGATGGTCCAGGTGTCGCCCCAGCCCTCCGTGCCGGCGCGCGAGAGGCCGTAGACCACGCCGAGCAGGCCCAGGGTGGCGGTGACGGCGCCGGGGATGTCCAGCTCACCGGGGTGCGACTCGGACTCGGGCAGGAAGCGCGGCGCCAGGGCGGCCGCGGCGAGGCCGATCGGCACGTTGATGAGGAACGTCAGTCGCCAGCCGTCGACCGAGAGGCCGAGGATGTCCGGCTGGGTGCCGGTCAGCCAGCCACCGAGGATCAGCCCGACGGCCGCTCCGGCACCCGACATCGCGGCGTAGACGGCGAAGGCCCGGTTGCGCGCCGGCCCGGCCGGGAAGGTGGTGGCGATCAGCGCCAGCGCGGCGGGCGAGGCCAGGGCGGCACCGAGGCCCTGCAGGCCCCGGGCCGCGAGCAGCAGCGGCTCCGTGGTCGCCAGACCACCGAGCAGCGACGCGATCGCGAAGATGCTCAGGCCGGCCATGAAGATCCTGCGGCGTCCGTAGAGGTCACCGAGCCGGCCGCCCAGCAGCAGCAGGCTGCCGAAGGCGAGCGCGTAGCCGGTGACCACCCACGGCAGGTTGGCCGCCGAGATGTTCAGGTCCTTCTGGATGAAGGGCAGTGCGATGTTGGCGATGGTGGCGTCGAGCACCACCATCAGCTGCGCGATCGAGATCAGCACGAGGGCCCAGCCCAGGTGCAGCTCCCGCGCGGGCGCGGTGTCTGCGGGCTCGAGCCCGTCAGGAGTCTTGGTCAGGTCAGTCATGGGATTCTTTCGTTCGAGGAGTCAGTGGATGGACGGAGAAGGCAGGGGGAACTCATCGGGGCTGGTCGACGCAGCGACAGGCCGGGACGATGATCTGGTCGATGAGCTGGGTGATGACCTCGGGGTCGGGCTGGTGCCCGAGGACGAAGACGCGGTGCAGGATCATGCCGGCGAGGGCGGGTGCGACCAGGTCGATGTCGAGGTCCTCGCGGATCTCGCCGCGCGCCTTGGCACGCTCGTAGACGGCGCGGCCGGCCGCGACCTTGGGTCCGATCACGTCGCGGCGGTAGGCGGCGGCGAAGTCGGCGTCGCGGTTCACCGCGGTGATGATGCTGCCGAGAAGGTCGACGGTCTTGTGGTCGGTGAAGCCGCCGAAGCCGCACGAGATCTCGATCAGGTCCTGGCGCAGGCTGCCGGTGTCGGGGATGGCCACGGGGCCCTTCTGGGACACGAGCGCGTCGATGACGAGCGCGGTCTTGGTGTTCCACCGGCGGTAGAGCGTGGCCTTGGAGGCCTTGGCACGGGTGGCGACGGCGTCCATGGTGAGCCGGTCGTAGCCGACGTCGGCCAGCACCTCGAGGGTGGCCTCGAGGATCTCCTGCTCGCGGTCACCCTCGACGCGCGGGCGCGACTCGGTGACGGGGGAGCTGGCCGTCGAGCCGGCCGTCGAGCCGGCCGTCGAGCTGGCCGTCGAGCTGGTGGAGGGAGGTACGGCGTTCATATTTCTTCCCGGTTACATGAAACGAAACCGTTTCGTTTCATGGGGAACGCTACCCGGCGCCTCGGGGCTGGACAAATCGATTTTCGTGGGTGGTCTGGACCGCAGCCGCAGCGGGCCCAGCAGGCTCAGCGGACCGGGCGGGGAAGGTCGAACCGGTCGACGAGGTGCCCGGACTGGTCGATGGCCCGGCCCTCGAGGTGGTCGGGGTAGATCAGCAGGTCGAGGTAGCTGCGCACCGATTCGCTCACCGCGGTGAAGCTCTGCGACCCCGTCGGCCGCAGCTTCGCGGCCGCGCCGGTGACGACGTAGGTCACGCCGTCCTGGGGCTTCGAGCGCTGGTAGTCGTGGTCGTGGCCGGCCAGCACCAGCGGGACGCCGTACTCGGCGAACAGGGGGCTCCAGCGTGCCTGGATCTGCAGGTTCGAGCCGTGCACCCCGGCGGAGTAGGCCGGCCGGTGCATCGCGACCAGGGTGAGCATCTGGCCCTCCCGGCCGGCGGCCAGGGTGTCCTCCAGCCACCGCGTCTGGGCCGGGTCGTCGATCTTCTCGGTGTCGAGCACCACCACCTCGACGTCGCCGAAGCGCTGGACGTACCACGACGTGGTGCGGCCGAGGCCGTCGAGGATCTGCTGCTGCTGGTCGCTGAGGTAGTCGTGGTTGCCGAGGACCGGCACCAGCACCGCCCCGGTGTCCACGATCGGTCCGAACGGCCCGGTCACGGCGGTGGTCAGGTCGGCGACCTCGCCCCTCTCGTAGACGATGTCGCCCAGCAGCACCAGGCCGTCGTAGGGCCGGCCGTCCTCCTGGGCGAGCATCTGGTCGACGGTGGCCTTCTCGGCCGCGTCGCCGGTGCCGGTGTCACCCGCCACGGCCAGTCGCAGCTCGGGGTCGCTCGCCACCGACGGGACCGCGTCGCCGGCGATCGCCGAGGGGGTGTCGGGGCCGAGGTCGTCGGCCTGCAGCAGCGAGCGGGCGAACAGCCCGCCGACCACGAGCAGCGCCACCACGACCACGGTGACGGGAAGGACCAGGCGCCGGCTCACCGGGTCATCATGTCCGACGGCCCCAAGGATTCAGGGGCGGGGCCCAGCAGCGGTCAGCACCGGTTGGGGCGCGAGCAGGCCGAGCAGCGACAGGCTCCGGGTCACGGCCAGGTCGTTCCACCGGCCGGCGTCGCGGAACATGTAGTGCCCGACCCGGCCCATGTCGACCAGCTCCGCACCCGCGGCGTGACCGCGGGCCCGGTCGACGTACTCGGTGGTCGCCCGGAACGACGTGATCCGGTCGGACCGGCCCTGGGCGGCGACCAGCTGCTTGCCGGCCATCGCGTCCATCGGCTCGCCCTTCGGGAACCACGGGGCCAGTGCCACCAGGCCGACCACGTGCGGTTCGTCGGCGAGCCGGGCCCCCGTACGCGCGCCCATAGGGGGGCCGAGCAGAGCGATCGGGACGTAGAGCAAGGGGGGCGGAGCGACCGCACGGCGCGGG
>JBBQRV010000263.1:0-4807 GCA_038214475.1 Propionibacteriales bacterium | reverse complement strand
CGCGCGCCCGACGGTCTGCGGTCCGCCTTCTCGGTGAGGCCGGGGAAGTTATTGGTTGTGCCCGGGTAGTCGTGGTCGGTTACCGCTGTCTGCACCAGCTCGGTGACGGCGCGGGCCCGCTGCTCGCCGTACGTGCCGGCGACGAGGTCGGCGTACGCCGCCGCGCAGCGGGTCTCCGTCGCGAGGGCGGCCCTGCGCACCTGGGCCGCCGTGGAGAGCGCGTCGGGCAGTGCGTAGCCGGGCGCGGTCGCGACCGGCTCGACCCCCAGGTCGCGGACGTCTCGCACCAGCTGGTCGCGGTGGCTGCGGTGCGCCGCGTAGCTGGCCGCCAGGGCCGCCGCCAGCACCGGCTGCCGGGAGCGTGACGCCTGGGCGCCGAGGGTCCCGAAGGTCCACACCGCCGCGTGCTCGGCCGCCAGCGTCGCCTGCAGGGTCTCGAGCGTGGTGGTCACGACGCCTCCTTCGGCCGGGGCAGGACGCTGACCTGCTGCGAGACCGCGGCCGCCATGCTGGCCAGCAGCCTCGCCAACGGCCCGCTGCGGGCCCGGCCGGCGAGCCGTGCCAGCTCGCCCTGGAGGGCGCGTTCGCGCGACCGGACCAGGTCGAGGAGCGCGGACTTCCTCGCGGGGACGGAGGCACCTCCCGCGCTGCTCGGAGCAGTGTCGGCGACCTCGGCGAGGAACTCGTCGTGGGTGGTGTGCAGTGCGGTCAGGGCGCCCAGGACGTCGGCCAGGTCGGGGTGACGACGCGACGCCCGGTCGAGCAGGTCGAGCATCCCGCCCAGCTCGCGGCGGGCGTTCGTGACCACCGCGACGTCGGGATCCGCCGCGGTGTCGCCCGTCGGCGCGGACGATCCGGTGGGCCCCGTCGCGGGCGGTTCACCCTGCACAGTGCACCCGCCGGCAGCGAGCACCGCGAGGCCGATCGCGGCACGGCGGCTGGTGAGCAGGGGGTCGGCGGATGACACGGCGACGACCCTACAAGCCGGGGTCGTCCGGGCCCGCCGGTGGCGCGAGGGCGTCCCCCGAGCGGCTAGTCTTGGGGCGACAACATCACAAGGAGGTCGGATCGCGTGAGCAAGCCGGACGCAACCCGGGACCGGATCGAGGCAGAGCTCCAGGAGCCCCTCTCCGCCATCGGCCTCGACGTCGAGGCCGTGGAGCTCACGCCGGCCGGCAAGCGCCGGGTGCTGCGCGTCGCCGTCGACAAGGACGGTGGGGTCACCATGGACGATGTCGCCGAGGCCACCCGTGAGGTGTCGCGCGCGCTGGACGACTCCGACGTGATGGGTCAGCAGCCCTACACCCTCGAGGTCACCTCGCGGGGAGTCGAGCGCCCGCTGACCCTGCCCCGGCACTGGCGTCGCAACGCCGACCGCCTCGTGAAGATCGACCTGATCGAGGGCGGCGAGCTGACCGGCCGGGTCGGCGACAGTGACGACCAGGGCCTCGATCTCGAGATCGACGGTGACCTGACCCGGGTCGCCTACGCCGACGTCGCACGGGCCCACGTGCAGATCGAGTTCAACCGCCGTGCGAAGGAGGACGACTGATGGACATCGACCTGAGCATCCTGAGGATGCTCGAACGAGAGAAGGAGATCTCCTTCGACGTGCTCGTCGAGGCGATCGAGCAGGCGCTGCTCACGGCCTACCACAAGACCCCCGGCGCGCAGACCCGCGCCCGGGTCACCCTGGACCGCAAGTCGGGGCACGTGGCCGTGCTGGCCGCGGAGCTCGACGAGGAGGGCAACCTCGTCTCCGAGTACGACGACACCCCGGAGGGGTTCGGCCGGATCGCCGCCACCACCGCGAAGCAGATCATGCTCCAGCGGCTGCGCGACGCCGAGGACGACCTGCGCTTCGGGGAGTTCTCCGGCAAGGAGGGCGACATCGTCTCCGGGGTCATCCAGCAGGGCCGCAACCCCGACGACGTGATGGTCGACCTGGGCAAGCTCGAGGGGCTGCTGCCGCTGGGCGAGCGGGTCCCCGGTGAGCGCTACCTGCACGGCGAGCGGATCAAGTGCATCGTGATCAGCGTGCGCAAGGGCATGCGCGGCCCTCAGGTCACGCTGTCGCGCTCGCACCCCAACCTGGTCCGCAAGCTCTTCGCCCTCGAGGTCCCCGAGATCGCCGACGGCACCGTCGAGATCGCCGCGATCGCCCGCGAGGCCGGGCACCGCACCAAGATCGCGGTGCGCACCGACACCCCGGGGGTCAACCCCAAGGGCTCGTGCATCGGACCGATGGGCCAGCGGGTGCGCAACGTGATGTCGGAGCTGCACGGCGAGAAGATCGACATCGTGAGCTGGAGCGAGGACGCTGCCGAGATGGTGGCGCACGCGCTGTCGCCGGCCCAGGTCACGTCCGTCGAGATCGTCGACGCGGCTGCCCGCTCGGCGCGGGTCGTCGTACCCGACTTCCAGCTGTCGCTGGCGATCGGCAAGGAGGGCCAGAACGCGCGGCTCGCCGCCCGGCTCACCGGCTGGCGGATCGACATCCGGTCCGACGAGGCCCCCGATCCCGCGTAGCCGTAGCGGCGCAGGAGCCCCCGTCGCAGCCGGGTTCGGTGTTGCGGCCGTGACGCGATAGACTGACCAATGGTGGTTCTCGAACACAATTCCCCTGCACGGTCGGCGGACGAACCTGTCCGCACCTGCATCGGATGCCGGGAGCGAGCCGCCAGGAGCGAGTTGCTGCGGATCGTCGTGGGGACGGACGCGAGCGGCCAGCCGGCCGCCGTACCCGATCCCGACAGGACGGCCCCCGGCCGAGGGGCGCATCTGCACCCCACGGCCGAGTGTCACGAACTCGCGGTACGCCGGCGAGCTTTTTCCCGGGCCCTCAGGGTCGGGAACGGGCTGGCCAGCGAACCGGTGAGGCAGTACCTCGTACCAGCGTCATGACCGTGATCGACCGACAGAAACTGGAGCAGCAGCTCATGAGCACTCGATGAGTAACTCCCGATGAGCATGCAACACCACTAGCGGTCCGATTCACCCCACCCGATCAACAGGGAACGGGGCTCGGACCAGAAGGAGCAGCGTGGCTAAGGTCCGAGTCCACGAACTCGCCAAAGAGTTCGGTGTCGAGAGCAAGTTCGTTCTCGAGAAGCTCAAGGAGATGGGGGAGTTCGTCAAGTCGGCGTCGTCGACTGTCGAGCCCCCTGTCGAGATGCGTTTCAAGAAGGAGTACGGCGACCAGTTGAAGGCTGCCGTCGCCAGTGCTCCCGCCCCCACCAAGCCGGCCCCCAAGCCGGCCCCCCGTCCCGCGGCCACTGAGTCCGCCGAGCCGGCCGCTCCGGTCGAGGTGCCTGCCGCCGCCGCGTCGGCCCCGGCCGCCCCGGCCGCCGAGGCCGCCGAGGCCGCCCCGTCAGCGCCTGCCGAGTCGGCTCCGTCCGCACCGCGCCCCGGCCCCAAGCCGGGTCCGCGCCAGGCCGAGCCCGAGGTGGCTCCCGAGGCGCCCGCAGCGGCCGCTCCGGCATCCCCCGAGGCGCCCGCAGCACCTGAAGCACCTCCGGCTCCCGAGGCACCCGCAGCCCGCACGTCGGCTCGTCCCGGCGCTCCGCGTCCGGGCAACAACCCCTTCGCGCCCAGCCAGGGCATGGGTCGTCGGCCGTCGGCACCCGACCGCGGTCCCGCACCGCCGGCCGGTGGCGAGCAGCGTCCGCCTCGCCCGCCTGCAGCGCGTGACGGTGCCGCCCCAAGCCGCACCGGGATGCCTCGCCCCAACCCGGCGATGATGCCCAAGTCCCCGGCCGCCTTCGGCTCCGGCCCCGGTGGCCGTCCCGGCCCCGGTGGCCCCGGTGGCCGTGGCGGCGCGCCCGGTCGTCCGGGTGCGCCCGGTCGTGGCGGTGCTCCCGCCCGTGGCGGCGCCGGCGCAGGTGCCGGTGCACCGGGTCGCGGTGGCGCCCCCGGCGGCGGCTTCGGCCCTCCCGGTGGCGGTCGCCCCGGCGGCGGTCGTCCCGGCCAGCGTGGCCAGACCCAGGGCGCCTTCGGTCGCCCGGGTGGTCCGTCGCGCCGCGGACGCAAGTCGAAGCGGGCCCGGCGTCAGGAGTTCGAGGCGATGCAGGCGCCCACCATCGGTGGCATCCGCGTCCGCAAGGGCGACGGCGAGACCGTGCGGCTGGCCCGTGGCTCGTCGCTGACTGACTTCGCCGAGAAGATCGGCGTCGACGCGGCCGCCCTGGTGCAGATGCTGTTCGGCCTGGGCGAGATGGTCACCGCGACCGAGTCGGTCAACGACGAGACCCTCGAGCTGCTCGGTGACGAGCTCAACTACGTCATCGCGGTGGTCTCGCCCGAGGACGAGGACCGCGAGCTGCTGGAGTCCTTCGACCTCGAGTTCGGTGAGGACGAGGGCGACGAGAGCGACCTCGTGGTCCGTCCGCCGGTCGTGACCGTGATGGGTCACGTCGACCACGGAAAGACCAAGCTCCTCGACGCGCTGCGCAACGCCAACGTCGTCGACAAGGAGGCCGGTGGCATCACCCAGCACATCGGTGCCTACCAGGTCGCCACCGACGTCGACGGCGACGAGCGACGCATCACCTTCATCGACACCCCGGGTCACGAGGCCTTCACGGCGATGCGTGCTCGTGGTGCCCAGGCGACCGACATTGCGATCCTCGTGGTCGCGGCTGACGACGGCGTGATGCCGCAGACGGTCGAGGCGCTCAACCACGCCAAGGCCGCCGGCGTCCCGATCGTGGTCGCGGTCAACAAGATCGACAAGCCGGACGCCGACCCGACCAAGGTCCGTGGCCAGCTGACCGAGTACGGCCTGGTGCCCGAGGAGTACGGCGGCGAC
>JBBQRV010000262.1:0-4883 GCA_038214475.1 Propionibacteriales bacterium | reverse complement strand
CGAGCCGGAAGTCTTCGAGTTCCCCGAGGGGATCGGGCCGGTCGAGTGCGTGAACGTCGAGCACGAGGAGGTGCTGCTCATCCCGCGCTGGGTCGACGCGCGCCGGGTGACCTTCAAGTACGGCCTGGGCACCGAGTTCATCGACGTGCTCAAGACCCTGCACAAGCTCGGCCTCGACAGCACCGACAAGGTGCGGGTCGGTGGCGTCGAGGTCTCGCCGCGCGACGTGGTGGCGGCCTGCCTGCCCAACCCGGCCGAGCTCGGCCCACAGATGAAGGGCAAGACCTGCGCCGGGCTCTGGGTCACCGGCACCGGCAAGGACGGCCGGCCCAGGTCGACGTACCTCTACCACGTGGTGGACAACGAGTGGTCGATGGCGGAGTACGGCCACCAGTGCGTGGTGTGGCAGACGGCCGTCAACCCGGTGGTCGCCCTCGAGCTGCTGGCCCGGGGGACCTGGTCGGGTGTGGGAATCCGGGGCCCGGAGGCCTTCGACGCGGTCCCCTTCCTCGAGCTGCTCACCGAGTACGGGAGCCCGTGGGGCCAGCGGGACGACTGACAGCGTCGTGACCGGCCACGGGGAGGACCAGGAGTCCTCGGGCGAGCACGAGTTCGACACGCTGGCCGCCTGGACCGCGGAGGCGGTCGAGGAGCTCGGGGAGTCCCACGCGCTGCCGGCTGCCTGTCAGGGCAGCGGGAGCCCGGCCGCGCTGGGTTGGCTCGCCGACCGGATGGGGCTGCATGCCGGGGTCCGGCTGCTCGACTCGGGCGCCGGCATCGGCGGCCCGGCCGAGCTGGTCGCCGGGACGCACGGGGTCGAGCCGGTGCTGGCCGAGCCGATGCTCGGTGCCTGTCGCGCGGCGGCCCGGCTGTTCGGGCGCCCCGTGGTGGCCACCGACGGCGCCGCGCTGCCCTTCGCCGACCACGCCTTCGACGCCGTGTGGTGCCTGGCGGTGCTCTCCACCGCCGACGACCAAGGGGGCTTGCTGGGTGAGCTGGCCCGGATCGTCACGCCCGGCGGGCCGGTCGGGCTGCTGGTCTTCGTGCGCACCACCGCACTGGCCGACCAGCCTGAGGGCAACGACTTCCCCGACGACCATCGCCTGGACACCCTCCTGGGCGCGGCCGGTCTCGAGGTGCAGGACCGCGCCGTCCTCGACGACTTCGACACCGCTCCGCGCTCCTGGCAGCGCGCGGTGAGCGCTGTCGAGGACCTCCTCGAGAGCCGGCACGGGGACGATCCGCGGTGGCGGTCCAGCCAGGAGGGCAAGGCGGCCGTCTCGGCGCTGATCGACGACGGCCGGGTCGTCGGCCGGCTGCTGGCGTGCCGCTGCGTGGTCCCCCGGGGCTGATCTGCTACTCGGTGGCCGCGAACGCCTCCGCGACCACGTCGAAGGCCTCGTCGAGCAGCTCGTCGCTGATCGCCAGGGAGGGAAGGAACCGGAAGACGTTGCCCCAGGTGCCGCAGGTCAGGGTGACCACGCCGGCGCGGTGGCAGGCGGCGTTGACGGCGGCTGCCCTGGCTGCCGCGGGCGTGGTGGTGCCCGGCTCGCACAGCTCGATCGCCATCATCGCGCCGCGGCCCCGCACGTCGGCGATCACGGGGTACTTGGCGGCCAGCGCGGTCAGCCGCGAGGTCATCAGCTCGCCGAGCTGGGTGGCCCGGCCGGCGAGGTCGTGGCTGCGCATCTCCTCCATCGCTCCGAGTGCGGCCGCGCAGGCGACCGGGTTGCCGCCGTAGGTGCCACCGAGCCCGCCCACGTGCACGGAGTCCATGATCTCGGCGCGTCCGGTCACGCCGGCCAGTGGCATGCCGCCGGCGATGCCCTTGGCGGTGGTGACCAGGTCGGGCACCACGCCCTCGGCGTCGCTGGCGAACCAGTCACCGGTGCGACAGAAACCCGACTGGATCTCGTCGGCGATGAAGAGCACCCCGTTGCCGCGGCACCACTCGGCCAACGCAGGCAGGAACCCGGGGGCGGGCACGATGAAGCCGCCCTCGCCCTGGATCGGCTCGATCACCAGGCAGGCGAGGTTGTCGGCGCCGACCTGCTTGTCGAGCACGTCGATCGCGCGGGCCGCGGCGTCCGCGCCGGACAGTCCGTCCCGGAAGGGGTAGGACATCGGGGCCCGGTAGACCTCGCCCGCGAACGGCCCGAAGCGGTGCTTGTAGGGCATGTTCTTGGCGGTCATCGCCATCGTCAGGTTGGTGCGGCCGTGGTAGGCGTGGTCGAAGACGGCCACGGCGTCGCGGCCGGTGTAGGACCGGGCGATCTTCACGGCGTTCTCGACCGCCTCGGCGCCCGAGTTGAACAGCGCGGACTTCTTCGCGTGCTCGCCCGGTGTCACCTCGGCCAGCGCCTCGCAGACGTCGACGTACACGTCGTACGGCGTGACCATGAAGCAGGTGTGGGTGAACGATGCGACCTGCTCGGTGACCCTGCGCACCACCTCCGGGGCGGCGTTGCCGACGCTGACCACGGCGATGCCGGACGCCAGGTCGATCAGCGAGTTCCCGTCGATGTCCACGATCACGCCGCCACCGGCAGCGGCGACGAAGACCGGCAGCGTGGTCCCGACACCGTCGGCGACGTGCCGCTTCTTGCGTTCCAGTGCGGCGACCGACTTCGGGCCGGGGATCTCGGTGACCAGGGTGCGCGACTGGGGGAGGCTCGGGCCTCCGGTGAGGGGAGCGTTCATGTCCGCCAGCCTACGGCCGTCCACCCTGGCCACGCTACGGACCTCACCGCTCGATCCCGCGGCTGAGGCCGGGATCGGTCGTCGAGGGCGTCGCCGACGACCGATCCGGTCGTGAGCTCACTCGGCGAACAGGTGTGTGCCCGGGTCAGGCGACGTGCGCGGCGGTCTCGCGCAGCTCGACCCGGAACGCCTCGTAGTGCAGGTAGCGCAGGTCGCGGGCCACCGCGTCGAGGTCCAGCTCGAAGCTGCGGCCGCCGGCGTGCAGCACGTGCGTGCCTGCGGGCAGCGGGTGCCCGGTGGGCCCGGTGAGCCGGATGCTGTAGCTGGTGAGGCCCGCGAAGGTCTCCGGCGTGCTGACGCACTCGACGGTCAGCTCGACCCCCGCATGCTGGCTGACGGCCACCTGGTGGCCCACCAGGCCGATCACGTCGGCGTAGGTCAGGACGTGCATGGACACGGTCATCGAAACTCCCCCTGGATAGTGCTGCTTTCCCCACGACGACCATGACAGCGCCGCGTCCCCGGCGCTGCGCTTTGGGACCAGATGGCCCGGACGGGTCATCCGCCCATGGCCCGGGCACGGGCCCGGTGCGGCGAACCGGTGGACACCTCGGGCTGGAAGGATGGCCGGGTGAGTGCGCCACGCGACATCGTCATCCTCGGCTCGACCGGTTCCATCGGGACCCAGGCCCTCGACCTGGTGCGCGCCAACCCGGACCGGTTCCGCGTGGTGGGGCTGACCGCGGGGGGCTCGCAGGCCGCGCTGTTCGACGCCCAGGTCGCCGAGTTCGCACCGGCGTACTCCGGACTCGGTGAGGACGCCTCGGTCGAGGCCGCCGGTCGGGAGTGCGACGTGGTGCTCAACGCAATCACGGGCGCGGTCGGGCTGCGGCCGACACTGGCCGCGCTCGAGGCCGGCAACACGCTGGCGCTCGCCAACAAGGAGTCGCTGATCATCGGCGGCCCCCTGGTCGTCGAGCGGGCCCGCCCGGGACAGATCGTGCCCGTCGACAGCGAGCACAGCGCCGTCGCGCAGTGCCTGCGCGGTGGCACGCCGGCGGAGGTACGTCGGCTGGTGCTGACCGCCAGCGGTGGCCCCTTCCGCGGGCGCACCCGAGACGAGCTCGCGGGCGTGACCCCCGAGCAGGCCCTCGACCACCCCACGTGGGCGATGGGACCGGTGATCACGGTCAACTCGGCCACCCTGGTCAACAAGGGGCTCGAGGTGATCGAGGCGCACCTGCTCTTCGGCCTGCCCTTCGACCGGATCGAGGTCGTGGTGCACCCGACCAGCGTCGTGCACTCGATGGTCGAGTTCGTCGACGGCTCCACCCTGCTGCAGGCGAGCCCGCCGACCATGCTGATCCCGATCGCGCTCGGCCTCGGGTGGCCCGACCGGGTGCCGGACGCGGCCCCCCCGGTGGACTGGACCCGTCCCGAGACCTGGGAGTTCCTGCCGCTCGACGAGGAGGCCTTCCCCGCGGTCGGGCTGGCACGCAGCGCGGGCGAGGCGGGCGGCACCGCGCCGGCGGTCTACAACGCGGCCAACGAGGTCTGCGTCGCGGAGTTCCTCGCCGGCCGGTTGCCCTTCGTGCAGATCGTGCCCACGGTTGCCCGCGTGCTCGCGACCCACGGCGTACCCTCGGAGCAGCGGGAGCTGAGCGTGGACGACGTCCTCGCTGCCGACGCGTGGGCTCGCCAGGAGGCGGCGCGCCACATCTCCGAAGGGACCTTCTCCGCATGACCGCCCTGTACTACCTGATCGGTGTGGCGATCTTCGTGTTCGCCATCCTCGCCTCGATCGGCCTGCACGAGTTCGGTCACATGATCCCGGCCAAGAAGTTCGGCGGGAAGGTCACCCAGTACTTCATCGGTTTCGGCCCGACGGTGTGGAGCAAGCAGGTCGGCGAGACCGAGTACGGCGTCAAGGCGATCCCGCTCGGCGGCTACGTCAAGATCGTGGGGATGCTGCCCCCGGGTGCCGCCCAGATCGCGGACACGGTCGAGTACGACGACGACGGCAACCAGGTGGTGCGGGTCCGCAAGTCCAACACCGGCATGTTCACCCAGCTGATCTCCGACGCCCGGGCGGCCGAGTGGGAGACGATCAGGCCGGAGGACGCCGACCGCCTCTTCTACAGGATGGCGTGGTGGAAGAAGGTCGTCGTGATGGCGGGCGGCCC
>JBBQRV010000261.1:0-4910 GCA_038214475.1 Propionibacteriales bacterium | reverse complement strand
CGGGCTCCAGGCCGGCACGGACTACCAGCTGCTGCGAGCCGAGCACTGGAAGCCCGTCGGCAGCCCGCTCGGCTGCGACCACCACGCCCGGTTCGACTGGGCGGGCGACGCAGTCACCCTCGAAGTCGCCCGGCGCTGCCTGGGCAAGCCGGCCGAGGTGCGGGTCGGGGAGCGGATGCGGGACGCGTACGACGCCTCGCACGTCGTGACCGACTGGATGAAGGGCTACCGGAAGCTCACCCGCTGGGTGGTCTCCGCCTAGCTCCGCCTGCCCCGGCCTGACCGCCGGGAAGGGCTGGACCGCCCCGCCACCCCGGGCGGACGGCCCGCGAACTCACAGTGTCCGAATGCTTACGGATCGCCGACGAGGTCGCGGGCCGGTTGGTTTTGTCGGTGGCGTGGGTAAGGATGAACGAGCACCTGCACAGCACGACAACGAGGACGGCCTCCACGGTCGCCCCCGCACCGACCCGCGGTCGACTCGTCGACCGGTCCGGACCTGGAGGGGGCGGATGACCGCTCAGACTGTCAGCCCACGGCTCGTCGACGACCCACTTCTCGGCGCCGCCGATCCGCGCGCGACCGCCCATCAACACGTGGCCGCGCTGGCCCTGAGGGCGGGCACCGAGCGCCGGGTCGGCCTCGAGCTCGAGTTCCACCTCGTCGACCTCGCCCGTCCCGAGCGGCGCCCGGCGTGGACCACCGTGCAGCGCCTGGTGTCGGGCCTGCCCACCATGCCCGCCGGCAGCTCGGTCACCCTCGAGCCGGGCGGACAGATCGAGCTGTCCACGCTGCCGAAGGCTGACCTGGCCCACGCCGTGGCCGCCCTGCGCGCCGACCGCGAGGCGCTGCGCGAGGGCCTGCGGGCCGCCGGGTACGGCGCGGCGCCGCTGGGCGCCGATCCGGCCCGCCCGGTCCGGCGCACCAACCCGCACCCGCGCTACGCCGCGATGGAGCGGCACTTCCAGGCCCAGGGCTGCGCGGCCCCCGGACGGGCGATGATGTCGGCCACCGCAGCCCTCCAGGTCAACCTCGACGCCGGCCCGGCGGAGGGCTGGACCGAGCGGCTGGCCCTGATCCGGTCGCTGGTGCCGATGCTGGTGGCCGCCTCCGCGAGCTCGCCGTACCTCGGGGGCCGAGCCTCCGGCTGGCACTCGATGCGCCAGGAGACCTGGCACGGCATCGACCACGGCCGCAGCGACCCGATGGCCGGGGGCGAACCCACCATGGCGTGGGCCGACTACGCGCTCGCCGCCCCCGTGATGCTGGTCGAGGACGGGTCCGGCGCCGGCCTCGCCCCGGTCACCGGACGGGTGTCGCTGGGGGAGTGGCTCGACGACCCCGGGCTGATCGGCCGCCCGGCCGCCGTCGCCGACCTCGACTACCACCTGACCACCCTGTTCCCGCCGGTGCGCCCGCGCGGGTACGTCGAGATCCGCTGCATCGACGCCCTGCCCGACCGCTGGTGGCCGGCACTGGCGGCGCTCGCGGTGACCCTGGTCGACGTACCGGCCGCCGCCGACCGCGCCGCTGAGCTCTGTGCTCCCGTCGCCGACGCCTGGGAGCAGGCCGCACGCGCCGGCACCCGTGACTCCGACCTGCTGGCCGCCGTCACCGGCTGCGCCGCGCTGGCGGTCACCCACGGTCCGCCCGAGCTGAAGCAGGAGCTGGAGGAGTTCGCCGAGCTGGTGACCTCCGGCCGCACCCCCAGCGGGGAGCTCCGTGCCCGCGCCGACACCCAGGGGCCGGTGCGCCTGCTGGAGGAGGAAGCCCATGCCTGACACCGCCCAGTCCGTCGTCGGCGGCCTCGAGGCCGCCCGCGCCCGCACTCTCGCCCTCACCGGGTTCGACGAGCGTGAGCTCACCGCCCAGCACAGCCCCTTGATGAGCCCGCTGGTGTGGGACCTCGCCCACATCGGCCAGCAGGAGGACCTCTGGCTGCTGCGCTCGGGCGACGCGGCCGCCCAGGGTGTGCTGTCGGCGAAGGTGGAGAAGCTCTACGACGCCTTCGAGCACCCCAGGGCGCGCCGGGTCACCCTGCCGTTGCTCACCCCGCGTGAGGCCCGGGCCTTCCTCACCGACGTCCGCGGCCGGGTGCTCGACGGGATCGAGCGGGCGCGCACCGACGGCTCCCTGTTCCCCTACGTGATGGTCGAGCAGCACGAGCAGCAGCACGTGGAGACGATGCTGGCCACCCACCAGCTGCGTGCAGGGGAGGCGCTGCTCGGTGTCGGCACGCCGCTGCCCCCGGGCCGCCCGCTGCCGGACGACGCGGTGCTGGTGCCCGGCGGACCGTTCACGCTCGGCGTCGACGGGGTCGACGAGCCCTGGTCGCTCGACAACGAGCGCCCCGCGCACCCGATCGACCTGCCGGCGTTCGAGATCGCGCGGGTGCCGGTGACCAACGCGGAGTGGCAGCGCTTCATCGACGCCGGTGGCTACGGCCAGCCACGCTGGTGGTCGCCACGTGGCTGGCAGCACCGCCTCGAGGCCGGCCTCGAACGACCGCTGTTCTGGGCCGCCGACGGGTCACGCCGCCGGTTCGGCCTGGTCGAGGACGTCCCGCCCGACGAGCCCGTGCAGCACGTGTGTTTCTTCGAGGCCGAGGCGTACGCCGCGTGGGCCGGTGCCCGGCTGCCCACCGAGCAGGAGTGGGAGAAGGCCTGCGCCTGGGACCCGGTCGAGGGACGGCGTCGCTGGCCGTGGGGCGACGCCGCCTGGAGCCCCGAGCTGGCCAACCTGGGCGGCGACGCGCTGCGGCCGGCCCCGGTGGGCGCCTACCCGGCCGGTGCCTCGGCGTACGGCGTCGAACAGCTGATCGGCGACGTCTGGGAGTGGACGTCGTCGTCCTTCGAGCCGTGGCCGGGCTTCGCACCGATGCTCTATGCCGACTACAGCGCTCCCTTCTTCGGCGGCGACTTCCGGGTGCTGCGCGGCGGCTCCTGGGCGGTCGGTGGCGCGTCGATCCGGCCGTCGTTCCGCAACTGGGACCTGCCGGTCCGCCGTCAGATCTTCAGCGGCCTGCGATTGGCCTGGGACGTTGTGTAGGCACCTGGCCTGGCTGGGGGCCGAGCGCACCGTCGCGTCGCTGGTGCTCGACCCGCCCCACGGCCTGCTGCGCCAGTCCTACGCGCCACGCCGCCAGCTGCGCGGACTGCTCAACGCCGACGGCTGGGGCGTCGGCTTCTACGCCCCCGGCCGCGCCGAGCCGGTGCGCTGGCGCTCGGACCGCCCGCTGTGGGGGGACGCCTCGTTCGCCTCGGTCGCACCGGTGCTGACCTCAGGAGCGGTGCTGGCCGCGGTGCGCTCGGCCACCGAGGGGATGCCGAGGGACGAGAGTGCCGCCGCGCCCTTCACCGACGGCCGCTGGCTGCTGTCCCACAACGGCCGGGTCGACCGTGCGGTGCTGCCCGCCACCCGCAGCGCCGAGTCGGTCTGCGACTCCGCGGTGCTCGCCGCGCACGTCCTCGACCGCGGCCCGGACCGGCTGGCCGACACTGTGCGCGAGGTCGCCGGGCTCGACCCCGCGGCCCAGCTCAACCTGCTGCTCACCGACGGCACCCGGGTGCTCGCGACCACGTGGGGCGACCCGCTGTCCTACCTGGTCCTGCCCGACGGGGTGGTGGTGGCCAGCGAGCCGTGGGACGACGACCCCGCCTGGGTCGACGTCCCCGACCGACATCTCCTCGAGCTGACCCCGGCCGGGGTCACCGTGACCCGAATGGAGCCCTGATGCCCGTCGCCGACGTCGCCGTCCACCTCGACCCCGGAGGGCTGGCCGCGCAGATGGCTGCCGACGTCCGGGCCGGCCTCGGCGCGCAGCCGAAGACGCTGCCCCCCAAGTACTTCTACGACGCCCGGGGGAGCGAGCTGTTCGACGAGATCACCCGGCTCCCGGAGTACTACCCCACCCGCACCGAGCGCGACATCCTCGACGCCCGGGTCGCCGAGATCGCCCGGGTCACCGGGGCGGAGACCCTCATCGAGCTCGGCAGCGGCACCTCGGAGAAGACCCGGCTGCTGCTCGGTGCGCTCGCCGACGCCGGCACGCTCACCCGCTTCGTGCCCTTCGACGTCGATCCAGCGGTGCTCGAGGACGCCAGTGTGGCCGTCGCTGCGGAGTTCCCCGGGCTCGAGGTGGCTCCCGTCGTCGGCGACTTCGAGCACCATCTCGGCGAGCTGCCGGGTGGGCCGCACCGGTTGCTGGCCTTCCTGGGCTCGACGATCGGCAACCTCGATCCCAGGCAGCGGGCGGCGTTCCTGGGCGGCGTACGCCGGACCCTGGCCGCTGGGGACGCCTTCCTGCTCGGCACCGACCTGGTCAAGGAGCCGGCCCGCCTGGTCGCGGCCTACGACGACGCCGCGGGAGTGACCGCCGAGTTCAACCGCAACGTGCTCGCGGTGCTCAACCGCGACCTGGGCGCCGACTTCCAGGTCGACTCCTTCGCACACGTCGCCCGCTGGGACCCCGACCAGGAGTGGATCGAGATGCGACTGCGCTCCACGCGGCCGCAGTCGGTGCGGATCTCGGCGCTCGACCTCACGGTGGACTTCGCCGAGGGCGAGGAGGTGCGCACCGAGATCTCCTCCAAGTTCCGACGAGAGCGTGTCGAGGCCGAGCTGGAGGCGGCCGGGCTGCGGCTCACCCACTGGTGGACCGACGCGGAAGGAGACTTCGCGCTGTCGCTGTCGGTGCCGGCCTGACCCGGCCCGACTCGACCCGACTCCACCCCGGCCCGGCCCGGGCGGGCGCGCCCTCAGCCGGTCGCGACCAGCGAGACCGCGAGACCGCACAGGGCCAGCCCCCAGGCCTGCGCCCGGTGCACCCGCTCGTCGAGCACCAGCGCGGCCAGCAGGATGGTCACGGCGGGGTAGAGCGAGGTGAGCACGGAGACGACGCTCAGCAGCCC
>JBBQRV010000260.1:0-4963 GCA_038214475.1 Propionibacteriales bacterium | reverse complement strand
GGGGTCCTCGGGGGTCGCTACCCGGACGTGGTGCCCACGGTTGTGCTCGATGTAGAAGTGGCCGTACCAGCTCTGGGCCAGCGCGATCTTCGACAGCCAGCGCTCGTGACTCTCCTTCTTGTGGCCCAGCTCGTGGGCGGTGTTGATGCCTATCCCGCCGATGCAGCCGATCGAGACCGCCAGGCCGATCCGGTCCACGGTGCTGAGCTCGGCACGGGTCATCAGCCAGAGCGCGCCGGCGAACCCGGCGTACTGCACCGGGAGGTAGAGGTAGGTGACCCAGCGGTAGTAGCGGTCCTGCTCGAGCGCCTCGATCACGTCGTCGGGCGGGTTGGAGCGGTCGAGCCCGGCGACCAGGTCGACGGCGGGCACGATCACCAGGATCACGATCGGCCCGATCCACCACCACACGCCCCAGCCGGTGAGCGACCACATGCCGAAGCCCACGAAGGCCAGCGACGGGACGACCAGGCCGATCAGCCACAGGTGTCTCTTGGGGTCACGCCAGGGCCGGCTCGTCCGGGCGTCCGCCGTGCTGGTGGTCATCATGGCTCCTCCTGGCCGGGTCCTCGGGTCGAGAGCACCTCAGGGTTCCGAAGTTTACAGAACCATAGATTCTGTAAACCTCAGACGCAAGGGGAAGCCCTGCCCGGATTCCGGGGTTGTCCCCAGGTGAGGCCGCTCACGTCCCGAACCAGGAGGCACCCCATGACCCCGAAGATCCCTGACGCGTCGCACCCGATCACGATCACCCCCACCGGCACCCGGGTCCAGGTGAAGGTGGGTGGCACGGTGATCGCCGACACCGAGGCCGCGCTCACGCTGCAGGAGGCGTCGTACCCGCCCGTGCAGTACGTCCCCCGCGACGCCGTCGCGCCGGACCTGCTCACCGGCACCGCCACCTCCACGCACTGCCCCTACAAGGGCGACGCGTCCTACTGGTCGGTGACGACCGCGGCCGGCACCACCGTCGACGCGGCCTGGAGCTACGAGACGCCGTACGACGCGGTCGCAGCGATCGCCGGTCATCTGGCGTTCTACCCCGACCGGGCGGAGGTCGTCCTCGGCTGAGCCGCCGGGTACATCACCGGCGCATCACCGGGTCGGGATCGGGCACGGAGGGATCATGAGCCGACCCGACGAGCAGGAGCGCCCCGAGCAGCAGGGCGTCACCGACGAGATGCTGCCCGAGGACCTGCGCCCCGGGCCGGACAACCCGCTGGCCGAACCGCTCGAGGAGGGCGTCGAGGTCGAGGGGGTCGCGCCGCCCGACCTCGACGACCCGGCGCACCCCGACCACCCCGAGCACCACGACCACCGCGACCACCGCGACCACCCGGAGCATCCGGCCCCGCACCCGGAGTCCGACGACCGGGGGGCCTGAGCTGCCGCTGGGTCTGCGTCAGCGCGACCAGCGCACCTGCGCGTGCTGGGGCCACAGGTCCCAGTCGCCGCGCTCGGGCGTGATCTCGTCGCTGCGGTTCCACAGGGTGAGGTAGAGCGCGACCGCGCCGCCGCGCAGCACCACGTCTGCGGTCTGCGCGGCGTCGTCGGCGCCCTCGGCCAGTCGCTCGGTGACCGGCAGGTCGTCACCCACCTTCACCAGCCAGGCCCGCGGGTCGTCGGTCGGGTCGACCAGGATCGTGGTCGGCTCCTCGCTGCGCAGCCGCGAGCCCCGCCGCGGGATGAACCCGGTGACCAGCTCGTCGATCCCGTCGAGCGCGAGCTCCCGCCCGAGCCAGGTGTCGGCCGCCTTCGGGCGCCGGCCGAGCACCGCCGAGAGCGCGTCCACCGCATGCATCGTGGTCTCGTGGCACTGCCGGCGGGCCCAGAACGTGCGGGCCGGCGGGGCGTCGGCGAGGAACACCAGCGCCTGCACGTCGTCGGGCGCCTCGGTGATCGCGCGGGCCACGTCGATGGCCCCGTCGCGCAGCCACTCGACGGGGTCGAGGGACTTCCGGCCGGCTCGCTCGAGGGCCGCGGGGTCGACCTCCTCGCCGCGCAGCATCGCCGCGGACCACCGGTGCACCATGCCCTGGTGGGCGATCAGCTGGCGCACGGACCAGTCAGGAGTGGTCGGCACCGGGCCGTCGAGGCCGGCCCGGTCGGCGTACCTCACGAAGGCGAGCAAGGCCGCCCGCAGGCCCTCGAGATACTCCTCCACCGTCATGGCACCAGCGTCTCAGGTCACCGCCGGCGGCCACCACGCCATTCCCACGGATCAGGACGCGGGCGCCGCAGACCTGCCTCGACCCGGCCGCGGTGTGGTGGGATGTGCTCCATGACTCAGGGCTTCGGGATCGACTTCGGCGGCACGGGGATCAAGGGCGCACCGGTGGACCTCGAGCGGGGCGAGTTCGCTGCCGAACGCTTCCGGATCCGCACGCCCAGCCCGTCCACCCCGGACGCGGTCGCCGAGGTCTTCGCCGAGGTGCTCGCGCAGTTCCCCGACTCCACCGGGCCGGTCGGGGTGACCGTCCCCGGGGTGGTACGCGGCGGCGTGGTGCAGTCGGCCGCCAACATCGACGAGTCCTGGATCGGCACCGACGCCGACGCGTTGTTCACCGAGCGGCTCTCGCGTGACGTGCACGTCGTCAACGACGCGGACGCCGCCGGCGTCGCCGAGGTGCGCTACGGCGCAGCGCGCGGCGAGCAGGGCCTGGTCATCCTGACCACCCTCGGCACCGGCATCGGGTCGGCCCTCATCCATCACGGGGTGCTGGTGCCCAACTCCGAGCTCGGCCACCTCGAGGTCGAGGGCCAGAACGCCGAGCGCTGGGCCGCCAACAGCGCCCGCGAGCGGGAGGACCTGTCGATGACCGAGTGGGCGGCGCGGCTCACGACGTACTACCGCACGGTCGAGTCGCTGTTCTCCCCCGACCAGTTCGTCGTCGGCGGCGGGATCAGCAAGCAGGCCGACGAGTTCCTGCCGCTGCTCGAGATCGACACCCCGATCGTCGCGGCGTCCCTGCTCAACAAGGCCGGCGTCGTGGGCGCGGCCCTCTACGCGGCCGGCTGATCCTCGACCCGGTTCACTGCGGCTCGCGGATCACCGTCTCGAACGCCTCGGTGGCGCCGCGCAGGTAGCGCTCGACCACGGCCCGCTCCCCGTCGTCGAAGCGGGCGTCGAGCTCCTGCAGGGCACGGAACATCGGCAGCAGGTGACCCAACAGCTCCTCGCGCCCGGAGTCGGTGAGGTGCACGTCGGTACGCCGGCGGTCGTCGGCGTGCGGACGGCGCTGCACGTGGCCGCGGGCCTCGAGACGGTCGACGATGCCGGTCACCGCGGCGGTGGAGACCTCCAGGCGGCGAGCCACCTCGGCCGGCCCCAGGGACTGCCGGGTGAGGTGCTCGAGCGTGGCCAGGTCGGTGTCGCTGAGGCCGGCCCGGCGGGCCACGGTGTGCCGGACCCGGGAGCCGGTGTCGACCAGCACCCGGAGCGCGGTCAGCGCACCCGACTGCGACCAGCCCTGCGCGAAGGCACTGGCCGGCCCGGACCCGCCGCGCCCGGCCGGTGGCGCAACGGGGGCACCGGAGCTCACCTCGGGTTCGCTCGCCATTTTTCTTTCACCTACTTGGTGTCTAATCTGATTAACTAATCATAGCCGTGTCCGTCCGACCCGTCATCGGAGTGTCGCATGATCCCCACCGAGCCCCCGCCGTCCACGACCGGACCCACGACCGGACCCACGACCGGACCGGTGCCGGCGCACCGCGCCGAGCCGCCCGCGACCGGCCTGGTGGGCCTGCTCACCAGTCGCCGCACCGCTTGGCGGGTGGTGCTGGCCGCGTTCGTGCTGTCCGGGGCGGTGCTGGGCTTCATGGGTGAGGGCGAGCGCAGCCCGAGCCCCACCGACGCCCTCCCCCGAGGCGCCGACAGCACCCTGGCGACGCAACTGCGCGACCAGCTGCCCCAGGACGACTCGTCGGTGGCGATCGTGCTCTGGACCGCCGACAGCGGCACCCTCTCGAAGGACGCCCTCGCCACCCTCCAGCAGCTGGTCGGACAGCTGTCGCCCGCTGCGTCGCGGGGACCCGGCCTGGTGCCCGCCGACGACGGCACCGCCGCCCTCGCGGTGGTGCCCGTGGTCGCCGCCACCGCCACCGAGACCGCCGACGCGGTCGCCGACCTGCGCGGTCGGGCGGCCGACGGCCTGCCGGCCGGCGTCTCCAGCCAGGTCACCGGGCCGGCAGCCGTACAGGCCGACCTCGCCGCCGTCTTCGACGGCGCCAACCTCCGGTTGCTGCTCGCCACCGCCTCGGTGGTGGGTGTGCTGCTGATCGTCACCTACCGCAGCCCACTGCTGTGGCTGGTCCCGCTGATCACCGTGGGAGTCGCCGACCGGCTGGCATCGATCCTGGCCACCCAGGCGATGGCCGGCGTCGGGGTCGCCTGGGACGAGTCCACCACCGGCATCCTCTCGGTGCTGGTCTTCGGCGCCGGCACCGACTACGCGCTGCTGCTCATCTCGCGCTACCGCGACGAGCTCAAGGGCACCGACTCCCGGCACGTGGCGATGGCGCACGCGCTGCGACGTACCGCGGAGGCGGTGCTCTCCAGCGCCAGCACGGTCGTCCTCGGCCTGCTCACGCTCCTGCTCTCGCTGGTGCCCACCACCCGCGGGCTGGGACTGTCCTGCGCGATCGGCGTCGTGGTCGCTGCGGTCTTCGTGATGACGGTGCTGCCGGCGTTCCTGGTGCTGTTCGGGCGCTGGATCTTCTGGCCCCGGGTGCCACACCGTGGCGAGACCGCGTTGGTCGACTCGCACTCGCTGTGGCGCCGGGTCGGCGACCGGGTCGCGGCCCGTCCGACGGCCTTCGTGGCCGGCACCCTGGTGCTGCTCGCCGCGCTCTCGGCGGGCCTGTTCCGCATCGACACCGGGCTCGACGAGTCCGACCAGTTCCTCCAGAAGCCCGAGGCCATCTCGGCCTCCGAACGCCTCGCCGAGTCCTTCCCCGCCGG
>JBBQRV010000259.1:0-4975 GCA_038214475.1 Propionibacteriales bacterium | reverse complement strand
GTGATGCACCTGGAGACGGCGGCCGAGCAGTTCCCGCAGTTCCTGGACCGGATCGGGGCCGAGGGCGATCTCGACGCGGCCGTCGCCGAGTGGAGCGTGCCGCACAACGCCTCCTGAGCGGCCCGGAAGGACCCGCACGTGTGCTGCTCGCCGGTGGCTGCGGCTCAGGGCAGGCGGTCGACCAGGTCGGCGATCTCGACCCGTGAGCCGGTGTAGAACGGCAGCTCCTCGCGCACGTGTCGACGCGCGTCGGACCCGCGCAGGTGCCGCATCAGGTCGACGATCCGGTGCAGCTCGTCGGCCTCGAAGGCCAGCATCCACTCGTAGTCGCCGAGCGCGAAGCTGGCCACCGTGTTGGCGCGCACGTCGGCGAAGTCGCGGGCCATCTGGCCGTGCTCGGCCAGCATCCGGCGACGTTCGGAGTCCTCGAGCAGGTACCACTCGTAGGAGCGGACGAAGGGGTAGACGCAGATGTGCGCCCGGGCCGGCTCACCGTCGAGGAACGCCGGCACGTGGCTCTTGTTGAACTCGGCCGGACGGTGCAGTGCCAGCTGCGACCAGACCGGGTCGAGCCGGTAGCCGAACGCGGTCCGGCGGAACCGGTGGTAGGCCGCCTGCAGCGCCTCGCTGGTCTCGGCGTGCCACCAGACCATCACGTCGGCGTCGGCGCGCAGCCCGCTCACGTCGTAGACGCCGCGGACCACCACGTCGTCACCGGCGAGCTCGGCGAAGAGCTTCTCGACCTCGGCGCCCTCGGCCGCGCGGTCGGCATCACGCAGCGGCGTGGCCAGCCGGAACACCGACCACATCGTGTAGCGGATGGTGTCGTTGAGCTCGCGGAGCCGGGCCGCGTTGGTGCTGGTCTGGGTATCGCTGGACATGTCACTCATTGTGCCCCGGACACCGCTGCCGCCGCCCGGCGGGCCGAGCCGATCACGGCCGGGATGCCGACACCGTCGTACGCCGCTCCGCACACCGCCAGTCCGTCGACGTGCCCCACCGCGTCGCGGATCCGGGCGACCCGGCGCAGGTGGCCCACGGCGTACTGCGGAAGTCCGCCGCCCCAGCGCTGGACGTGACTGTCGACCGGCGACGCCGTCAGCCCGGTGGCCTCGTGCAGGTCGGCCAGCGACACCGCGACCAGCTCGTCGTCGGGCAGCTGCAGCGAGGCCTCCTCACGGTGCCGGCCGAGCGAGGTGCGCAGGAAGGCCAGCCCCTCGGCGGCCCCGGCCGCCGCCACCCACTCCCACTTGGCGAACGAGAAGGTGGCCGCCTTGATCCGGTGCCCGTCGACGGGCGGCACCAGGAACCCCGAGGAGGGTGTCGCGGTGAGCCCGGCGAGGTCGGAGGCGCGGAAGGCGAGGGTCACCACGGCCATCGAGGCCGACTCGATGGCCGCCAGCTCGGCCGCGGCCACCGGTGCCAGCTCGCCGAGCAGCCGGGCGGTCGGGGCGGCTGGGGTCGCCAGCACCACCCGGTCGGCGGTCAGCAGCTCGGGCTCGTGGGTCGAGCCGACGACCACCGCGAAGCCACCCGGAGTCCGTCGCAGCCCGCGCACGGTGGCACCGACGCGCACCTCGAATCCGCCCGCGGCCAGCAGTGCCCGGGGCAGCCGACCCATCCCGCCGTCGACGCCGGCGAAGACCGGTCCGTCGTACGTCGTGGGCAGCGCACCGGCCTGCGCGAGCAGGGACCCGCGAGCGGCGTACGCGGCCAGCTGCGGGACAGCGGCGAACAGCGAGATCTCGCGGGCGTGACCGGCGTACACGCCCCCGAGCAGCGGCTCGACCAGCCGGTCGGTGACCTCGTCGCCGAACCTGCGCGAGACCAGCTCCCCCACCGACACGTCGTCGACCAGGTGCTCACCGGGCACCTGTCGCTCCTGCCCGGCCCGGGCCAACCCGTGCTCCGACAGGACTCCCGAGGCCGCGAGCTGGTCGAGGTCGAGCGGGACGCCCATCAGCGAGCGGGGCAGGGGCCGCAGGGCACCCCGGGTCCAGATCCGCGACGAGACCACGGCCGGGTGCACGACCTGCAGCCCGACCTCGCGAGCCAGGTCCACCCCCTCGGGACGGCGGTTGAGCATCGCCTCGGCGCCCACGTCGACGCCGACCCCGGCGACCTCGGCCGTGCGGAGCTTGCCGCCCGGCACCGGCGAGCCCTCCAGGACCAGCACGTCGTGGCCCTGCCCGGCGAGCACGTGCGCCGCCGCGAGGCCGGCGATGCCACCTCCCACGACGATCGTGCGCAGCGGGCCGCCCGGGAGGGGTGCGGGCCGGTCAGCCACGGCTCACGACTCGACCAGGGCGGCCAGCTTGTCGAGGCTTGCGGCCATCATCTCGACCGGCACCACCGGGAAGCTGACCCGGTCGCGCAGCCTGGGGTTGAGCCCGCTCCAGTCGCAGTACGACGTCACCAGGGTGCCGCCCGAGGACATCGGCTCGAGCGTGTAGCCGTAGACGTGGCCCAACGGCTTGTGGTGCTCGACGGTGCCGACGTTCCACTCCAGGAGCCGGTCGGGCTCGATCCGGGTGACGGTGTTGCGCACCGTGTAGCGCCCCAGGGGCAGGTCGCCGAGGGGCTCACGGTCCATGTCGACCACGAACTCGTCACCGGCGGCAGCCAGCCGGGGGGCGTCCGCGGTCGCGACCAGCATCCCCGAGCCGTCGAGGCGCACATGGCCCTGCGGGTCAGTGAGCAGGTCGAAGACCACCGCGGCCGAAGCGGCCACCTCGCGGCTGACCTGCACGCGCTGGTCGTGGGCGGCGGGGGGCATCTCGTCGGAGGGCACCCGGCCAGCCTAGTCAGCCGCGGAACCAGGTCGAGGAGTCCGTCGTCACACCACCATGACCTCTCACCTGTCGTCGCCCCGCGTCCGCCTCCTCGCCCCTGCCGCGGTGCTCGGCGTGCTGCTCCTCACCGGTTGCTCGGGGGTGGGCCCGAACGACACGGCGAGCACGGCCGGGCGCGACGCACCCGCAGCCCAGCCCCAGGCACCGGAGGCCGCTGCCGGCGACGCCCTGGGCAGCGCCTTCGGGTCCGACGCCGGGGCCAAGGCGCGCACCGTGGCCGAGACCCGGGCGGTGATCGCCACCGGCACCGTGCGGCTGCGCGGGGACGACGTGCAGCAGGCACGGGACGCGGTTGCCGCACTCGTGGCGAAGCACGGCGGCCAGATCGACGACGAGAAGTCGACCAGCGACGACAAGGGCGTGCTCGACACCGCCCGGCTGGTGCTGCGAGTCCCGAGCGCCGACTTCACCGAGGTGCTCGACAAGCTCAAGGGAGTGGCCGAGCTCGAGTCGGTCTCGAGCAAGGCCGAGGACGTCACCACCCAGGTCATCGACACAGGGGTGCGGGTCCGCGCCCAGGAGCGCAGCATCAGCCGGATCGAGACCCTGCTCGACCGCGCCCAGAGCATCCGCGACATCGTCTCGATCGAGTCCGAGCTGACCCGTCGCCAGGCCAACCTTGACTCGCTGAAGGCCCAGCAGGCCTACCTCGCCGACCAGACGACGCTGGCCACCATCTCCGTGGAGATCGTGCGCACCGACGCACCGGTCGTGAAGGAGCCCGACCACCGAGGGTTCCTCGCCGGTCTGGCGGCCGGCTGGGACGGCCTGCGAGCCACCACGGTGGGCGTGCTGACGGTGGCCGGCGCCGTGCTGCCGTTCGCGGTCGTGCTCGCCGTGCTGGGCTGGCCGGTGTGGTTCCTGGTGCGACTGCTGATGCGCAGGCCCGTCGCCCCGGTCGGCGGCGCCGCCGAACCCCCCAGCCAGGCCTGAGGAGGGCGCTCGGCGTGGTCCGGGTCATGGTAAAGACTCGACCGTTTCACCACGAGGGGGCGGTGGCTCGCTCCATCATGAGGGTGGAGAACTAGAGGGACCGTCGCCGGGGGGCGCGGATCCCGAGGGGGGGAACAGCATGCTCACCATTGGGGTGCTCATCGACGCCAGCACCGTGCCGTCCGACTACGCGACGCCTGCGATCGCCGGCATGGGCCAATTCGGACAGCTCGGCATCAAGCGCGCGTACGCCGACTGGGGCACGCTCGGCACGTCGTCGTGGGCGCGTGAGCTCGATCGGCACGCCATCGCACCGATGGAGCGCCTCGAGCACTCCGCCGGGCGGCACGCCTCGCGCGACGCGCTCGCCATCCACGCACTCGACCTGCACCACTCGCGGGTGCTCGACGGGTTCGCGCTGGTCTGCGGCGACGACTCCTACGCCGAGCTCGCCGCGCGCCTGCGTGACGCCGGTGCCGTGGTCGTCGGCGCCGGCCGCGGCGCGCCCAGCAGCAGCTTCGCCCGGTCCTGCAGCCGCTACCTCGACCTCGACGACATGCTGGTCGACGCCAGCACCGCCCGGGCCGCGATGGCCCGCGCCGCGATGGCCCGCCCCGCCTGACCTCGCTCGGCCGGCTGCAGGACCGCGGTTCTCCGCCGTGTCGCCGTCTCATGAGTGAGGATGGTCCCGACGCTGACACTCGGAGGGACGGCCCATGGCATCTGACACCACACGACTGGCGGTGCTGATCGACGCCGACAACACCTCGTCGAGCTACACGAGCGACCTGCTCGAGGAGCTCGCCAAGTACGGCACCCCCACCGTCAGGCGCGCGTACGGCGACTGGACCACCCAGCACCTGGTGCGCTGGAAGACCCAGCTCCTGCAGCACGCCATCCAGCCGGTGCAGCAGTTCTCCTACACGACCGGCAAGAACTCCACCGACTCCGCGTTGATCATCGACGCGATGGACCTGCTCTACACCGGGGACCTCGACGGTTTCTGCCTCGTTTCCTCCGACAGCGACTTCACCAGGCTCGCGTCGAGACTTCGACAATCGGGCAGGACGGTATACGGGTTCGGCGAGCCGCGAACACCTCAATCACTCGTGGCCGCGTGTGACAAATTCGTCTACCTCGACGTACTCCGACGGACGGAGAAGCTCCAGGATCCCAGCGAGGGCGATTTG
>JBBQRV010000258.1:0-4989 GCA_038214475.1 Propionibacteriales bacterium | reverse complement strand
GTCGGCCCTGAACGGCGGCCTGAACCTGTCGATCCTCGACGGGTGGTGGGACGAGTGGTACGACGGCAACAACGGCTGGGCGATCCCCTCGGCCGACGTGGTCGACGACCCCGACCACCGCGACGACATCGAGGCGCACGCCCTCTACGACCTGATCGAGAACGAGGTCGCGCCCCGGTTCTACGACCTCGACGCCACCGGGGTGCCGTCGCGCTGGATCGAGATGGTCCGGCACACGCTGAAGTCGCTCGGCCCCAAGGTGCTGGCCTCCCGGATGGTCAAGGACTACGTGCGCACGCTCTACCTGCCGGCGGCCGCGTCGGGCCGGGCCATGAACTCCGACTACGCCGGTGCCCGCGCGCTGGCGGACTGGAAGCAGACCGTGCGTGCGGGCTGGTCCGGGGTGCACGTCGAGCACGTCGAGTCGCACGGGGTGGCCGCGTCGCCCGAGATCGGCAACACGATGTCGGTGCGCGCGTTCGTCTCGCTCGGTGCGCTGCGACCCGAGGACATCGACGTCCAGCTCGTGCACGGGCGGATCTCCACCGACGACGACCTGCTCGACACCGACGTGGCGCACCTCGAGCTCGCCGAGACCTACGACGCCGGCCGCCACCGCTTCGAGGGCTCGGTCACGCTGGCGCGCACCGGCCCCTTCGGCTACACGGTGCGGGTGCTCCCCAAGAACGACCTGCTCGCCTCACCCGCGGAACTGGGAGTCGTCGCCCTGCCCTGACCCCTCCGGATGGATGCTGCGGGTCTCGGCACGCCGGCTGCGATCGGTGACCCAGTCGCGTGGATAGACCTTGGGCAGCATCTTCGCGAGCGCCAGGGCGCCGTACATCACCGTGTTGATCGCCACCACGGTGGAGAGGACGGCGAACGTCTGGGAGCTCAGCAGCGACTCCGGGAGCACGATCCCCCACGCAGTCACGAGAGGCAGCAGGGTGGCGATCATGACGGGGTGTCCAGGGGGTCGGCGCTCGGCGCCCGACTGATGTGCGTCCACCCTGCCTGCCGGCCCAGGGAGATGTCGATGATGCCGCGCACGTAGGTCAGGTTGAGGACCATCGCGAAGAAGAGCTCGGGGAAGAGCGACAGCGCCAGCAGCCGGGCCGGCCAGCCGCCGTGCCACACCGTGACCACGCGTTCAGCGGTGAAGAGCATCCCCAGCCCCAGCCAGAACGGGAACCAGATCCAGGTGTCCACCGACAGCAGCATGATCCCGATCAGGAGCAGGTAGGCGGTCAGGGCGATGACGCCGTACCCGATGCCGAGCTGCTGCACCCAGTAGCGGAACGTCTGTGGCGTGACCCCGTAGGCGCCGAGGTTCTCCAGTGCCCCGCGCTGCCACCGCAGCCGTTGTGCCATCAGGGCCCGCCAGGTCGGCATCACCTCCGTGACCACGGTGCACCCCGCCGGGGAGATCATCAGGCCGCCGAGGGACTTGAGGGCGATCGTCAGCTCGTTGTCCTCGGTCAGTGCCGCGGTGTCGTAGACGTCGCCGGGAGCCCCGGGCAGGGTCGCGCCCCGGCTGGCTGCCACCGTGCGCAGGGCGACCGGCCGGAACAGCGACGCCGTGCCGGTGAGGACGAAGACCCGGCCCCGCCGGCGCCGCAGCTCACGGGAGTAGCGGATGTACTCGTTGCGCTGGAACTGGCCGAGCACTCCGCAGCCGTCCTCGCCGTAGAACAGGCCACCCACCGCGATCAACGCCCGGTCGTCGGTCATCCGGCGGACGGCGGTCTCGAGGAAGTCCTGGTCGAGCGTGGTGTCGGCGTCCATCACCATGACCAGGTCGTTGTCCCCCTGCTCGGGCAGCAGCGAGCGCAGCGCCTGGTTGAGCGCGCCGGCCTTCTTCGCGGTGTTGTCGACGCTCTCGAACACGTCGACCCCCGCGCGCCGCGCGATCTCGACGGTCGCGTCGGTGCAGTTGTCGGCGACCACGACGACCCGTTCGGGTCGATGGGACTGGGCGAGCAGCGAGTCCAGCGTCGCGCCCAGGCAGGCCTCCTCGTTGTGGGCCGGGACCAGGACCGTCACCGTCACCGGTCCGGCGTACACGCCCCGCGTTGCCGCCATCAGGATCCTGGGAGCCAGTGGGGTCGCCTGCGCGCTGTCGGAACGGCGGGTCCGGTCGGCGATCCGACGCTCGACCAGGGCCACACCGACGGCGAAGAGCACGGCCAGCGAGGCGGCGGTCAGCAGCACCCGCACGGAGGGGGCCTGGGTGTCGTAGAAGACCCGCCACACCCCGAAGAGGAAGCCCTCGCTCGGGGCGTCCTCGACAGCGGTGCCTCCCATGGCGACCGCGACCCAGAGCGCGGTGGCGGCCGCCGTCACGAGTGCGGCGATGACGAGGCCGACTGCTCGTTGGAAGCGTCCCGGGCCCATGGCTCTCCTTCCGCGGTCAGGGGGCTGCCGGCGCGACGGCCGGTGGGGAGGTCGGGGTCTGGCCGCCGTCGAGGAACCTGGCCACGAACTCGTCGTAGCGCACCGGCTCGCCGATCAGGTAGCCCTGGGCGAGGTCGACGCCTTCGGCGCGGACCACCTCGAGGATGCCCGGCTCGGCCACGAACTCGGCCACGGTCTCCTTGCCGAGGTCGTGGGCGATGCCCACGATCGAGCGCAGGATGGTGCGGTCGACGCTGGAGCGGTGGCACGAGGCCACGAACTCCCCGTCGATCTTCACGTAGTCGAACAACAGGTGCTTGAGGTAGTAGAACGACCCGAATCCGGCACCGAAGTCGTCCAGCGCGAACTTGCAGCCCAGCCGCGTCATCCGCTCCGCGAACTGTCGGGCCAACTGGACGTCGGCGACGGCGGCGGTCTCGGTGATCTCCAGGATCAGGGCGCAGGGATCCACCGCGTGGTCGGCCAGGGACTCGACGATGGCCCGTTCGATGGCCGGGTCGCCGATGGAGTGCCCCGAGAGGTTGACCTCGAGCTGGAACTGGGGGTCGTGGCGCCGCAGCCTCGCCAGCATCGCCACACTGTTGCGCACCACCCAGGCGTCCACGTCGGTGATCAGGCCGGACCGTTCGGCGATGTAGAGGAACCGGGAAGGGGAGATGAACTCGTCGGTGTCGTGCAGCCGCAGCAGCGCCTCGGCGGAGCCCACGGTGTGGGTGTCGAGGCGCAGGATCGGCTGCAGCAGCAGCTCGAAGTCGTCGTTCTCGAGAGCCTTCTCGATCCGGTCCTTCCACTGCAGGCGGGCACCCGAGCGTGGCTGGCGGGCGGAGTCCTCGTCGAGCACCACGTAGCCGTTCCGACCGGCGTCCTTGGCGTCGTACATGGTCATGTCGGCGAGGGCAAGCAGGTCGGCCGCGTGCTCGCTGGCGGCCTGCACGGTCACCACGCCCATGCTGGCGGTGACTCGGCGGCGGGTGCCGTCGAGGGTGGCGGTGTAGTCGCGGATCCGGTCGACGATGACTCTGGCCACCGTCTCGGCTGCCTCGCGGTCGGCCTCGGGGAGCAGGATCGCGAACTCGTCCCCGCCGAGCCGGGCCACCACGTCGCCCTCGCGCAGCCCGTTGTTGAGCAGGGCCGCGGTGGAGATGATGAGCTGGTCGCCGGCGCCGTGCCCGAGCGTGTCGTTGACCTCCTTGAAGTTGTCGAGGTCCAACAGCAGCAACGCCCCGGACGGGCCGTAGCGAGCACACCGCTCCAGGTGCTCCTGGAGCACCCGGTCGAACTGGCGGCGGTTGGCCAGCCCGGTGAGCACGTCGTGGTCGGCGAGGTGGGCGAGCCGCTGCTCGTAGCGGAACCGCTCCGACACGTCGACCACGTTGACCAGGACCACGTCGTCGCTGCCGTCCTCGCCGAGCAGCACGCGGGTGCTCAGGGCGACGTGGACGTCCTGGCCCTGGGCGTCGTGCAGGGTCCAGTCGGCGTTCACGCGGGTGCCGCGGTGATCGAGGGCGTTCGCCAGGTGCCGCTGGAACGCCTCTCTGTCGGGGCCCGAGAGCAGCGGCCGGTCGGACGCGCTCGGACCGTACGGCGAGTGTCCGAGCATGCTCAGCAGAGCCGTGTTGAGCTGGAGCAGGTCGCCCTGCGGGGTGAGCACCGCGACACCGTGCGGAGCGTCGTCGAAGAGCCGCTCGGCGCGCTCCTTGGCCTCGACGACTGCCCGCTCGCGGGCTCGCGCCTGGCTGACGTCGCGGGCCACGATCAACGCCCGGGCGCCGTCCTCGTCGGGTGGCAGCGGGGTCACCACGATCTCGTGCTCCGCGCCCGTCGCCGTGCCTTCGAGCTCGACGGACGACTCGCGGCCGGCGATCGCCTCGGCGACCGCGGTGCGCAGCTGCTCGATGTTCTCGGGCTTGGAGCGCTCGCTGAGCAGCAGGCCCTCGGCGCCGTCGAGGCCCTGTCGCATGGCTCCGGAGCCGGCCACCACCCGGATCCGGACCTCCTCGTCGACCACGATCACCGTGAGGTCGGGCAGGTGCTCCATCAGGATCCGCCAGCGTGCCTCCGAGCGGGCCAAGGCACGTTCGGAGCGTGCCGCCTCGGTCGAGTCGATGGCCACGCCCAGGTAGCCGGTGACCGCACCGTCGCCGTCGCGGAGGTCGGTGATCACCAGGCGCACGAAGAGGCGCTCGCCGTCGGCACGCAGATAGCTCCAGACCCGGCTGGGTGCACCCTGCCTGGCGAGCTCGGCGAAGACCCCGAAGCCCGGCTCGACGCCGAGCTCCGAGGCCACGGCCACCACCTCGTCGGGGTCGTGGAAGAGCGCAGGGTCGTGCCGGCCCACGACCTGGTCGGCCCGGTAGCCGAGCAGCTGCTCCGCGCCCTGGCTGAAGGACCGGATGGTGCCGTCCAGCCCCGTCGAGATGATGCTGGTCAGGCGGGCGCCGCGCATCACCGAGTCGATCTCGGCCGTGGTCTGGCGCACCCGGCGCGTCTCCCGGGCCAGCTGCTCGACCATGCCCTGGATGACCGGGGCCACGAGCGCGGAGATGGCCACCCACAGCAGCGCGCCGCGCCACT
>JBBQRV010000257.1:0-4990 GCA_038214475.1 Propionibacteriales bacterium | reverse complement strand
GGCTCGCGGCTGGGACGGTCGCACCGGCTACGTGTCGGTGCTCGACCTGCACCACGGCCGGCTGACCAACCGGACGGTCGAGGCCGACTACGGCACCGACGTCGACGCGATCCGTACCCTCGCCCTGCCGGACGGCCGGGTGGCGCTGGTGACCGGCGACGGGGTCCGATTCCTGGCCCTGTGAGCCGGCCGGAGGACCTGCCGGGCTTCAGCCGGCGGCGTACCGTGGTGGCCATGTGCCGCAACATCCGACCGCTGAACAACTTCGAGCCGCCGGCCACCAGCGACGAGGTCACGTCCGCCGCCCTGCAGTACGTGCGCAAGGTCAGCGGGACCACCCGGCCGGCCCAGGTCAACCAGGCTGCCTTCGACCGCGCGGTCGCCGAGATCGCGCACGTCACCGCGCACCTGCTCGACGACCTGGTCACCAGCGCCCCACCCAAGGACCGCGAGACCGAGGCCGCCAAGGCCCGGGCCCGCGCCGAGGCGAGATACGCGCGGTCCTGAGTGCGGGCCACCACTGCCACGTCGGTCGCGGGCGCGCTGGACCTGATCGGCCAGCGCCCCCTCGTGGCGCTGACCGGCGCCGGGCTGTCCACCGACTCGGGCATCCCCGACTATCGCGGCCCGCTCGCCCCGGCCCGGATGCCGATGACCTTCCAGGAGTTCACCTCCGGCGCCACCGCCCGGCAGCGCTACTGGGCCCGTAGCCACCTCGGCTGGGGCCGGATGCGGCACGCCGAGCCCAACGCCGGGCACCGGTCGCTGGCCCGGACCCCCGGCGTCGGCCTGCTGATCACCCAGAACGTCGACGGCCTGCACGAGCGGTCCGGGCAGCCGGCCCTGGTGGCACTGCACGGCCGGATCTCCGACGTGGTCTGCCTGTCGTGCCGCGTGGTCACGCCGCGCGCGGACCTGCAGCAGCGGCTGGCCGACCTCAACCCGGGTTTCGCCGAGCGGCACGCGACTGCCCTCTCCCGCCCCGACGGCGACGTCGAGCTCGACGACACCGACGACTTCGTGGTGCCCGGGTGCACCGACTGCGACGGCGTGCTGAAGCCCGACGTGGTGTTCTTCGGCGAGAACGTGCCCGCCCACCGCGTCGAGCGCTGCTACGCCGCGGTCGACGCGCTCGCCGAGCACGACGGGGTGCTGCTGGTGGCCGGGTCGTCGCTGACCGTGATGAGCGGCCTGCGCTTCGTACGCCGGGCCGCGAAGTCGGCCACCGACGTGGTGATCGTCAACCGGGGCCCGACCCGCGGCGACGACCTGGCCACGGTGAAGCTCGAGGAGGGGTGCAGCGAGTTCCTGGCTCAGCTCACGTCGCGGCGCACCGAGAGCGCGGTGCCCAGCCCGGTGAACACCCCGGCGTAGCCGAGCATCACCAGCGCACCCTGCCACCAGCTGAGCAGCGTGGTGATCGGCGTGGTGGCCTGCACCATCGCCGAGGAGGCCATCGAGGGCAGCAGCCGGGCGACCGCGTCGAGGTCGAGCGCGATCAGCCCGAAGACCAGCAGCTGCTCGAGCAGGTAGACGATCAGGATCAGCCCGATGATCGCCGCGATCTGGTTGCGCACCAGGGTGCCCACGCCGACGCCGATCATCGCCCACAGCGCCACCGCCAGCAGCGCCAGCCCGAGGCCCGACCACACCCGGGGCTCGTCGAGCCCCAGCCCGTAGCCGCGGATCGAGATCACGATCGCACCGGTGACCAGAGCCGCGAGGGCACCCGCGAGGCCGAACAGCACCCCCATCACCGCGTTGGCGAGGAACTTGGCGGCCACCACCGGTGAGCGTCGGGGCGTGGCCAGGAAGGTCGGGGTGATCGTCTGGTAGCGGTACTCGCCGGTCATCGCGGTGATCCCGAGGATCGCGGCGAACAGGTAGCTGCCACCGAAGGCGCTGCTGCCGTAGACGTTGCGCAGCGCCTCGACGGTGTCGAGGCCCGGGCTGGTGCCGCCGAACCCGCTGTCCATCCCGGCGAAGCCGGCCGAGAACCCGGCCGACAGCGCGGTGAGCAGCACGGCGCCGACCAGCAGGCCGAGCCAGAGCCGGGTCGAGGTGAGCTTGAGGAACTCGGCACGCACCAGGCCGGTCATCGAGCCAGTCATCGAGCCGGTCGTCGAGCCAGTCGTCGAACCGGCCATCAGGCCACGCTCCCTTCGTCGGTGGTGAGCTGGAGGAAGACCTTCTCCAGGTCCTCGGCCCGGTCGGTCAGCGCGTGCAGCTCGATGCCGGCCACGAAGGCCAGGTGACCGACCTCGGCCGCGGTGGCCCCGGTCACCCGCACCGCGCTGGCGCGGGTCTCGACGTCGAGTCCCTCGCCATGCAGGGCGGCGGCCAGGGCGTCGGGACTGGGGGTCGAGACGTCGACGACCGACGGGCCGGCCTCCAGCTCGGCCAGGGTGCCTTCGCGGATCAGCCGCCCCCGGGCCAGCACGACCACCCGGTCGACGGTCTGCTGCACCTCGGTGAGCACGTGGCTGGAGACCAGCACGGTGCGCCCCTCGGCGGCCAGCGTGCGCAGGAAGCCGCGCAGCCAGGCGATGCCGGCCGGGTCGAGGCCGTTGGACGGCTCGTCGAGGATGAGCACGCCGGGGTCGCCGAGCAGGGCAGCGGCGAGGCCGAGGCGCTGGCGCATGCCGAGCGAGTAGCCGCCCACCCGGCGTTCGCCGAACTCGGCCAGCCCGACCAGGCCCAGCACGTCGGCGGCTCGCGAGCGCGGGATGCCGGCGGCCAGCGCCAGCACCTCCAGGTGGCGCAACGCCGAGCGGCCCGGGTGGAAGCTGGACGACTCCAGCACCGAGCCGACCGTCTGGAGCGGCTGGCTCAGCTCCGCATACGGCCGGCCGCCGATGGTGGCCGAGCCGGCGCTCGGCGCGACCAGTCCCAGCAGGCAGCGCAGCGTGGTGGTCTTCCCCGCCCCGTTGGGACCCAGGAAGCCGGTGACCTCGCCGGGCTGCACCACGAAGCTCAGGTCGTCGACCGCGGTGACCTCTCCGAAGCGCTTGGTGAGTCCGCTGATCTCGATCGGTAGTCCGGTGCCGTGGGCCATGCACCCAGCATGGCAAAGCCGCGGCAGCGGGGCCCGGGCGGCCCGCCGGGGGAGGTGCCGGATGTCGGTGCCGGGTTGTCAGTGCCGGGGTGTCAGTGCCTGCGGACGAAGATGTGCTCGGCGGCGTCGAGCACGATCTCGGCGGTCTCGCCGCCGGTGCCGATGAGGATGCCGTGGGCGGTGGCGACCACGGTGACGGTCTTGTCGGGCATCGCCCCGACCCGGCGCAGGGCGCTCATCAGCACCTCGTCCTTCTGCATCTCCTCGGAGATCCGGCGCACCAGCACCAGCTGCTCACCGTCGAGCACCACGGAGGCGAGCGGCTCCACGTCGGTCATGAAGTCCTCGACGTCGTCGCCCTCGCCGAGCTCGTCGAGCCCCGGGATCGGATTGCCGTACGGCGACTGCGTCGGGTGGTCGAGCAGCTCCAGCAGCCGGCGCTCCACGGTCTCCGACATCACGTGCTCCCAGCGACAGGCCTCCTCGTGCACCAGCTCCCAGTCGAGGCCGATCACGTCGGTGAGCAAACGCTCCGCGAGCCGGTGCTTGCGCATCACCCGGGTCGCCAGCCGGTGCCCCTCGGACGTGAGCTCCAGGTGCCGGTCGCCCTTGACCGTGAGCAGGCCGTCGCGCTCCATCCGGGCGACCGTCTGGCTCACCGTCGGCCCGCTCTGGTGCAGCCGCTCGGCGATCCGGGCACGCAGCGGGGCGATGTCCTCCTCCACGAGCTCGTAGATCGTGCGGAGGTACATCTCGGTGGTGTCGATCAAGTCGCTCACCCACCCATTCTCACTCATGAGACGACCCGCTGGCACAGTGGACACCGATGGCACCCGACGACGCCCCCGCCCCGCCCGTGCACGCGGTGATGTGGTTCCGCCGCGACCTGCGGCTGGCCGACAATCCCGCCCTGCTCGAGGCCTGCGCCGCCGACGGCGTGCTGCCCCTCTTCGTGCTCGACCCCGCCCTGTGGGGGCCGGCCGGGATCCCGCGCCGGGCCTACCTGGTCGCGTCGCTGCGTGCGCTCGACGCCTCCCTGCGCGACCTGCACGGCGCGCTCGCGGTCGTGCACGGCGACCCGGTGCGCCAGGTGCTGCTGGCGGCTCGCGCGGTGGGCGCGACCCGGGTGCACGTGGCCGCCGACCACGGCCCCTACGGCCGGGTCCGCGACCAGCGGGTCGAGGAGGCCCTGGCCGGGTCCGGGATCGACCTGGTGCGCACCGGGTCGCCGTACGCCGTCGCGCCGGGCCGGGTGACCAGCGGGCAGGGCCAGCCCTACAAGGTCTACACGCCGTTCTCGAAGGCCTGGTTCGACCACGGCTGGCGAGGCCCCGTGGAGCCACCGCAGGGCGCGCCCTGGCTGGGTCTCGAGCAGACCGTGGACCTCCCCGACGTGGGGGTACCCGACGGGCTCAGCCTGCCCGACGCCGGCGAGCAGGTGGCGCGCCGGCGCTGGGCGGAGTTCCTGGCCGGACACCTCGACGACTACGACACCGGCCGCGACCGGCCCGACCTCGACACCACCTCCCGGATGTCGGTGCACCTCAAGTGGGGCGAGATCCACCCGCGGACGATGCTGGCCGACCTCGCACCGCGGCGCAGCGCGGCGGCCGCGACGTACCGCAAGGAGCTGGCCTGGCGGGAGTTCTATGCCGACGTGCTCTTCGCCCGGCCCGAGACCGCGCGCGAGTACCTGCGCCCGGAGTTCGCCGCGATGGCCTACGACGAGCCGGGCGCGGCGCTGGACGCCTGGCGTCGGGGCCGCACCGGCTTCCCGATCGTCGACGCCGGCATGCGCCAGCTGCGGGCCACCGGCTGGATGCACAACCGGGTCCGGATGATCGTCGGATCGTTCCTCGTGAAGGACCTCCACCTCGACTGGACCCGCGGCGCCCGGTTCTTCATGGAGCACCTGATCGACGGCGACCTGGCGTC
>JBBQRV010000256.1:0-4999 GCA_038214475.1 Propionibacteriales bacterium | reverse complement strand
GACATCGGGGTGCCAGCGCATCGGCTGCAGCTCGTCGTCGCTGACGATGCGGTGCTCCTTGGCCAGCTCCGCCCGCAGCTCTTGGAGCCCGAGCGGCCCCCGGGTCGACAGCACGTCCATCACGGCACGTTCCAGCTCGTGGCCCAGTTCGGGAAGCTCGTCGTTCACCGGGTCACCGTATGACGCGCCTCATCCCCCGTCGAGCGCGACGTACGTGCGCTACCAGACGCAGTTGGCGCTCTGGAGACGTTCGAGGAGCTGGGTCGTGCACCACGCCGGCCGTGTGAACCGTCGTGGCCCGACCGAGGAGGCCACTGGCGGTCGACCGTCTCCACCCTGGGGTGGAGATCTGGGGATCCACCCGAGAGCCGACGCGCCGGAACCACCCTGATTCCTAACGTCTTCCCTGTCAGCAGCGACCACCGACGGGTCGCTCGGAGAGGAAGAAATGTCTGCCGCCCAGTACGCCCTCAACCTCGGGTTGCTCGCCTACATCCTGATCTCGAACCTCGGCACCCACATCGTCACCCGGCATCGACTGCTCCTACCGGTCGTGCTCGTCGCAATCGCCGGTGCGGTGTTCCTCAACGATGTGCCCACACTCGGCAACGACACGAGCATCGAGCTCGTCGGCGCCGCCACCGGGGTCGTCCTCGGGCTGGTGGCCGGCCTCCTGGTCCGGGTCCGGGTCCGCCCCGAAGGAGGTCGGGTCCTGATGACCGCCGGTTCGGCCTACGCGGCCTTGTGGGTGGCGGTCATCGGCGGCCGGATGCTGTTCGCCTACGGCGCCGAGCACTGGTTCAGCCAGCGGATCGCCCTGTTCTCCTACGAGCACCAGATCACCGGTGCCGACGCCTGGACGGCAGCGTTCGTGATGATGGCGCTGGCGATGGTGCTCACCCGGGTCGTCGTGACGTGGGCGATGACGCTGGTGGCGCAGCGCCGCGCGGCGCGCGTAGCGGTGCCGGCATGACGCCGCGCCCCCCTCTCGCAAGGGCATTCGCCCTGTGGGTGGTCGTCATGGTCGTGACCGTCGGCGGGGGGCTGCTCACCCGCGCCTACCTGCCCGGCGTGGACGGGATGGTCCGAGCGCTCCTGGTGGTCGAGGTCCTGTTCGGCCTCACTCTGGCGGCCGCACCCTGGTTCGGCAGCTGGTCCGAGCTGGGCGTCAACCGGCCCCGCGAGTGGAGCAGCCGATCCCTGCTGATTCTGCCGCTCGTGCTCGCGGTCAGCCCGCTCGCACTCGGCGTACGGTCGGTGCCCGCCGACGTCCTCCTGGTGCTCGTGGTGGGCTACTCGCTCACGGGCTTCACCGAGGAGCTTGTCTGGCGCGGTTTCGCGCAGCGGCTCCTGGCGCCGCTCGGCAGCACGCGAGCCGTGCTGGTCGGGGCTGCCTTCTTCGGAGCAGCGCACCTCGCCAACGTCGTCTTCCGCGACAGTGTCGCCCTGGTGGTGGCTCAGGCGTGGGGTGCGTTCTGCTTCGGAGTTGCCTACGGTGCGCTTCGGCACCGGACCCGCACGATCGTCCCGCTGATGGTGTTGCACGCCGTCACAGACCTGGCCGCCGCCGTCGGCGCGCTGCCGAAGATCCCGATGCTGGTCGCTGAGGACGTCGTACTCCTGGCACTGGGGCTGGTACTGCTTGCCCGCGACCAGCACCCGCCCACCATGTCCCGACTCGGCTGGGACGCCACGACCGAAGGAATGGAGCCCGCGATGGGCACGATGAACGACCAGCTGGACCGAGCACTGCAGAACACCGGCACGATTGTCTCCGGCATCACCGCCGAGCAGTGGAGCCTGCCCTCACTCTGCGCAGGTTGGGACGTGCGGACCGAGGCCAACCACCTGGTAGGTGGGTTGCGGATCCTCACCGCACAGCTCACCGGTGAGACCGTCGCTGACGACCACGACGGCCACGACTGGCTGGGCGCCGACGCGAGCCGCTCGTACGCCGACGCCGCGGTTGCCGATGCTGTCGCGTGGCGGCGCGACAACGCAGCTGGTGTGGTGTTCGACCTCGCCTTCGGCCAGGTGTCAGCCGAGATGGCACTGGTCGTGCACCTCACCGAGGTCATCGTCCACGGACTCGACCTGGCGGTGGCCACCGGTCAGGAGCACCTCGTCGACGGCGACGGTGCTGCCGCGCTGCTGGCCATGATGCGCGAGATGGGCACGGAGGCGTTTCGGGTGCCTGGCATCTTCGGTCCCGAAGTCGCTGCAGTGGACGGCGCGCCGGTCCACCGCCAGCTGCTCGCCTTCCTGGGTCGCGCGCTGGCTCCCGTGCCTGCGTGGGGCCAACTAGATTTGCGTCGATGACGAGTGTGCCCACGACCGCGGTGCCACTGACCGACGCACGGCAGTGGCGTCGCGGCGTGCGCACGCTCGGCCTGGTGGCCGCAGCGGTCCTGGTCGCGGGAACGGTCTCGGACCTCGACGGGCCGCTCGCGACCGCGTTGCTGCTCAGCGGGCTCGCTCTGTGGCTGGTCGAGCTGCTCGCCACCCCGTCCCACCCGTTGCTCGAAGCGACCCTGTTGACCGCGATCGGTTGCTCTGGTGGCGTGCTGAACGAGGTCGCGCCGAGCTCGGCGGGTTTCCTGTTCACCTACTTCGCGGCCGCCGGGCTGGGGTTGCGGCAGCCGGCGCGCGCTGCGGCACCGGCGATGGCCGTGGTGCTGCTCGTGCTCGGCGGCGGCATCGTGGCCGGCGACAGGGAGCACACCACCACCTCGCTGACCACCAGCCTGCTGGGGGTCGCGTTCGCGTTTGCCGTCGCGTCGGCGACCCGCAACGCCCGCCTCGCGCACGCCCGGTCCGAGGAGCTCGTCGCCGAGCTGGACGCGTCTCGCGCAGCCCAGACCGAAGCGGCAGCCCTCGCCGAACGAGCCCGGCTGGCCCGCGAGATCCACGACATCTTGGCGCACGCCCTGTCCGGGCAGGTGATGTCGTTGGAGGCTGCGCGGATGCTGGCCGAGCGCACGGGCGCCGACCCGCGGGTCGTGACTGAGATCGACCGCGCGCACCGACTGGCACGCAGCGGCCTGGCCGACACCCGTGGCGCCATCGGGGCGCTTCGGGGGGACGCGCTACCCGGACCCGACCTGCTGCCCACCCTCGTCGTCGACGCCCGCGCCGGCCATGGCGTGCGAGCGACGCTCGTCGTCGACGGCTCGGCCCGGCCGTTGGCCGCAGACGCGGGGCTCACCGTCTACCGAACCGCGCAGGAGGCGCTCACCAACACCGCCAAGCACGCCGGTCGCGGTGCAGCCAGTGAGCTCGCCCTGACCTGGGGCACCGACGAGGTCACCTTGGTGGTCACCGACACCCGACAGGGCGCAGCGCCACCCCCGGAGCTCCCCGACAGCGGATACGGGCTCACCGGACTGCGTGAGCGCGCCGAGCTCGCGGGCGGCACCTTGCGGGCCGGACCGACGACCACAGGGTTCGAGCTACGACTGACCTTGCCCTACGACCACGAGGCGGCCCCGACATGACCGACCACGGATCTGCACCTGCGCCCGACCCGGTTCCTGGAAGCGGCGACAGCCAGGCGCCCGTTCGCGTCCTGGTCGTCGACGACCTCCGCGTCGTGCGCGAGGGTCTGCTGATGCTTCTCGGTCTCCTCGACACGGTGACGGTGGTGGGGGCGGCTGCGGACGGCCTCGAGGCGATCGACCTGATCACCGCGGACCCACCCGACGTCGTGCTGATGGACCTGAACATGCCCCGACTCGACGGCATCGAGACGACTCGGCGACTCAGCGCCTCACACCCGCATGTGCCGGTCGTCGTACTCACCACCTTCACCGACGACGAGCGAGTCTTCGCGGCCCTGCAGTCAGGCGCCCGCGGGTTCCTGACCAAGGACGCCGGCGCCGCGGAGATCGAGTCAGCGATCCTCTCCGCAGCTCGCGGGCAGGCCTCGCTCGACCCCGACGTGCAACGTCGGCTGCTTGACGCGCTTCGCTCCGGTGCAGCTTTCGGCGTCCCCGGACCTGCCCGGCTACCAAGGACTCCGCACGACGAGCTCACCGCCCGCGAGGCCGAGGTCGTCCAGCTGGTCGCCGCTGGTCACAGCAACAGCGAGATCGCGGCCGCCCTGTACGTCTCGACCGCCACGGTCAAGACCCACATCAACCACATCTTCGCCAAGACTGGGCTGCGTGACCGCGCGCAACTCGTCGCGTACGCCTACCGGACCGGCCTTGCCGTGATCCCACGATGACCCGACGAGGACCGGGGTCGGACGTGAACGGGTCTGTCCGCGGCGGCGCCACCCCCTCACAGCGGTAGCCGGCGCGTTCGAAGCGGCCCCGCCACGCTCGTGCACAAGAGCTCCTGGGCCATCGCCCACCTCAGAGGTACTGATCGGCGCTTTCCCCGTCCACGGGGCATCCCTCGAAGATCAGCCACCACCGACACGAACCCTTCGGATCGTCAGGCGAACAGCTCCGGCCCGGCGCCTGCGAGGGGGATGGCGCCGGGCCGGGCTCTGTCGGGTGCTATCGCTCGTTGTGACGTGGATTCTGGTGAGGACACTGCTCGTCAGTCATCCGGCTCCCTGACATGTCGGGCCATCTCTCTCCGAGCCACTCGTCATCAGCTGCAGCCGCTGGTGCTCCCGCAGCCCTCACACACGAAGCAGCTTCCCGCCGGGCGCATCTTCGTCCCGCACGTCATGCACAGCGGGGAGTCGACGGCTACGCCGGTGAGCTTCTCGAAGAGCTCGGCGGAGGTGTGTGCCTCGCCGACGCCGGCCTTCGCCGGGACCTCGCGGGCCTCGGCGCCGTGGGTGTCCTTGGTCTCGATCACGTCGGCGCGGTTGTCGACGTCACCGCCGGTGGTCGGCAGGTTCCGGGACGCTCGCTCCGCCACGGTCGTGTCGTCGGTGAGCTCCACCCGCATGAGCTCGCCGGCTCCCCCGGTCTCCTCGAGGGGCTCGTAGGAACCCGTCTCGAGGTGACGCTGGCGCTCCTCGGCGGAGTGGATGCCGAGCATC
>JBBQRV010000255.1:0-5011 GCA_038214475.1 Propionibacteriales bacterium | reverse complement strand
CGCAGACGGGGGTTCATGTCCGGACGCTACGTCCGCTCGCCGGCCCCGGCAACCCCGCGCGGGGTGAGGTCGTGCCGGGGGCGGCTCAGGACTTCGTGGCCGCGGCCTTCTTGGTCGTCTTCTTGGCGGTCGTCTTCTTGGCGCCGCGCTTGGCGGTCTTCTTCGCCGGACCACGCTCCCGTCGCTCGGCGAGCAGCTCGGCCGCCCGCGCCAGGGTCAGCGTCTCGACGGCGTCGTCCTTGCGCAGGGTGGCGTTGTACTCCCCGTCGGTGACGTACTCACCGAAGCGTCCCGCCTTCACCACCACCGGCTGCCCGGACACCGGGTCGTTGCCCAGCTCCTTGAGCGGTGGCGCAGCGGCGGCCCGGCCGCGGGCCTTCGGCTGGGCATAGATCGCCAGCGCCTGCTCCAGGGTGATCGTGAAGATCTGGTCCTCGGTCTCCAGCGAGCGGGAGTCGGCACCCTTCTTCAGGTACGGGCCGTAGCGACCGTTCTGGGCGGTGATCTCCACGCCCTCGGCGTCCTCACCGACGACCCGCGGCAGCGACATCAGCTTGAGGGCGTCCTCGAGGGTGACGGTGTCGAGCGACATCGACTTGAGCAGCGAGCCGGTGCGCGGCTTGCGAGACTTGGGAGCGTCCTCCGCGAGCACCTCGGTGACGTAGGGGCCGAAGCGACCGTTCTTGGCCACCACCCGCAGCCCCGTCTCGGGGTCGACCCCGAGCTCGGTCTCCTCGCCGGCCGGGTTGGCCAGCAGCTCCTTGGCCTTCTCGAGGGTCAGCTCGTCGGGAGGCAGGTCCTCGGGCACGTTCGCCTTGACCGCCGCCGGGGTGCCGTCGTCGCCGGGGCCCTCGAGGTAGGGCCCGAACTTGCCGACCCGCAGCGAGATCCCGCTGTCCGGCCCGCCGACCGCGAAGGTCGCCAGCTCCTTGGCGTCGATGTCGCCGAGCTCGTTGACCAGGGTCTTGAGCCCGACGACGTTGCCGCCGCCGAAGTAGAACTCGCCCAGCTCGGTGACCCGGTCGCGGCGGCCGCCGGCGATGTCGTCGAGCACGTCCTCCATGCCCGCGGTGAACTCGTAGGAGATCTGCCGGGTGAAGTGCTCCTCCAGCAGCCGCACCACCGAGAACGCCAGCCAGGCCGGCACCAGCGCGGTGCCCTTCTTGTAGACGTAGCCCCGGTCGGTGATGGTCTTGATGATCGCGGCGTACGTCGAGGGCCGACCGATCTCGCGCTCCTCGAGCTCCTTGACCAAGGTGGCCTCGGTGAAGCGCGACGGCGGCTTGGTGTCGTGGCCGTTGGCCGACAGCGACGCCGCCGAGACGGCGTCCCCCTGGGTGAGCGCAGGGAGCCGGGCCTCGGCGTCGTCCTTGCTCTTGTCGGCGTCGTCGGTGCCCTCGACGTAGGCCTTGAGGAAGCCGTGGAAGGTGATCGTGCGCCCGGACGCCGCGAAGACGACGTCCTCGCCGCTCGACGACGCCCCGCCGAGCCGGATCGAGACGGTGTTGCCGGTGGCGTCCTTCATCTGCGAGGCGACCGTGCGCATCCAGATCAGCTCGTAGAGCCGGAACTGGTCCCCGGTCAGGCCGGTCTGCGCGGGCGTGCGGAAGGTGTCGCCGGACGGCCGGATCGCCTCGTGCGCCTCCTGGGCGTTCTTCACCTTCGAGGCGTAGACCCGCGGGCTGTCGGGCACGTACTCCGCGCCGTACAGCTCGCGCACCTGGTCCCGGGCCGCGCCGATCGCGGCGCCGGAGAGCGTCGTGGAGTCGGTGCGCATGTAGGTGATGAAGCCGTTCTCGTAGAGCCGCTGCGCCACCGACATGGTCGAGGAGGCGGTGAACCCGAGCTTGCGGCTGGCCTCCTGCTGGAGCGTGGTGGTGCGGAACGGTGCGTACGGCGATCGCCGGTAGGGCTTGGACTCTACCGAGCGCACGTCGTACGTGGTGTCGTGCAGCGCCGTGGCCAGCGCCTCGGCGCGGGCCCGGTCGAGGTGCACCACGGAGTCGGCCTTCTTGAGCAGGCCGTCCTGACCGAAGTCGGAGCCGCGGGCGACCCGGGCGCCGTCGACGGAGTGCAGCCGGGCCGGGAACATCCGCTGCTCGTGGCTGGCGCCGGCGTCGAAGGTGCCCTCGAGGTCCCAGTAGGCGGCGGTGCGGAAGGCGATCCGCTCGCGCTCGCGGTCGACGACCAGGCGGGTGGCCACCGACTGCACGCGCCCCGCGGACAGTCCCGACATCACCTTGCGCCAGAGCACCGGGGAGACCTCGTAGCCGTAGAGCCGGTCGAGGATCCGGCGCGCCTCCTGGGCCTCGACGAGGTCCATGTCGATGTCGCGCGGGTTGTCGGCCGCGGCCAGGATCGCGGGCTTGGTGATCTCGTGGAACACCATCCGCTTGACCGGGACCTTCGGCTTCAGCTCGTCGAGGAGGTGCCAGGCGATCGCCTCGCCCTCGCGGTCCTCGTCGGTGGCGAGGAAGAGCTCGTCGGCGTCCTTGAGCAGGCTCTTCAGCTTCGCGATGTGGCTCTTCTTGTCGCGCGGCACCACGTAGTAGGGCTGGAAGTCGTGGTCGACGTCGACGGCGAGCCGGCCCCACGGCTGGTCCTTGATCTTGGCCGGAGTGTCGGCGGCGTTGTTGGGCAGGTCGCGGATGTGGCCGATGGAGGACTCGACGACGTACCCCGCACCGAGGTACCCGCCGATGGTGCGGGCCTTCGCCGGGGACTCGACGATCACCAACTTGTGTGCCACGTCCGTGTCTCTTCCTGTCCTGCTCGTCGTGCTCTGAGGCGCTCTCGGCGGCTTACGGTAGCGCGTGCCGCCAGCAGCGGTGGTCTGGATCAGCTTTCGGGTGACTCGGTGAGGAACCCCTCGCGCACCAGCTCGCGCACCACCGGCAGGTACGTCGCCCGCGCCGCGTCGCCGTCGAGATCGAGCAGCTGGGTGAGGGCGGCGAGGATCTGGCCGATGCTCAGCTCGCCGTCGCAGGCGCCCACCAGCGCGGCCTCGACGGTGTCGACCCGACGGGCGCGGCGCAGCCCGCGCTGCTGGCGCAGCACGATCGTCTCGGGATCCTCGGCGCCGGGCTGCCCGCCGGTCTCCTGCCGTACGTCGGGCCGCACCACGAGCCGTCTCTGCTCGTCGACGACCAGCCGGGACGCGTCGCCCCACTGGGCGACGGCCGGCGCGATCGGCTGCTCGATGTCGTAGGGCCACTCCAGCAGCTCGGTGGCCGAGCCGCCCCTGCGCAGGTTGATCCAGCCGAAGCCGACCGCCTCGATGCCCTGGTCCTCGAACCAGGCCAGCCAGGTGTCGTAACGGCGCAGGTAGTCGGCAGAGCCCTGGAGCCCGGCGTCCTTGAGCCACAGCTCCACGTAGGTGGCCGGGTCGACCACCTCCCGCTGCACCACCAGCGCGTCGCAGTCCCCGGTCAGCCAGCCGGCGAGCCGCTCGTCCCACGGCCGGTCGCGGGTGATCACCCAGTCGGCCAGCACCTGGCACCAGCCGCCGTCGCGGAGGTGGCGCGGTGCGGCGCGCACAATGTCCTCCACCACCCGGTCGCCCGGCAGCCCCGAGTCGCGGTAGACCAGCCGCTCCCCGGTCGCCGGCGAGATCACGAACGGCGGGTTGGTGGCGATCAGGTCGAACTCCTCGCCGCGCACCGGCTCGAAGAAGGAGCCCTCACGCACCTGCACCTGCGGGGCGCCGTTGAGGACCGCGTTGAGGCGGGTCATCCACAGCGCCCGGGTGTTCACGTCCGTGGCCACCACCTCCTCGGCGTGCCCGGCGAGGTGCAGCGCCTGCACACCGCAGCCGGTCCCGAGGTCGAGGGCGCGCTGCACCGGGGCCCGCACGGTGAGCTGGGCCAGCGAGGTCGACGCGCTGCTGATGCCGAGCACGTGGTCGGCGCCGACCCGGTTGGGAGCGCCGTCGAGACCGGGCGTGAGGTCGCTGACGATCCACAGGTCGCGCTCGCCGTGCTCGTCGGGCGCCGCGTAGGGGCGCACGTCGAGGCGGGCCGCCACCTCGCCCACGCTCTGCTCCAGGACGCCGGCGTTGCACAACCGGTCGACCAGCCCGGGCAGCGCCTGCGCCGCCCGCTCCCCGGACACCGGCGTCTGCAGCAGGAACAGCCGGGTCAGCGTCTCGAGCGGGCTGCCGCCCGTCGTACGCCGCAGGCCGGGGGTGGTCTCGTTGCGCGACAGCGCGGCGTGCGCGGTGCTCCCGAGCTGGCCGGCCACCCCGTCGTAGGTGTAGTCGGCGGCGGCCAGCGCGGCACGCAGGGGCTCGGCGAAGTCGACGTCGCTCATCTGCACACACCCGGGCTGCCCATGGCTGCATCGTCGCATCCGTCCTAGGCTGCCTCGCATGGCGACCTCGACCCGCGTGCTGACCCGTCGGCTGGTGCTCGCCTGTCTGGTGGCGCTTGCCTCGGCCCTGCTCGTGCTGCCCGGGCCGGGCCCCACCGGGTCGACGTACGCCGCGGGCGCGCGGATCCGGGCCAGCATCGTCTTCCACAAGAACTGGAAGGACCCGCACGACGGCACCCTGGTGTGGAAGGTCGAGCGCCGGCAGCGCGACGGCTCCTGGAAGCAGGTCGAGCGGGCCTCGTGGCGGGCCGGGTCCGGCTTCCGAGGCAGGGCCGCGAAGCGCGAGTGCGTGAAGGGCAAGGGCTGGCTGCCCAACGGCAGCTACTCCTTCGTCCAGTACAACGACTACCACGGCCAGCTGATCAAGGGCCGGGCGTTCTACCTGGGCAACAAGACCTGCCGCAACGGCACCCTGCGCACCGACCTGTTCATCCACACCGAGTCGGGGGCGCACAACAAGCAGTGCCCCGACCGCAAGGGCGACCAGCTGTGCCGGTGGGAGTTCCCCCGGATCAACGACTACCGCTCCTACGGCTGCGTGAAGATGTCACCGGGCGACCTGGCGGACCTGGTGCGGCACTTCCACGACTGGTTCCACGCCGGGGTGCGCTACCCGGTGACCAAGGTTCGGGTCCGCGTCGTC
>JBBQRV010000254.1:0-5034 GCA_038214475.1 Propionibacteriales bacterium | reverse complement strand
CGGTGATCCGGCGGCCCAGCTTGTTGGCGCGCTGGTAGATGGGCTCGAGCACCCGCTCCCCGAAGGGGCGGTCGAGCTCCTTGGCCATCTCGGTCGGCGCGGCGGTCATGGTCTCGAGCACGGCCAGGGACCGGCTCACTCCGCGGCTCTCGGTCTGGAGGCCCCCGATCGCGGCGAACACGACGAACAGGGCCATGAACACGAGTCCGGCACCGGCCAGCAGCATCAACGGCATGTCACACCTCCACCTTCACGACTTTGGCCATCCAGATCACGCCGACGGACAGGAGCACGCCGGCGCCCGCCATCATCAGAATCCCCAGCGGCTCGGTGAACATCGGCTTCACGTAGTCACCCTTGGTCAGCAGCAGGTAGCCCGTGAACACGGGCGGAAGACAGCCCAGGATCCAGGCGGAGAGCCGACCCTCCGCGGAGAGGGTGGCGACCTGACGGCGCAGGTACTGCCGCTCGCGGAGGGTGGCCGCCACGGTGAGCAGGAGCTCCGCCAGGTTGCCGCCGACCTCACGCTGGATCCGGATCGCCATCACCACCCAGGAGAAGTCCTTGCTCTGCATCCGCTCGGCGACACCGTCCATCGCGTCCTCGAGGTTGACGCCCAACCGGGTCTCGACCAGCACCCGCTTGAACTCCGAGCACACCGGCTCGTTGCCCTCCTTGACGATGGTGTCGACCGACTGCGCGAGCGAGAGGCCCGCGGACAGGCCGCCCGCCATCAGCTGGAGGGTGTCGGCGAGCGAGGCGTCGAACGCCTTCAGTCGCCGGGACCGCTTGAAGCCCAGGAAGACCCAGGGAAGCACCACGCCGAGGGCGAGGAAGACGAACATCCCGATCGGCCCCACCATCAGCAGCCCGACGAAGCCGAACGCCATCACGATGCCACCGTGGATCAGCAGCCACTCAGCCGGCTTGAGCACCGAACCAGCCGCCTCGAGACGCTTGGCGATGCGCGCCTCGAGCGACTCGTTGCGGTGCAGCATGCCGGCTGCGGCAGCCTGTGCCTGGCCACGCAGGTCGAGGTCCTTCTCCTGCTTGCGCTTGCCCCCCGAGCCACCTCCCGTGAACTGGGCGATCCGGTCCTCGTAGCTGCCGGTCTTGGGGGCTCCGGTGACCATCAGCATCGAGCCGCCGAGCAGCACGATCAGCCCGACGCCGAGGCCGCCGAGCCCGATCAGCATCAGGTTGCGGGAGACGCCGAAGCGTCCGGCGGTCACCGAGGTCGGCTCGGCCGCCTGTTCGTTGGTGCCGCGCACCGGTACGAAGGCCTGGGCGCTCAGTGTCGTACCACCGGCGGGAAGCGACACGGCCACCTGGGCCTGGTCGTCGGTGACGCTGACCGGCACCTGGGCGGTGACCAGCACCTGCCGGGCGAGGGCGTCCGCCTCCTTGGAGAACGTGTCGCGCAGGGTGGCCGCGTCGGAGTTGATCAGCAGTCCCTTGCCGGCGTCAGCCATCGCCTTCAGCGGCCCGGACTCCTGGGCAGACTGGTCGAGCGCGACGGCGTCGACCAGGATGTCCTTGTCGGTGATTGCCCGGGTGACCTCGTCGAGCGTGGTCTTCGTGGTGTCGCGGCCGTCGGAGAGCACGAGCACGCTGCGCTGGCCCACGGTGCCCGACATGGCCACCGCTTCCAGGACGCCGTCGTGCAGGGCGGTCTGGGTGTCGAGGCGGAGCTTGCCGAGGGTGGCTCGGGCGGCGTCGCGGTCGAGGGTGGGCTCGAGGGACCGGGTGACCTTGCCGGCGAAGGTGACGATGCCGACGTAGACATCGTCGGGCACCGACTCCAGGTAGGCCCTCGCGGCCGCCTTGGCGGCCGTGAAGCGGGCGCCCTTCATGCTGTTGCTGGTGTCGATGGCCAGCACCGCGGTACGCCGGATCTGCTGGTCGCTGGACGCGAGGGTCGCGCTCGCCGGAGCATCCTCGCCGGAGATGGTGACCGAGACCTGGTCGAGGGAGACGTCGGCACCGGCCGGCACCGAGACCAGGATCTGGATCGAGCCGTCCTTGTGCTCCACGTGCGAGATCGTCGCCTCGCCGTCGGCCGCCAGCGCCGGAGCGCCGAGTGCGACCACGAGGCCGGCCGCCAGCGCGAGGCCGGCCGCTCGGCGCAGGAGGCGGGTCGCGGTGACCATCAGCGCCCGTCCGTGGCGAAGACCATCGGGTCGACGTAGACGTTGGAGTGCGACATCTTCTCGAGGAACTTGGGGCGCAGGCCGGTTGCCCGCAGGCGACCCATGCTCTTGCCGTTCTCGTCGAAGCCCTGCCCGTGGTCGTAGGCGAAGATGTCCTGGAGGGTGATCACGTCACCCTCCATCCGCTCCACCTCGGTGACGTGGGTGATGTGCCGCGAGCCGTCCTTGAACCGGGCCTGGTGCACGATCAGGTCGACCGCCGAGGCGACCTGCTCGCGGATGGCGCGGATCGGCAGGTCCATGCCGGCCATCAGCACCATGGTCTCGATGCGGGCCAGGGTGTCGCGGGGGCCGTTGGAGTGCGCGGTACAGATGGAGCCGTCGTGACCGGTGTTCATGGCCTGGAGCATGTCGAGCGCGGACGAGTCGCGGACCTCACCGACGATGATCCGGTCGGGCCGCATGCGCAGGCTGTTCTTGACCAGGTCGCGGATGTGCACCGCGCCCTTGCCCTCGATGTTCGGAGGGCGGCTCTCCAGCCGGACCACGTGGTCCTGGTGCAGCTGGAGCTCGGCCGCGTCCTCGATGGTGACGATCCGCTCGTCGGTCGGGATGAACGACGACAGCACGTTGAGGGTGGTGGTCTTGCCGGCGCCCGTGGAGCCGGAGACCACGATGTTGAGCCGCCCGCGCACGCACGCCTCGAGGAAGTCCGCGGTGCGCTCCGACATCGAGCCGAACCGGATCAGGTCCTTGGCGGTCAGCGGGTCGGCGGAGAACTTCCGGATGGTGAGTGAGGAGCCGTCGATCGCCAGCGGCGGCACGACGGCGTTCACGCGGCTGCCGTCGGGGAGCCGGGCGTCCACCATCGGGCTGGACTCGTCGACTCGGCGTCCGATCCGGGAGACGATCTTGTCGATGGTGCGCCGCAGGTGGGCCTCGTCGGCGAACTTGGCGTCCACCTTGACCAGTCGGCCGCCCTTCTCCAGGTAGATGCTGTCGTGGCCGTTGACCATGACCTCGGTGACGTCGTCGTCGCGCAGGAACGGCTCGATCGGGCCGTTGCCGAGGATGTCGTCGGTGATCTCCTCGGTGACCCGGGACTTGTCGGTGCCCGACAGCGGGCGCTCCTGGGAGCCGAGCACATCCTTGAGGACGTCGCGGACCTTCTTGCCCAGCTCGGCCTGGTCGACGCTCACGTCGTAGAGCTGGGGGCCGAGCAGCTTGAGCAGCTCGGCGTGGACGTGGGTCTTGATCTCCTCGATGCGGTCGTTCTGGGTGACGGCGAACGACCGGCGGCGGTTGTCGAGCTCGGAGTCCTGGCCCGAGACCCTCCGTCCGTCGGAGGCGGTGTCCCCGCTGCCGGCAACGGGAGGCGGCGGGGGAGCCGCGTACGTGGTGGCGGCAGCGGTCGTGTGGGCGTTGGGCGCGGCGTGGCCGGTCGTCACCAGTCCGGTGCCGGGCGTACCGGCTCCGCTCACGGGCACCAGTTCGGCATCAGACTGGCCGGAGGCGGGCGCCGCGGCGCCTGCCTCGGCCTCGGCCTGGGCGAGCTTTGCGAGGCGGTCCCTCAGATTGCCCATGGTCATGCCCTCCGGATCTTGATGCGACGTCCGCGGCGCTCGTCCTCGCCGCGCTTCTCGGTGCTGTCGGCCACACCGGCGGGGACCACCTCGGTGCTGCCGGTGACACCCGCCGCGAGCTTCTTGAACGCCCTGGACGCGGGGTGGTCGGGATTGGCGACGACGATCGGGTTGCCGGCGTTGGTCGCCGCGGCGATGTCGATCGAGGTCGGGATGGGGACGGCGATCGGCACACCGAGGATCGCCTCCACCTTCGCCTCGTCGAGGCCGACGGCGTCGTCGGCGCGGTTGAGGACCAGGTGCCGGTGGTCGACGGCGATGCTGAGCAGGTCGAGCGTCTCGAGCGCAACCTTGACGTTCTTGAGGGTGGGGACGTCGAGCGTCGCCACGATCACACACTCGTCGGTCTCGTCGAGTGCCTGCAGGGTCTGCTCGTCGAAGCTCGGAGCGGTGTCGACCACCACGTAGTCGAAGTGCTGCTTGAGCAGCCGCAGGGTGCGCGAGACGAGGCGGGCGGTGATCCGGTCGCGGGCATCGGGCTGGTTGGGCGCCGAGAGCACCATCAGGGGGTCGTCGTGCCGGGTGAGCAGCTGCTCGATGGTCTCGAAGTCGATGTGGTCCTCGCCGCCGATGGCCTCCTCGATGGAGTGTGACGGGGCCAGCTGCATGGTGATCGCGACGTCCCCGAAGGCCAGGTCCAGGTCGACCAGGCAGACCTTGCGGGCGCCGTGGTCGGAGAGGGTGAGGGCCAGGTTGACCGCGGTGGTGGTCTTGCCCACCCCACCCTTGGGGGAGAACACCGTGATGATCTGGCCGACGTGCTGCACGCCGCCGGGGCCGCGCAGCGCGACCCACAGGGTCTGGGCCCGGTCGATCGCGGCGATCACGGCACCCGGGTCCTGGTAGAGCACGACATCGCGGGCGCCGCACTGCAGGGCCCGGGAGAGCACCTGGGTGTCGACCGCGTGTCGGACCATCACGACGCTGGTGCTGGGCGCGGAGATCCGCAGCCGCTCGGCGATCGAGGCGGCCTCCTCGAGATCCATGGAGGGGCCCACGAAGACGGCGTACTCGTCGCTGCGGTGGCTGAGCCAGGAGAACAGCCGGTCACTGTTGTCCACCGAGTGCGTGCCGGAGGGCAGCAGCGCGGTCAACCTCCCGATGACCTCGGGATCACGGTCAACGATGACGGGCATGGGACTTCCTTACTTGAAGAGCTTGGAGGTGAACAGATCCGGGTAGTAGGCACCTGGACCCTGCGGGACCTCGGAGTCCTCGGTCAGCAGTGCGAACGCGACCTC
>JBBQRV010000253.1:0-5062 GCA_038214475.1 Propionibacteriales bacterium | reverse complement strand
CACGCCGAGCGCGCCATGTCGCGGCACACGACCGAGGTGCCGCGGGTGAGCTGGAGCATGCGCACGGGCGCCCACCCGTCGGTGACGTCGTGGACGCCCAGCCGACCCAGCTCGTCGAGGACGTGCGGGGCGATGCCGTCGCCGCAGCTCTTGTCGCGCGGGAAGTCGGCCCGGTCGAGCAGGAGCACCCGCAGCGCCGGGTCGACCGCGAGCGCCCCGAGGGCAGCCGCCGACCCCGCTGGGCCGGCACCGACGACCACGAGGTCCCACTCGGCACCCCTCACAGCACCCACACCAGGGCGACCACATCGACCAGCGCGATCGCGATCGCGGCACGGAACGGGGTGCGACCGTGGGTCGTCAGTGCTGCCACGGCGAGGGCCGCGGCCACCACGACCAGGATCCAGCGCAGCGGCGACGGTGCCGCCGCCGCGACCAGCAGGGAGGCGGTCACCAGCAACCCCACCGCCACCGGAGGGGTCCGCCGGGCGCCGAGCCGGTGCGGCAGCCCGTGCACGCCGGTGGCGGCGTCGTCGGCGAGGTCGGGCAGCACGTTCAACAGGTGCGCGCCCACGCCCAGCAGGGCACCGACCACCGGCGCCCACCACGGCGGCAGGTCCCCGCCCGCCAGGCTCACGAAGACGGGGAGCCCCCCGAAGGCGACGGCGTAGGGCAGCCACGACCAGACGCCCGACTTGAGGCCGAGGTTGTAGGCCCAGCCGGCGGCCACGCAGACCAGGTGCACCAGGCCGGCCAGCCAGCCGCAGGCCAGCGACAGCAGCACCGTGGCCACCACCGCGGCGCCGCAGGCCGCGCGCGCGGCGCGGGCGGTGCCCGGATCGCGGGTCAGCGGCTTGTCGGAGCGGCCGGTCTGCCGATCCCGCTCGAGGTCGACGAGATCGTTGCTCCAGCCGATGCTGAGCTGCCCGGTGAGCACGGCCGCCACGACCAGCGCCAGCCGACCGGGGCCGAGCCCGACGGCCAGGGCCAGCCCGGCACAGCCCACGGTCACCGCCAGCGCCGGGCCGGGGTGCGCCGCACCCAGCAGCGCAGCGACCCGAGGACGGGACCGCGCAGCCGGCACCGGAACGGTCAGGACCGCTCCTGACGCACACGTCGCCGCAGCTGGAGGATACGCATCGAGCCGGCTGTGGCCGCGATCAGCAGGCCCGCGGCCGCGGCGATCAGCAGCGCCGCCGCCAGGGGTGCCTGGCCCTTCCAGCCGAGGAACGCCACCTCGACCTTCTGCGTGTTCTGCAGCACGAAGACGACGAGCAGGATGAGCAGCACGCCGAGGCCGACCACCCCCGCCCACAGCCCGCTGGTGCGCGAGCCGCGCAGCGGGTCGCCTGCGGAGGAATGCTCCGGGCGCGCCTGGGCCCGAGCGGCGTTCTCGTCGCCGGGAGTGGCCCTGTCCCCCGGTTCGACCGGGTTCGTCCTGTCGTCCGTCATGTCAGATCTCCGTCGCGGCAGGGGTACGACGCGCGGGCCGCGTCTCGTAGTCACTCTAGACAAGCGGGTGGAGGCACCCGCCGTCCTCACCCCGCGGGGTGCTGCGCCGCCTGCCCCGCGGCGTACGACGCGATCTCGCCGCGGATCCGGCTCTTGACGTCGTCGGGCGCGAACGACGCGTCCACCGCGGCGGTGGCCAGCCCGGCCAGGCCGGTCTCGTCGAGCCCGAGCAGGTCGGCGGCGATCTCGTACTCGCGGTTTAGGGTGGTGCCGAACATGGGCGGGTCGTCGGAGTTGACGGTGACGATCACGCCGGCGTCGCGGAAGGCCACGATCGGGTGCTCCTCGATCCGTCCGACGGCCTTGGTGGCCAGGTTGGACGAGGGGCACACCTCGAGCGGGATCCGGTGCTCGGCCAGGTGCGCGAGCAGCTCGGGGTCCTGCGCCGACGACGTGCCGTGCCCGATCCGCTCCGCGCCGAGGTCGCGCAGGGAGTCCCACACCGTCTGCGGGCCGGTGGTCTCCCCCGCGTGTGGCACCGAGCGCAGCCCCGCAGCCCGGGCGGCGTCGAAGTGCGGCTTGAACTGCGGCCGCGGCACGCCGATCTCGGGCCCACCGAGGCCGAAGCCGAGCAGCGCGTCGGGCGCGTGGTGGAGGGCGTAGTCGAGGGTCGCGTCGGCGGCGGGCAGACCGGCCTCGCCGGGGATGTCGTAGATCCAGCGCAGCACCAGTCCGAAGTCACGCTCGGCGGCCACCCGGGCGTCCTCGATGGCCTCGGTGTAGGCCTCGATCGGCATCCCCTTGCCCTCCTCGTGCGGCCGCACGGTCGTGTACGGCGAGCAGGTGAGCTCGGCGTACCGCAGGCTCTGGCCCTCGGCCATCTCGCGGGCGATCTCGTAGGTGAGCAGCCGGACGTCCTCGGGCGTGCGGACCAGGTCGACCACGGCGAGGTAGACGTCGATGAAGTGCGCGAAGTCGCGGAACTCGTAGAAGCTCGCCAGCTCGGCGGGGTCGGTGGGCACCGTGCCGGGGTGGCGTCGAGCGAGCTCGCTGACGATCCGGGCGGAGGCGGAGCCCACGTGGTGCACGTGCAGCTCGGCCTTGGGGAGGCGGGCGATGAAGGCGGTCAGGTCGGTCACGTCTCGCATCCTGCCAGCGTGTCCTGCCGGGTTCGGAATCCTCGATCCCCTTGAATGGTGGTGGCCCCGCAGCGTATGAGGTTGCGGGGCCTTGTGCTGCCCTGGGCTTGCCCTGGACGTGCCCTGGACGTGCCCTGGACGTGCCCTGGACCCGCGACCGCTCAGCGCAGGTAGAGCCAGTACCAGCCGACCGCGGCGGGCAGCAGCCCGAGCAGCAGCACCGGGTGTACGACGCGCAGCCCGTTGATGACCCGCACGCCGCCGGTCGCCATCAGGCCGACCACGCCGGCGATGATCAGCAGGCCGGGCTTCGCGCCCGGGCTGTCCGCGACGCCGGCCAGGAAGCACAGCCCGCCGGCGAAGACGAGCGCGGTCACCATCAGCAGGGTCGACATCACCCACTTCTGGACCCGCTCGACCTCCATCCGGCGAAGACTACTGCCCGGCGTCGATCTGTCGACCGGTGCGGGTCACCAGGTCCTCGATGCTGGTGGCGCCCTGGACGGGCCGGCCGTCGACGAACACCGTCGGGGTGCCGGCCACCTTGCGCTTCGAGGCGTCGTCGGCGCCGTTGGTCACCCACTGCTGGTAGGCCATCGACGTGATGCCCTCGGTGATCGCCTGCCCGTCCGCCCCGGAGGCGATCGCCTGCTGGATCAGCCAGGCGTCGCTGGGCATCTGCCCGCCCTCGGCGGGCTGGTTGTCGTAGAGCCGGTCGTGGAAGTCCAGCGCCACGTCCGGCCCGGCGGTGTTGAGCACGACCGCGAAGGCGTTGAGGGACCGCACCGAGTACTCGTTCAGGAAGGCGATCGGCCGGTAGACGACGTACGCCCGGCCGTCGGTGGCCGCCTGGCGCAGGGCCTCGCGGCCGGTCTCCTCGTACTGCTGGCAGAAGGGGCACAGGAAGTCCTCGAAGACCTCCACCTTCACCGGCGCCGACGGGTCTCCGACGCCGAGGCCGTAGGTGTCTGCCGCAGCCACCGGCGTGCCGTCCGACGCGGTCGCGGTGGGGCTGGTCGTGCTGCTGCCGCTCGCCGCGGGGTCGGCGGCGGTGTCTCCGGTGGTGTCGCGTCCCGACTGCACCAGGAAGCCGACCACGACGATGGCGGCGACGAGCACACCCACGCCCGCCACCACCAGGAGGTTGCGGCGCCGGTCGGTGGCCCGTTGCTCCGCGCGTACGGCGGCAGCCCGGGCGGCCGCGGACCCACGGCCCGGCTGCGTGTCCACGTCAGCCCACGGCCGCGAGGGTGGCGTCGATGGTGTCCTGCACGGTCTGGCCCTCGACCTTGGTGCCGTCGATGAAGACGGTGGGGGTGCCGGTCACCTTCTCCTTCGACATCTGATCGGTGGCGTTGAGGACCCACTGGTGGAAGGCGTTGTCCTTGATCCCGGCAGAGACCTGGGCCTCGGTGGCGCCGGCCTGCACCGCGTAGGCGATCAGCTCGTCGTCGGAGAGTCCGGGGGTGTTCTCGGCCGGCTGGTTGTCGAAGAGCAGGTCGTGGAACTTGAGGAAGACGTCGGGGCCGGCCGCGTCGAGGACGACCCCGGCGGCGTTGAGGGCGCGTGAGGAGTAGTCGGTGCTCGAGGCGTGGTCGAGGAACGCCACCATCCGGTAGTCGACCTTGACCGTGCCGTCGGCCACGCCCTGGCGCACCTGCATCATGGTCGCCTGCTCGAAGTCGTGGCAGATCGGGCACTGGAAGTCCTCGTAGACGGTGATCGTCTTCGGAGCGTCGGCCTGGCCGACGGTGACGCCGTAGGTGTCGGTGACCCCGGCGGGCGGGGTGGCCGCCTGCCCGGTGGTGTCGCGCTGGGACTGGAGGTAGAAGCCGACGCCGACCACGAGCGCGATGGCCACCACCACCGCCCCCACGACACCGAGGTTGCGGCGCCGCTCCGCGCGCGCCTGCTGGGCCCGGATCTCGGCGGCCCGGGCCGCCGAGGACTGGCGGGACTTCTTGCTCATGACGCGACACTTTCGGTCTGGGGACGGGACGGGAACAACAGGGAGTCGAGCGCCCACGCCGTGAGCGGACGCCAGACAAGGTAGGCCGAGAGCAGCAGCAGCCCGGTGTCGCGGGCGATCTCCCAGGGGTACTCCGACGACGCCCCCTTCTTGTAGCCACCACCCCCGAAGCAGCCGCACTCGATCTGGAGGCCGCGCGCCCAGGCCGCGGAGATGCCGATCACGAAGGCCAGGAAGAGCAGCACCGACACCGCGCCGTTCACCCGGGTGAGCACGCCGAGCACCAGGCAGACCCCGACCACGATCTCGAGGACCGGCAGCAGGTGGCCGACGGTCGGCACCACCGCCTCGGGCAACAGCTGGTAGGCGCGTACGGCGCGCACGCTGGCGGCGGGGTCGGGCAGCTTCAGACCACCGGCCACGATCCACACACCGCCGACGATCAGGCGGGCCAGCAATCCGAACCACTTCATGGCACCAAACCCTAGGCGAGACACCTGAG
>JBBQRV010000252.1:0-5072 GCA_038214475.1 Propionibacteriales bacterium | reverse complement strand
CCGTGAGATGACCCGCACCCCCTCCGCGGTGTGGATCGTCGACACGAACAAGGAGCACCTCGCCGTCGAGGAGGCCCGCAAGCTCAAGATTCCGATCATCGGCATCCTGGACTCCAACTGCGACCCCGACGTCGTCGACTTCCCGATCCCGGGCAACGACGACGCGATCCGCGCGGTGGGCCTGCTCACCCGCGTCATCGCCGACGCCGTCGCCGAGGGCCTGATCGCTCGCTCCGGTGTCAAGACCGAGGGCGCCGAGTCCGGCGCCGCCGAGCCGCTGGCCGAGTGGGAGCGCGAGCTCCTGGAGACCCAGACCGCCGAGGCCGCTGCCGCCGCTCCGGCCGTCCCCGTTGCTCCCGCCGCCCCCGCCGCTGCCGAGGCGCCGGTCGGCGACGCCGCTGTCGAGGCGCCGGTCGTCGAGGCTGCTGCCGAGGCGCCGGTCGGCGACGCCGCTGTCGAGGCGCCGGTCGTCGAGGCTGCTGTCGAGACCGAGGTCGTGGCGGACGCCCCCGAGGCTGTCGTCGAGGCTCCTGCCGAGACCGAGGTCGTGGCGGACGCCCCCGAGGCTGTCGTCGAGGCTCCTGCCGAGATCAAGCCCTTGGCCGACGTCCCGGCCGAGACCCCCGCCGAGGCCCCGCACGGCGCCGACTCCGCCGCTCCTCTCGAGGACGGCTCGGCTCCCGAGGGCTTCGACATCAAGGGCAACGCCGACTCGATGAAGTTCCACGCGCCGACCAGCCCGTGGTACGCCCGGACCAAGGCCGAGGTGTGGTTCCGCACGGCCGAGGCCGCCGAGGCCGCCGGCTTCGTCAACGCCGAGATCAAGGCCTGACCCACACTCACCCCCTTACTTCGAGGAAGAAGGACAATGGCGAACTTCTCCGCCGCCGACGTCAAGAAGCTCCGTGAGCTCACCAGCGCCGGCATGATGGACTGCAAGAAGGCCCTCGACGAGACCGATGGCGACTTCGAGAAGGCTGTCGAGGTGCTGCGCATCAAGGGAGCCGCCAAGGCCGCCAAGCGCGGCGAGGAGCGCGAGGCCTCTGCCGGCCTGGTCGCCACCTCCGGTGGTGCCCTGGTCGAGCTGAAGAGCGAGACCGACTTCGTGGCCAAGAACGACGAGTTCGTGGCCACCGCCCAGAAGATCGCCGAGGCCGCGGACGCGGCGAAGGTGAACGACACCGAGGCGCTCAGGGCCGTGGCTCTCGGCGACTCGACCGTGGGTGCCGTGGTCGACCAGCTCGCCATCACGATCGGCGAGAAGATCGAGCTCGGACGCGTCGCCTACTTCGAGGGTCCGACGGTCGTCTACATGCACAAGCGTGCGGCCGACCTCCCGCCGGCCGTCGGCGTGCTCGTGGAGTACGACGGAGCCGACGCCGAGGCCGCCCGCTCCGCCGCCATGCAGGTGGCCGCGATGCGTCCTCAGTACCTCACCCGCGACGAGGTGCCGGCCGACGTGGTCGCCAAGGAGCGTGAGATCGCCGAGGCGACCGCCCGCGAGGAGGGCAAGCCCGAGCAGGCGATCACCAAGATCGTCGAGGGTCGGGTCAACAGCTACTTCAAGGACACCGTCCTGTTGGAGCAGCCCTCGGTCACCGAGCACAAGAAGACGGTCAAGGCCGTGCTCGACGCCGCCGGCATCACCCTGAAGCGGTTCGCCCGCTTCGAGGTCGGTGCGTAGCACGGAGCGATCCGTTAGGTTTTCGCACACCATCACGAGGAGGCCGGTTCGATGAGCATCACCATGTGCATCGAACCGGCCTCCTGTGCTGTCCGTACCCTCTCCGTGTCCGGGTCCGTCGAAGGGAATCCCACGTGACCGCCTACAAGCGCGTGCTGATCAAGCTGTCCGGCGAGGTGTTCGGCGGCGGCAAGGTCGGCGTCGACCCCGACGTGGTGCAGAAGATCGCCAAGGAGATCGCGGCGGTGGCCCGCACCGGCGTCCAGGTCGCGATCGTGACCGGTGGTGGCAACTTCTTCCGCGGCGCCGAGCTCCAGCAGCGCGGCATGGACCGGGCCCGCGCCGACTACATGGGCATGCTCGGCATCGTGATGAACTGCCTCGCCCTGCAGGACTTCCTGGAGAAGGAAGGCATCGAGACCCGGGTCCAGACCGCGATCACGATGGGCCAGGTCGCCGAGCCCTACATCCCGCGTCGGGCGATCCGGCACCTCGAGAAGGGCCGGGTGGTCATCTTCGGTGCCGGTGCCGGGATGCCGTTCTTCTCCACCGACACCGTCGCCGCGCAGCGGGCCCTGGAGACCAAGTGCGAGGTCGTGCTGATGGGCAAGAACGGTGTCGACGGCGTCTACACCGCCGATCCGCGCACCGACCCCACCGCCACCAAGCTCGACGAGATCACGTTCTCCGACGCGCTCCAGCGGGGTCTGCGGGTGGCCGACGCGACCGCCTTCGCCCTGTGCATGGAGAACGACATGCCGCTGATCGTCTTCGGCATGGAGCAGGAGGGTGCCATCCTTCGCATCGTGCAGGGTGAGAAGATCGGCACGTTGGTGAGCGCCTGACCCGGACGTCCTCCTCGACGCCCGTACGACGCCGCCACCACGACCAGCCACGACCAAGGAGCAGCAGTGATCAACGAAACCCTCCGTGAGGCCGACCAGAAGATGGACAAGTCGGTCGAGGCGACCCGCGAGGAGTTCGCCGCGATCCGTGCCGGCCGGGCCACCCCGAGCATGTTCAGCAAGATCACGGCCGACTACTACGGCACCCCCACCCCGCTGCAGCAGCTGGCGTCCTTCACGGCCCCGGAGGCCCGGATCATCCTGATCTCGCCCTACGACCAGGGTGCGATGGGTGCCATCGAGAAGGCGATCCGCGACTCCGACCTGGGGGTCAACCCGGCCAACGACGGCAAGGTGCTGCGCTGCGTGTTCCCCGAGCTCACCGAGGAGCGCCGCAAAGAGTACATCAAGATCGCCAAGGCCAAGGCCGAGGACGGCCGGGTGTCGGTGCGCAACATCCGGCGCAACTCCAAGCAGGGCCTGGAGAAGCTCGAGAAGGACGGCGAGGTCGGCAAGGACGACGTGGCCGGCGCCGAGAAGCGGCTGGACGGCATGACCAAGAAGCACACCGACGCGATCGACGAGATGCTCAGGAACAAGGAAGCCGAGCTGCTCGAGGTCTGAGCGTCCCTGACATGACCAGCCCTCCACCCGGCGCGCCGCCGAAGGACCACGGCCGGGCCGGCCGCAACCTGCCGGCCGCCGTCGCGTCCGCGGTCGTGCTGCTGGTGTCGATCGCGGCGTCCCTGATCGTCTGGAAGACCGCGTTCATGGTGATCGTGGCGGCCGCCGTGGTGGTCGCGGTGTGGGAGCTGCGCAAGGGCTTCCTCGCCAAGGGCATCGACCTGCCCGAGCAGCCGTTGATGGCCGGTGGCGTGCTGATGGTGGTGGTCGCCTACTTCTACGGCGCGCCCGCGCTGGTGACGGCCACGGCGGTGTCCGCGCTGGCGATCATGCTCTGGTTGCTGCGCCGGGGGATCGACGGCTACGTCATGAATGCCACCGCGTCGGTGTTCACCCTCGTCTACGTGCCGTTCCTGGGCTCGTTCGTGGCCCTGCTGCTCGCCGAGGGCGGCTCGTGGGACTTCGACCGCGGTGACGACGGCGTGAAGGCGATCGTCGTCTTCATCCTGGTGACCATCGCCTCCGACATCGGGGGGTACGTCGCCGGCGTGCTGTTCGGCCGGCACCCGATGGCCCCCGTGATCTCACCCAAGAAGTCCTGGGAGGGCTTCGCGGGCTCGCTGGTGTTCTGCGTGGTGGCCGGCTGGGCCCTGGTGGTCCTCCTGCTCGAGGGCGACTGGTGGGTCGGCGTCGTGCTCGGCCTGATCGCGGTCGTGATGGCGACCCTGGGCGACCTGTGCGAGTCGGTCATCAAGCGTGACCTGGGGATCAAGGACATGTCGCACGTGATCCCAGGCCACGGTGGCCTGATGGATCGGCTGGACTCGCTGCTCGCCACCGCGGCGCCGATCTGGATGCTGCTGCACTACCTCGTGTTCTGATCGCCGACGAGCCTGCGCACCGACGCGGGCACCGGCAGGTCGACCGCCCAGGGCGCGGGCACCGGGTCATGGAAGCCGGTCCGCAGGGGCACCAGCCCGCTCCACACGTCGGGCTCGGCACCGGCCTCCTCGGGAGTGGCCGGCCAGCCGTCCGCGACCTTGAACAGCCAGTTGTCCTCCCCGAGGGGCAGCTCGAGGGTCAGCGTCGCCGCCAGCTCCCTGCGGGTCGGTGCGCGTACCTCCGCCGTACGTCCCGGCAGCAGCGCCTCGGAGAACCGGTCGAGCGCGGTGGGGGAGTCCGACGACGGCGCCAGCACGCCACGCACCGTCGCGGAGCGGTAGCCCACCGACGACTCGAACGTGGTGGGCGCCACCACGAGCGCGTCCAGCGCGAAGACGGTGAACACCGCAGGCGCGCCCGCGGCCACCCGCCGCAGGGCTCCTGCTCCGGTGGAGCCGTGCAGGAGCAGCCGGTCGCCGTCGCGCGCGAAGAGCATGGGTACGGCGAGCGGCTCATCGTCGACGACGGTGGCGAGGACTCCGGCCCACTGCGTGTCGAGGAACCGGTCCAGCCGGTCACGCTCGGCGACGCCCTGCTCGGGAAGGCGGTTGAGCTGGTCCATGTGTCCCCGTACGGGTCCGGGCGGCCCGGCGGGCCGGCTCCCGGCAGCCTAGCGAGGCGTCAGTGCTCGACGATGCCGTAGGCGCGGATCCGCCGGTAGACGGTGGCGCGGGACATGCCCAACGCCTTGGCCGCGCGCGCCTTGTCGCCGTGGGCCTCGATGAGGGCGTGCACGATCGCATCGCGCTCGAGCGCCTCCATCTGGCTGAGCAGCCGGCGCGACACCGAGTGCACCTCGGCGGGCAGGTCGCTGGGCTCGATCGCCCCGGAACGGCGACGCTTGCGCACGTCGCGCAGCACCCGGTGCACCTGGGTGGCGTTGTGCGGCCAGGACGCGCGGGTGAGCATGGAGAGGGCCTCGGCCGTGCACTTCAGCGGCCGTCCGTCGCTCACCCGCCCCAGGAAGTGGCGGACCA
>JBBQRV010000251.1:0-5072 GCA_038214475.1 Propionibacteriales bacterium | reverse complement strand
GCGGCGATCCCGGTGGCGCGGGCGAGCGCGGCATTCGCCCGCATGTGCCGCATCTCGCCGTGGATCGGCAATACGTTGCGCGGCTTGACGATGTTGTAGCAGTAGAGAAGCTCCCCGGCGCTCGCGTGGCCACTCACGTGGACCAGCGCGTTGGCCTTGTGGACGACGTTGGCTCCCCATCGCGAGAGCCCGTTGATCACCCGGTAGACGGCGTTCTCGTTGCCGGGGATCAGCGAGCTGGCCAGGATGACGGTGTCGCCCTCCTCGATGTGCACGAAGTTGTGGTTGCGCTGCGCGATCCGGCTCAGCGCCGAGAGCGGCTCGCCCTGCGAGCCCGTCGAGATCAGCACCTGCTTCTCCGGCGCCAGGCCGGCCAGCTCCTTGGCGTCCACCAGCACGCCCGGCGGCACCTTCAGGTAGCCGAGGTCGCGGGCGACCGCCATGTTGCGGACCATCGAGCGGCCCACGTAGGCCACCTTGCGCTGGTGCGCCGCCGCCGCGTCCAGCACCTGCTGCACGCGGTGCACGTGGGAGGCGAAGCAGGCCACGATGATCCGCTGCGCGCTGCGGTGGAAGACCCCGTCGAGGACCGGGCCGATGTTCTGCTCCGAGGTGGTGAACCCCGGCACCTCGGCGTTGGTGGAGTCGGTCATGAACAGGTCGACGCCCTCCTCCCCCAGCCGGGCGAACGCGCGCAGGTCGGTGATCCGGCCGTCCAGCGGGAGCTGGTCCATCTTGAAGTCGCCGGTGTGCAGGACCAGTCCGGCGCCGGTGCGGATGGCGACGGCGAGCGCGTCGGGGATCGAGTGGTTGACCGCGACGAACTCGAGGTCGAACGGCCCGAACGCGATCCGGTCGCCCTCCTTGACGACGTGGTGCACGGTCTCGCGCAGCCGGTGCTCCCGGAGCTTGGCGCCCAGCAGGGCCAGGGTGAGCTCGGAGCCCACCAGCGGGATGTCGCCGCGCTCGCGCAGCAGGTACGGCGTCGCGCCGATGTGGTCCTCGTGTCCGTGGGTCAGCACCAGGGCCTCGATCTTGTCGAGGCGCCCGCGAATCGGGTCGAAGTCGGGCAGGATCAGGTCGACTCCGGGGTGGTGCTCCTCAGGGAAGAGCACCCCGCAGTCGACGACGAGCAGCCGCCCGTCGTACTCGAAGACCGTCATGTTCCGCCCGACCTCGCCGAGACCGCCGAGCGGGATGATCCGCAGACCCCCCTTCGGCAGGTCGCCTGGCGTGGAGAGTTCGGGGTGCGGATGACTCATCTGGTTCCTTGTCAGATCAGACCGGAGGCAGCGAGTCCGGCGCGCAGTGCGGCCACCTCGTCCTCGTCGAGCGGCACCAGGGGTGCGCGGACGTTGCGGTTGTCGAGCACACCGAGCAGCTGCAGGGCGGCCTTGGCGGTGGTGGCTCCGTAGTTCGGGACGCCCATGACGGCGTCGGTGGCCGGCAGCAGGCGGGTGTAGGTGGCCAGCGCTCCGGCCCGGTCCCCGGCCAGGAAGGCCTGGATCATCGAGGCGATCTCGCTGCCGGCGGCGTGCCCGACCACCGAGACCACGCCGGCGGCGCCGTGCGCCAGCCACCCGAGGGTCGCGACGTCGTCGCCCGAGTAGAGCGCGTAGCCCAGCTGCATGATCTTCACGCCGCGGGCGTAGTCACCCACCGCGTCCTTGACCGCGACCACGGTGTCGAGCTCGATCGCGCGGGCGTAGGTGTCGAGGGCGATGGCGGTGCCGGTACGGCCGGGCACGTCGTAGAGCATCACGGGCAGCCTGCTCGACTCCGCGACGGTGGTGAAGTGGTGCAGGACGCCGGCCTGGCTGGGCTTGTTGTAGTAGGGGGTGACCAGCAGCACCGCGTCGGCGCCGATCTTCTCCGCCTGCCGGGCCAGCTCGACCGAGTGCGCCGTGGCGTTGGTGCCGACGCCGGCGACCACGCTGGCGCGGTCACCGACCGCGTCCTTGACGGCGGCCAGGATCAGCCCGTCCTCGGCCACGGTCGTGGTGGGCGACTCGCCGGTGGTGCCCGAGACCACGACGCCGTCGTGGCCGTGCGCGACGAGGTGTGCGGCGATCCGTGCGGTGCCCTCGGCGTCGACGCTGCCGTCGTCGTGGAACGCGGTCGCCATCGCCGTCAGCATGTGGCCGAACGGCGCGTCGGGGGCTGCGGAGGTCATGGGGCAAGGCTAGCGCCCGAGCGCCCCGGGTGGCCGAAGGACGTGGAACTGCCCTTGACCGACGAGGCTAATGCTATTAGCCTATGGGCTATGGACACTCACTTTCTGCAACGCCCCACCGGCCGGATCGGGTACGACGTCCGCGGCTCCGGTCCCCTGGTCCTCTGTCTCTCGGGCATGGGCGACCTGCGCTCGACGTACCGCTTCGTCGCACCGGCCCTCGCCGATGCCGGTTTCCGGGTCGCCTGCGCCGAGCCACGTGGGCACGGCGACAGCGACACCGACTTCGACAGCTACGACGACGAGGCCGCCGCCAGTGACCTGATCGCACTGGTCGAGGAGCTCGGCGGTCCCGCGCTGCTCGTGGGGCACTCCATGGGCGCCGCGGCGGCCATCGTCGCCGCCGCCCGCAGGCCCGACCTGGTGCGGGGACTCGTCCTGCTCGGGCCCTTCGCCCGCCAGCCCGCGGTCAACCTGGCGCTGCGGGGGCTGCTCCGGGTGCTGATGCAGCCGTGGTGGGTCCGGGCGACCTGGAAGGCCTACCTGCCCTCGCTCTACGCCGGTCGTCACCCGGCCGACCACGCTGACCACCTGGCGGCCGTGTACGCCTCTCTCGGCCGGCCCGGACACGCGCGGGCGTTCTCGCGCACCGTGCTCGGCACCACCCACGACATCGCCGAGCAGCACCTGCCGGGTGTGCAGGCTCCGGCCCTGGTGGTGATGGGCGAGCTCGACAAGGACTTCCCCGACCCGCCGAGGCCGCCTGGATCGGCGAGCGACTGCACGCCGAGGTGCTGATGGTGCCCGAGTCGGGTCACTACCCGCACAGCCAGCGGCCCGACCTGGTCGCGCCGGCCCTGGTGGACTTCGCCCGCACGACGGCTGTCGATGCCTAGGGCCGGGGTCACCCCCGAGCGGGTGGTCGAGGCGGCTGCCCGGCTGGCCGACGAGGACGGCCTCGAGGCCCTCACGATGGCTGCCGTGGCTGCCGAGCTGGGCATCCGCACCCCCAGCCTCTACAAGCACGTCGACGGGCTGCCGGCGCTGCGGCGGTTGCTGTCCCTGCGGGCCCGGCGCGACCTGGCAGCCGTGCTCGCCGGCGCTGCGGTCGGCCGCTCCCGCGGCGACGCACTGCGCGCCGTGGCGCACGCCTACCGGCAATGGGCGTCCGCCTCCCCCGCCGCCGCGACCGCGGTGCAGCCGGCGCCGCTGCCGGGGGACGCGGAAGAGGTGGCGGCCCGCACGGAGGTCACCGACGTGGTCTTCGCGGTGCTGTCCGGCTACGGCCTGTCCGAGGCTGCCCTGGTCGACGCCACCCGTGCCCTGCGTGCGGGACTGGTCGGCTGGGCCGTGCTCGAGGCAAGAGACGGCTTCGGGATGGCCCGCCCAGCCGAGCAGTCGTTCGACTGGTGGCTCGACGCGCTGGACAGCGCGCTCTCGAGAGGCTGACCAGGCAGCCGATCAGGAAGCAGGGACGGCGCGTGCCCACCAGACCAGGTCGAAGCCGGCGCCGGGCTCCCGGCGCTCCTCGACCCACTGGTCGCGGTCCCACGACGGGTAGGTGGTGTCACCCTCGGGCGACTGGTGCACCTCGGTGAGCACCTGGTGGGTCGCGACCGGCAGTGCGGCGGCGTACACCTGGGCGCCACCGACCACCATCACATCGCCCGGGAGCCCGGCGGCCAGCGCCAGGGCGTCCTCGAGGTCGTGCGCCACCAGCACCCCCTCGGCCGTCCAGTCCGGGTCGCGGGTCAGCACCACGGTGGTGCGGCCGGGCAGCGGCCGCCCGATCGACTCGTACGTCGCCCTGCCCATCAGCAGCGTGTGCCCGAGGGTGGTGGCCTTGAAGTGCGCGAAGTCCTCGGGCAGGTGCCAGGGCAGCTCCCCGTCGCGACCGATCACGCCGTTCTCGGCGACCGCCGCGACCAGCACGATCCGGGTCATACCGCGATCGGTGCCCTGATCCCCGGGTGCGGGTCGTAGCCGCGCACCTCGAGGTGCTCGAGGTCGAAGCCGTCGATCTCGGTCACGGAGGGATCCAGGTGCAGCGTGGGCAACGGCCGCGGCTCCCGGGTCAGCTGCAGCCGGGCCTGGTCGAGGTGGTTGACGTAGAGGTGGGCGTCGCCCAGCGTGTGCACGAAGTCGCCCACCTCGAGGCCGGCCACCTGGGCCACCAGGTGGGTGAGCAGGGCGTAGGACGCGATGTTGAACGGCACTCCCAGGAACACGTCGGCGCTGCGCTGGTAGAGCTGGCAGCTCAGCCGGCCCGGCCCCGTGTCCGACGGCGCGACGTAGAACTGGAAGAACGCGTGGCACGGGGCGAGCGCCATCTGCGGGATGTCGGCGACGTTCCAGGCACTCACGATGTGCCGTCGGGAGTCGGGATCGTGGCGCAGGTTCTCGACCAGCTGGGCGACCTGGTCGACGTGCGAGCCGTCGGGCGCGGGCCAGCTGCGCCACTGGTAGCCGTAGACGGGCCCCAGGTCCCCGTGGTCGTCGGCCCACTCGTCCCAGATCGTGACGCCTCGCTCACGAAGCCACTTCACGTTGGTGTCGCCGCGCAGGAACCACAGCAGCTCGGCGAAGACCGAGCGGGTGTGCACCTTCTTGGTGGTGACCAGCGGGAAGCCCTCGCGCAGGTCGAAGCGCATCTGGTGACCGAAGACGCTGCGGGTGCCGGTGCCGGTGCGATCGGCCTTCTCGACTCCTTCGTCGAGGATCCGCTGGACGAGATCGAGGTAGGCCTGCACGCTGGCAGCCTACTTCCTCGGCATCAGCCGCAGCGGCAGGCCGAAACGGCGGGTCAGCCGACGGGTCGGCCGACGGGGAGGCCCGACCAGGCCCCGAGGTCACGCCCGGTGAGCTGGCCGAGCAGGGTCACGTCGTCGCGGAAGAACTC
>JBBQRV010000250.1:0-5082 GCA_038214475.1 Propionibacteriales bacterium | reverse complement strand
GGCGAAACCCCTCCCCAGGGTTTCGCCACGGGACTGTCCGGTCTCTGGACAACCGCGTCCGGGCGGGCCAAGGTGGCCAACATGCGCAGACTCCTCGGTGTCCTGGCTCTTCCACTGGCTCTTCCACTGGCCCTTCCACTGCTCGTCACCTCCGCGCTGGCCACCGTGCCGGTCGCGGCGGCCGGCGGTCACCACCCCGGCCACCACGGCCACCACGGCCTGCCGGCCTGGCGCAGCGTGGACGTCGGCACCACCCAGCAGCTGCGCGGCCTGGACGCCCTCGACCGTCGCCACGCGTGGGTGGGTGGCAGCGACGGCGGCGTCTGGAAGACCTCCGACGGGGGCCGGACCTGGCAGGACGTCAGCCCGCCCGGCACCACCGGGCTGCTGTTCCGCGACGTCGAGGCCACCGACGCCCGGCACGTGCAGGTCCTCGCCATCGGTGAGGCCGACACCAGCCGGATCTATCGCACCCGCGACGGCGGGGCCAGCTGGGAGCTCACGTTCGTGAACGACGACCCGGCGGCGTTCTACGACTGCATGGCGATGTGGCCCGGCGGACGCCACGGGGTGGCGATGAGCGACCCGGTGGACGGCCGGTTCCGGGTGATCGAGACGAACGACGCCGGCGCCACCTGGTCGGTGGTCGACCCGGCCGGCATGCCGGACGCCGTACCCGGGGAGTTCGGCTTCGCGGCCAGCGGCACCTGCCTGGTCACCTCCGGAGCCCGCGACGTGTGGCTGGCCTCGGGCGGTGCCGCGGCCCGGGTCTTCCACTCCCGCGACCGCGGTCACACCTGGACGGTCTCCGCGTCGACGATCCCGGCCTCCGACGCAGGCGGAGTCTTCTCGTTGTCGTTCCGCAACCCCCGTTTGGGGATCGCGGTGGGTGGTGACTACCTGGCGCCCGACAACGGCGTCGACATGTCCGCCCGCACCCGCGACGGTGGCCGGCACTGGTCCGGGGGCGGGGACCTGGGTGGGTACCGCTCCGGTGTCGACTGGCTCCACGGCGCCCGCGACACCGCGGTCGCGGTGGGCCCCACCGGCAGCGACGTGACCCGCAACGGGGGGCGCAGCTGGACGACGTTCGACACCGCGGCGTACGACGCCGTGCAGTGCACCCACGACGGCGCCTGCTGGGCCAGCGGTCCCGAGGGTGCCGTAGCGCTGCTGCACCGCTGAGCCCGGAGCCGGACCCTCAGGCGCCGCGGCGCGGCCGAGGTACGACCGCCAGGCCGGTCTGGGTCGTGAAGACCCCGACCGGCAGCAGCAGGTCGTCGGGCTCGTGGGGGTCGCGGCGCGCACCGAGCCGGCTCAGGAATGCCTGCGTCGTCCGGTTCTCCGGGTGCACCGAGCAGCGGAAGTGGCGGATCCCGGCCCGGCCCGCACTGAGCGCCAGCTGTGCCGCCAGCGCCCGGCCGAGGCCGGCGCCCTGGTAGCGATCGGCCACGTCGGCGGCCAGCTCCGCGGCGCCCGGTTCGCCGGCCAGTCGCACCCAGCGGGCGACCGCGACCGGGTGGTCCTGCACCTCGGCGACGACGGCGAGGTGCCGGCCCGGCTCGACGGCGGCGAGCGCGCGCAGCGCGCCCCGGGTGAGCCGGGGCGTGGGGGAGTGGAAGCGCAGGAAGCGGGACTGGCCCGACATCTGGTCGAACACGGCCTGGATCGTGTCGGTCTCGCCGGGGTGCAGGGCGCGGAGCCGGGCGCACCGGCCGTCGGGCAGCCGGTGCGCGGCGAGCACCTCGGGTTCGAGACGTCGGACCAGGGGGCGGGCGGGCTCGTCGATGATGTGCATGGTTCTCCTCGAGTGTGGTCTGAACTCGACTCTCGGGGAGCGCGCTGTCACCGATCTGTCAGTGACCGGTCAGGGCCGGTCACACCGCCCAGGGTGGGGTGTCGATGACCGTGCCCTCCTCGGTGCGCGGCGAGAAGCCGGCGGGCACCGCGACGTACGCCGTCGCCTCGACAGGGCCCGGGTTTGACACCTGGATCAGCTCGCCGGCCGGGACGACCACGGTGTCGCCGGGGCCGGCGATCGGCAGACCGTCGCGGATCCGGAGGCTGCCCGAGGTCACCATGAACACCTCGTCGCGGTCCAGGGTGTGGCCGGTGGGGGAGGTGAGGCCGGCCGACACGGTGAGCCGCCACGTGCACAGCTGGGCGCTGCCACGACTGGGGGAGGCCATCGCGGTGAACTGGAGGCCGGGCAGGGAGAACTGGAGGGCGGACTCAGCCGGCAGGAGGAGGGTGGTGGTAGTCATATAGACAAGGTAACTTGTCCAAGTGATCTTGTCTACAATGTTTTCCATGGGACGACAGGCACGACCTGACCTGGGCATCCTCGTGGCGCTCGCGTTCGACGAGCTCGTGCGAGAGCTGCATGCCGCACTGGCGGCGGAGGGGTACGACGACGTACGCAGTGCCGACGGCTTCGTCTTCCGGGTGCTGGCGGAGGGGCCGATGACCGTGAGTGCCCTCGCCGGCCGGCTGGGTGTCACGAAGCAGCGGGGCGCCCAGGTCGTCGACGACATGGAGTCCCGCGGCTACGTGTGCCGGCGGGCGGACCCCGACGACGCCCGGGCCCGTCCGGTACAGCTCACCGAGCGCGGTCGCGGTGCCCTGGCCGCGGCAGCGGTGCACCACCGCCGGACCGAGCGACGACTGGCTCGCCGGCACGGCGCGAGGGCGGTGGCCTCGCTGCGGGAGCTCCTGGGATCGATGGCGGGGGAGGCGGTGGCCGAGCCGCGGTTCCGGACCGTCGTCCTCTAGGTGCGGGCCCGGAACCCCGAGCAGACGACGCGCAGGTAGTCGACGCGTCCGTCGACGGCACGGTAGTAGGCCTGCTGCTCCACGACCTGAGGCCCGTCGGCGTTCACCAGGTGGAAGCGGTAGCCGACCCGTGAGGTGTCGCCCACGGGGTCCCCCGACTCCAGATGGGCGAGCTCCTCGATCCGGTCGGTCTCCTCGAACCAGTTGCCGAGCAGGATCTCGTGCACCTCGGCCCGGGTCTCGGCCGCCCAGGAACGACCCGGAGTGAGGCCTCGGAAGTCGATGCGGTCCGCCAACAGTGCCCCGAGCGCCTCGTGGTCGCGGTCCGCGAGAGCGCGCGCAAAACGTTCACCCAACGTGGCCATGGGGGGACGGTACGCTCACTCGCGCCCGAACTCGACCCCAGAATTTCGCGTCCGGACGGGTGGTGGCAGGGCGGGATTCGGGTGCCGGGGGCGCCCGACCGTAGACTCGCGCCCCGTGGCACTCACCATCGGTATCGTCGGTCTCCCCAACGCGGGCAAGTCGACCCTCTTCAACGCCCTGACCAAGAACGACGTCCTCGCCGCGAACTACCCGTTCGCGACCATCGAGCCGAACGTCGGCGTGGTCGGCGTCCCCGACGAGCGGCTGCCGCAGCTGGCCGAGGTGTTCGGGTCGGCCAAGATCCTGCCGGCGACCGTCGAGTTCGTCGACATCGCCGGCATCGTCGCCGGTGCCTCGCAGGGCGAGGGCCTGGGCAACAAGTTCCTCTCCCACATCCGGGAGTCGTCGGCGATCTGCCAGGTGACCCGGGTGTTCCGCGACGAGGACGTCACCCACGTCGACGGTGAGGTAAACCCGGCCAACGACATCTCCACGATCCAGACCGAGCTGATCCTGGCCGACCTGCAGACGGTGGAGAAGGCGGTGCCGCGGCTGGAGAAGGAGGCGCGCGGCAACAAGGCGATGGTCGCGCACCTGGAGGCCGCCAAGGAGGCCCTGGCCCACCTCGAGGCCGGTACGCCGATCATCGCGACCTCCCTTGACCGTTCGCTGGTGCGAGAGCTTTCGCTGCTGACCGCCAAGCCGTTCATCTACGTCTTCAACTGCGACGCCGACGAGCTGTCCGACGAGGCGCTCAAGGACAAGATGCGCGCCCTCGTCGCCCCCAGTGAGGCGATCTTCCTGGACGCGAAGTTCGAGTCCGAGCTGGTCGAGCTCGGTGACGACGACGAGGCCCGCGCCATGCTGGCCGAGATGGGCGTCGACGAGCCGGGGCTCGACGTGCTGGCCCGGGTCGGCTTCGGCACCCTCGGGCTGCAGACCTACCTGACTGCCGGCCCCAAGGAGACGCGGGCCTGGACGATCCTCAAGGGCGCCACCGCCCCCGAGGCCGCCGGCGTCATCCACACCGACTTCCAGCGCGGCTTCATCAAGGCCGAGGTGGTCTCCTTCGACGACCTGATCGGCCTCGGCTCCATGCAGAAGGCCAAGGAGGCCGGCAAGGTGCGCATGGAGGGCAAGGACTACCTGATGGCCGACGGCGACGTGGTGGAGTTCCGCTTCAACGTGTGAATCGGCGCGTTTGCGCAGTTCAGAGAGGGTGTGACCCCCATTCCGCACAGAGTCCGCCAGGAAGGACGGTACCTGAAGAGGATTGTGGTCCCCTAGATCGTCAATGGGATCAATGATCAGGGGAGGTGGTCGGAGTGGGCGACGGGTACGGCAGCGGAGAGAAGATCGTGGGCAGAACGGGCCGTAGAACGGCCCCTTCCCGGCGACGCCACCCGGACCGGTCATAGGGGACGAGCGTCCAACATCAGCCCGCAAGCTAGCGGCACCTCTCGTACAAGGTCTCATTGAGGCCACGGTCCGGCTCCCCAGACCGAGAACCCCGCTGCATTCCACCCAGATTGGGCGTGCTCGGGCGGCGGACAGGGTGGCTGGGCACATCCGGACACTGTCGTTGGCGGCTTGGGTCACTGAACTCACTCGCCCCAGATGCGCGGCATGGGGTGTCATTCCTCCGCGATCTCGTCGAGCAGTTGGACCAGCCGCCCAAGTACGCTTCGCACGATCTCGTACTCTTCGTCGCCGAACTCGTCGGCGAACCGCCTCTCGAGGTCGATGATGTGCTGGAAGCCGCTGCGTGCGTGCTCAAGCCCGGGCTTGGTGTAGGTCACCAGCTTGGCGCGGCGGTCGTGCGGGTCGGGCCGCATCTCGAGGATCCCCAGCGCCACCATCTCGCGGATGATCTCGCCCATCGACTGGCGAGTGATTCCCGCGCGCGCGGCCATGTCAGTCGCCCGCCCGCCGGGCTCGTTGAGC
>JBBQRV010000249.1:0-5098 GCA_038214475.1 Propionibacteriales bacterium | reverse complement strand
CGGTCCTGGAGGGGACCGTCGAGCGGCTCGACGACACCGAGGGTGCGGTCCGCCCGCAGACCGTCGACGACGCGCTGGCGATCTTCGAGGCCTACCGGCTCACCCTGTCGGAGGTCAGCTCGGCGGAGGTGCTCGTGGGTGACCTCCCCCGCGACCCGACGTACCTGTCCTGGAGCCTGGCGGCAACCTGCCTGCTCACCATGCGCCAGCGCCAGGACCTGCTCGAGGCCGAGTCGGCCGCGGTCCGGCTGGCGCTGGTCTCCGACATGCTGACCCGCGAGATCCGCACCATGCGGGCGGTGCCGTCGCTGCCGGCCACCGACGTGGCCCGGAACCGGTGGAGCCCGAACTGATGGCCCGCCGGTCGCCCGGAGGCACGCCGGCGACCGTGGCGCTCACCGCCGCGGGGGTCGCGCACACCCTGCACCCCTACGCGCACGACCCGCGCGCCACGTCGTACGGCCTGGAGGCCGCGCAGGCGCTCGGCGTCGCCCCCGACCGGGTGTTCAAGACCCTGATGGTGAGCCTCGACGGCGCTCTCGTGGTGGCCGTGGTGCCGGTGTCCGGGCAGCTCGACCTCAAGGCGCTCGCGCGGGCGGCTGGGTGGCAGCAGGGCGCAGCTGGCGGACCAGGCGGCGGCCGAGCGCGCCACGGGCTACGTCGTGGGCGGGATCTCCCCCGTCGGCCAGAAGCGTCGGCATCCGACCGTGCTCGACGAGTCGGCCCTGACCCAGCAGACGATCCTGGTGTCGGGCGGCCGCCGCGGGCTCGACCTGGAGCTCGCTCCGGCCGACCTGGTCCGGGTCACCGAGGCGACCACGGCCCGGATCGGCCGGGGCTGACGGCTCAGTCGGTGGTGAGCCTCAGCTTGCCGTGCCACAGGTCATCGTCGGACCAGCCGGCGATCCCGAGCGCACGGAACGGCTTGACGTTGTCGATGGTGTCCTGGGGCGCGCCCAGGTCCTCGAGCGCGGTGACCAGCCAGTCGTTGCCGGCGTCGACGTCGAGGAAGAGCAGGCTCGAGGACTTGCCGGCGTCCGGAAGCACCCCCTTGAAGGTGGCGGTGCCCCCCAGTCCGCCGTCGGCCACCAGGGCGTCGGCGTAGTCCTGGTTGAGCCCGATCCCGACGAAGTCGCCGTCGCTGGCCGAGGCCAGCTGCGACGGGTCACCGCCCATCGCGGTGCGGAGCTTGTCGAGCACGCTCTCGATGGCTGCCGCGTCACCCTTCACCTTGAGGCCGGCCGCGAGCTGGGTGGGATCCTGGCTGTTGACCAGGGCCTCGACGTCGACGCCGCCGCTCACGGCGAGCGCGAGCGAGTCCCCGGTCAGGGTCTCCGCGTCCTCGGGCAGCTGGAGGCCGGTCTGGGGCGCGCTCTCGGCCAGCATGTCGGCGACGCTCCCCAGGTCGCCCAGGGTGGTGCCGACCTGTTCGAGCACAGCGTCGAACCAGCCCGGCGCCACCGCGGAGCCGAAGGCCAGCGCGGTGTCGTCGGGCAGGGTGCCGACCACGTCGTCACCGGCGCCCTCGGCCAGCGCCTTGCGCACGCTGGACCCGAGCTTGCTCTCCGGGAAGCCACCCGCGAACTCGGCCTCCACCGAGCCGTCGGCGAAACGGACCTTCATCGCGGCGCCCTTGAAGCCCTCGAGCTGCGACCGCATCTCGTCCGAGGCCACGGAGGCGTCGGCGCCGCCGGGGACCGCGCCGAGGTCGGCCGAGTCGAACAGGCCCGACATCGAGTCGGCGAGCTTGGCGTCGACCGCCGGGGCGGCGTACATGGACATGATGCCGTCCCCGCCGGCTGCACCGGTGATCCGCTGGAAGTCGGCGTCGGACTCGAGGCTGCTCTTCGCAGCTGCGTCGACGGCGGACTGGGCGTCCTTCTCGGTCTCTGCGATCAGCGCCCAGCCGTCCTTGATCACGTAGCCGGCGTCGGTCCCGCCGTCGCAGCCCAGGAGGGCGTCGAGGCCGTCGGCAGCCTTGCCGGCGTCGGCGACCTCGACCGCGACCACCGGCACCGGGGTGTCACTGCCGTCGTCGACGGCGGCGACCGCGATCCGGTCGCCCAGCCACGGCGAGATGTCGTCGGCGTAGTCGAGGTCCGGGCAGGTGCCGTCCTTCTGCACCAGCTCCCACACCTTGGCCCGGATGTCGTCCTTGGTGCCGAGGTCGAGGTTGTCCTCGAACGCCGGGAACTTCTTCAGGGTCTCGAGGGCGGCGATCTTCTGACTGCCGCTCGGGTCGAGGTTGATCTCGACGTAGCCCAGGGTCGTCGCCGGCAGCACCTCGGCTGCGGACGGGCCGGACGACAGGTACCAGTTGGCGGCCCAGGCAGCGCCACCGAGCACGGCGACCCCGCCCACCAGCGCGCCGGCGATGGCAGCGGTCCGGCGGCCACCTCGGCCGCCGGTCGCAGGGGCCGCCCGGCCACCACCGGATTCGAGAATCTCGGACTGGCCCTCGGGCGGAAGGTGGTCGGACATGGCGGGCTCCCCCTGGAGTGCGGCGTGATGACGGCGCTCGAAAGGGACATCCCCCGTCGATGCTGCGCCGAGCCTACCCGTGGCCGACCCCGGCGGCCCGGGCTTCACCAAATCGTCACCGGACGTGTCGCGACCGTCCTCGACGGCGCGTCGAGCGGCCGGGCTCAGTCGTGGTCGTGGCCGCGCAGCACCAGCAGGAACACGGCCGAGGCACCGGCCAGCGACCCGAAGGGCCAGGCCAGGAAGGCTCCCTTGCCGTGCACCTCGAGCGCACCCGGGATCGCGGTCAGGTCCTCGGCGGTGCGGGCGGCGATCTGGGGGTCCGGCGGGCCGAGGTGCACCCCCACGACGTACATCAGCCAGCCGGCCAGCACCGATCCGGCGGTGATCGCGACCAGGGTGGCCACCTCGTTGCGGTCGATCAGCCAGGCCACGACCAGGCCGAGCACGAGCCCGAGACCCACCGCGAGGGCCGCGTAGATCCCGGTGCCCGCGAAGTCGTGGGTCAGCCCGTCGCCGTCGAGCACCCAGGCCTGCTGGTAGGCCACCCCCGCGGGCGGGGTCCAGAGCCGCTCCCACAACACCCCGGCACCGGCGCCGGCGAGCCCGAACAGGGACAGGATCAGCAGCACGTCGAGGACGACCCGGCGCCCGGAGGCGCCGGCACGGTCCGGCGGCTGCCCGGTCTCGGTGGTCGGCAAGGACGGCACGGTGCTGCTCAGCCCAGGCATCCGGGCCCCAGCAGGTGCTTGAGGTCCGCGAACAGGGCCGGGTCGGGGGTGACCCGGAGCCGGTCGTCGAGGCGAAGCAGGGTGGTCGAGGTGCGGTTGAGCAGCTTGAGGTGGACCTCGGTCATGCCCGGGTGGGTGCCCAGCACGTCCTTGAGCTGCTCGACCACGGGACCGGTGCACCGGGTGGAGGGCAGGGTGATCACCACCGGCCCGCTGGGCCCGTCGGAGAGGTCGGGGACGCTGACCTCCTGGCCGTGGATCTCGGGCACGTCCTTGCTGCGCGAGAGCCGGCCCTTCACCGTGATGATGGAGTCCTCGCTGAGATAGGTGCTCGCCAGCTGGTAGGAGCTCGGGAACAGCAGTACGTCGATGGCCCCGTCGAGGTCCTCGAGGGTCACCATCGCCCACGCGTCCCCACGCTTGGTGATCTTGCGCTGCACCGAGGTGATCAACCCGGAGATGGTGATCGGCGAGCCGTCGGCGCGCTCCTCGTCGAGCATCAGCTGGCCGACGGTGCAGTCGGAGCCGTTGGCCAGCACGTGCTCGAGGCCGAGCTGCGGATGGTCGGAGACGTAGAGCCCCAGCATCTCCCGCTCGTGGCCCAGCAGCGTCATCTTGTCCCAGTCATCGATGTCCGGGATGGCCACGGAGATGCCGAAGCCGGTGCTGCCGTCGTCGTCGAGACCGCCGAAGAGGGAGTCCTGGCCGATGGCCTCGTTCTTCTTGATGTCGACGTACTGGTCGACGGCGGTCTCGTGGATCGCCACCAGGGCCCGGCGCTTGTGCTTCATCTCGTCGAACGCGCCGGCCTTGACCAGCGACTCGATCATCCGCTTGTTGCAGACCAGCGCCGGGACCTTCTCCATGAAGTCGTTGAAGTCCGCGTAGCGGCCCTTCTCACGCCGCGCGTTCACGATCGCGTCGACCACGTGGTGCCCGACGTTGCGGATGGCGGTCAGCCCGAACCGGATGTCGTGGCCGACCGGGGTGAAGTTCGCCGCCGACTCGTTGACGTCGGGCGGCAGCACCTGGATCTTCATCCGTCGGCACTCGTTGAGGTAGATGGCCATCTTGTCCTTGTCGTCCTTCACCGACGTCAGGAGCGCGGCCATGTACTCGGCCGGGTAGTTGGCCTTGAGGTAGGCGGTCCAGTACGACACCAGTCCGTACGCCGCGGAGTGCGCCTTGTTGAACGCGTAGTCGGAGAAGGGCAGCAGGATGTCCCACAGCGTCTTGACCGCGCTCATCGAGTAGCCACGTTCGGTCATGCCGCCGGAGAAGGCGACGAACTGCTTGTCGAGCTCCTCCTTCTTCTTCTTGCCCATCGCGCGGCGCAGCAGGTCGGCCTGGCCCAGGGTGTAGCCGGCGAGCTTCTGCGCGATCGCCATCACCTGCTCCTGGTAGACGATCAGGCCGTAGGTCTCGCCGAGGATCTCCGAGAGCGGCTCGGCCAGCTCCGGGTGGATCGGGGTGACCTCCTCGCGCCCGGTCTTGCGACGGGCGTACTTGTTGTGCGAGTCGGCGCCCATCGGACCCGGCCGGTAGAGCGCGCCCACGGCCGAGATGTCCTCGAAGGCGTCCGGGCGCATCGAGCGCAGCAGCGAACGCATCGGTCCACCGTCGAGCTGGAACACGCCGAGGGTGTCGCCACGCTGGAGCAGCTGGTAGGTGGGGTCGTCGGTGAGCTCGAGCTCCTCGAGCACGATCGTCTCGCCCGCGTTGGCCTCGATGTTGATCAGCGCGTCGTCGAGGACGGTGAGGTTGCGCAGCCCCAGGAAGTCCATCTTGATCAGCCCGAGAGCCTCACAGGTGGGGTAGTCGAACTGGGTGATCATGGCGCCGTCGGCGGGTCGCTTGAGCATCGGGATGATGTCGAGCAGCGGCTC
>JBBQRV010000248.1:0-5126 GCA_038214475.1 Propionibacteriales bacterium | reverse complement strand
GGCAGCGAGTGCACGAACCGGTCCACGAACGTCGCCCGCGCGGCGGCCAGGATCTGCTCCTCCGACGCGTCGGGAGAGCCGTAGGCGATGTTGTCGCGGATGCTGCCCCCGAAGAGCCAGGCGTCCTGGAGCACCATGCCGGTCTGGCCGCGGAGCTCGGCGCGCGGCAGCGACGCGATGTCGGCGCCGTCGAGGGTGATCCGGCCACTGCGCAGCTCGTAGAAGCGCATCACCAGGTTGACCAGGGTCGTCTTGCCGGCGCCGGTGGGCCCGACGATGGCGACCGTCTGGCCCGGGCTGGCCACCAGGGACAGGTCCTCGATGAGCGGTACGTCGGGCTGGTAGGAGAACGCGACGTGCTCGAACACCACCTCGCCGCGACGCCGCCCGGTCGGCTCGGCCGCGGCCGGCGCGTCGACCGACTCCTCCTCCGCGTCGAGCAGCTCGAAGACCCGCTCGGCCGAGGCGACCCCCGACTGCAGCAGGTTCATCATCGAGGCCACCTGGGTGAGGGGCTGGGTGAACTGCCGGGTGTACTGGATGAACGCCTGCACGTCACCCAGGCTCATCGTGCCGCTGGCGACCCGCAGGCCGCCGAGCACCGCGATCACGACGTAGTTGAGGTTTCCGATGAACATCATGATCGGAATGATCAGCCCGGAGACGAACTGCGCCCCGAACGACGCCGTGTAGAGCTCGTCGTTCTCGCGGGCGAAGACCTCCTCCACCTCGTGCTGGCGACCGAAGACCTTGACCAGGTTGTGCCCGGAGAAGGTCTCCTCGATGTGCGCGTTGAGGGTGCCGGTACGCCGCCACTGGGTCACGAACAGCCCCTGCGAGCGCTTCATGACCTGGCCGGCGAGCACCATCGACAACGGCACCGACACCAGTGCCACCAACGCCAGCGTCGGCGAGATCCAGAACATCATCGACAGCACCGCGACCACGGTGAGCAGCGACGTGAGCAGCTGGCTCATCGTCTGCTGCAGGGCCTGGCTGACGTTGTCGATGTCGTTGGTGACCCGCGACAGCAGCTCGCCGCGGGGCTGGCGGTCGAAGTAGCCCAGGGGCAGCCGGTTGACCTTGTCCTCGACGTCGGAGCGCATCCGGAAGACGGTGCCCTGGACCACGTCGTTGAGCAGGTAGCCCTGCAGCCAGGCCAGCAGCGAGGCCGCGGCGTACACCGACAGCACCAGCATCAGCACCTGGCCGACGGCACCGAAGTCGACGCCCTGCCCGGGTACGACGTCCATGTTGGCCAGCATGTCGGCACGGGTCCCGTCGCCGGCGGCCCGCAGCCGGGCGACGGCCTCGGCCTTGGTCACCCCTGCAGGAATCCCCCGACCCACGAACCCGGAGAAGATCAGGTCGGTGGCCCGGCCCAGGATCCGCGGGCCGAACGCGGTGAGCACCACGCTCACCACGGCCAGTGCGACGACCGCGCCGGCCTTGACCCGCTCCGGACCCATCCGCCGGATCAGCCGCTTGGCGGACGGCCCGAAGGTCATCGCCTTCTGCCCCACCATGCCGCCCCCGAAGGGGCCGCGGCCGTGTCCGGGGCCGGCCTGGATGCGTTCGGTCTTCTTCAGCTCGGGTGTGCTCATGCCGCCTCCTCCGCGGTCAGCTGGGACGCGACGATCTCCTGGTAGGTGGGGTTGTCGGCGAGCAGCTCGTCGTGCGTGCCGCGCCCCACGATCACGCCGTCCTCGAGCACCAGGATCAGGTCGGCGTCACGGATCGTGGACACCCGCTGCGCCACGATCAGCACCGTCGCCTCCCGGGTGACCGGCCGCAGCGCCGCCCGAAGGCGGGCGTCGGTGGCCAGGTCGAGGGCGGAGAAGGAGTCGTCGAACAGGTAGATCTCCGGGCGCCGGATCAGCGCCCGGGCGATGGCCAGCCGTTGTCGCTGGCCACCGGAGAAGTTGGTGCCACCCTGGGCGACCGGCGCGTCGATGCCCTCGGCCAGCCCGGACACGAAGTCACGAGCCTGGGCGATCCCGAGGGCCGTCCACATCTCCTCGTCGGTGGCGTCCGGCGCACCGTGCTGCAGGTTGCTGCGGATCGTGCCGGAGAACAGGAAGGCCTGCTGGGGCACCAGTCCGATCGAGCCCCAGAGCAGCTCGGGGTCGAGGCGCCGTACGTCGACCCCCGCGACCCGGATCGTGCCGCCGGTGGCGTCGAAGAGCCGGGGCACCAGGTTGACCAGGGTTGACTTTCCGGAGCCGGTGGAGCCGATCACGGCCACCGTCTGGCCCGGCTGCACCGCGAAGTCGACGCCGTGCAGCACCGGCTCGTCCGCGCCGGGGTAGGCGAAGTCCACGCCGTCGAACTCCAGGGTGCCGGGCGTCTCCCGGACGGTGACCGGCTCCCTGGGCGGGACGACGGAGGAGTCCGTCTCGAGCACCTCGACGATCCGGTCGGCGCTCACCGCCGAGCGCGGGATCATCATCAGCATGAAGGTGGCCATCATCACCGACATCAGGATCTGCATCAGGTAGGACAGGAACGCGGTCAGCGAGCCGACCTGCATCTGGCCGCTGTCGACCCGGTGCCCGCCGAACCACAGCACGGCCACCCCGGCCACGTTGACCACCAGCAGCACCGCCGGGAACATCCCCGCCAGCCAGCGTCCGACGGTGATCGCCACCGACGTCAGCTGGCTGTTGGCCTCGGCGAACCGCTCGGCCTCGTGCGGCTCGCGCACGAAGGCGCGCACCACCCGGACGCCGGTGATCTGCTCGCGCAGGATCCGGTTCACCTCGTCGATGCGGGTCTGCATCTGCCGGAAGCCCGGCACCATCTGGCGCACGATCACGCCGACGACGAGGAACAGCACCGGCACGATGACCACCAGCAGCCACGAGAGACCGAGGTCCTGGCGCATCGCCATGATGATCCCGCCGACCATCATGATCGGCGCCGAGATCAGCATCGTGCAGCTCATCAGCACCAGCATCTGCACCTGCTGGACGTCGTTGGTGTTGCGGGTGATCAGGCTCGGCGCGCCGAACTGCTGGAGCTCACGCTGGCTGAACGAGCCGACCTGGTGGAAGAGGTCGCGGCGCACGTCGCGGCCGAAGGCCATCGCGGTGCGGGCACCGAACCAGACCGCGGACACAGAGCAGACGATCTGCAGCACCGAGATGGCCAGCATCACCGCGCCGAGCTGGAGGATCCGGCCCGTGTCGCCGGTGGCGACGCCCTGGTCGATGATGTCGGCGTTGAGCGAGGGCAGGTAGAGCACGGCCACGGTGCCGACGAACTGGAACGCCACGACGGCGCCCAGCCAGGCCCGGTACGGCGCGAGCGAGTCGCGCAGCAGCTTGAGGAGCATCAGTCACCCTCCTGGGTGAGTACGCCGCCGACGACGATGTCGGCGATCTGGTCGGGAGTGAGCGTGGCGCCGGCGTCCATGCCGGGGTGATGGGCACCGAAGACGATGCTGCGCAGCACCAGCGCGGCGGTCTCGGGCTCGACCCGGAGCCGGTCGCGGTGGGGTTCGAACACCCCGGCCAGCATCGCCAGCAGGTCGCGGTTGGCGCGACGGACGAACTCGGGTGGCCCCTCGGCGGAGCCGGGGCCGACGTCCTTGGGCAGGTGCCCGCGGATCGCCATCAGCACCGGGCTGATCCGGGCCATCGCGGCGATCATCCGGTCGGTGGTGAGGCGCACCCGGTCGCGCAGGTCGTCGACGCCGTCGAGGGAGCGCGAGAACTCCTCCGCGCCCCCGGGGGGTGCCATCACGTGTTCGGCGGCGGCCAGCATCAGCGCCGCCTTGTCGGGGAAGACCCGGAACAGGGTGCCCTCGGCGACTCCCGCCGCCTCGGCGATCCGGCGGGTGGTGAGGTCGCCGCCGTACTCGACGAGCAGCGGGACGACGGCCTCGAGGATCGCCCGACGGCGGTCGGCGGGGGTCATCGAGGGGGCACGCGGGGTCACCGGGACATAGTAAGTGAGTGAGCACTCACTCACAAGTCAGTTTCCTGGAGTCGGGTTGCGCGGCGCCGGGCGTCAGGCCTGCTGGGACTGCTGCCCCGGGATCAGCGTCGGCTCGTCGGCGGTGGCCAGGGTGAGCACGGCGTCCTCGATCAGGTCGCCGCGCTCCAGCTCGCGTTCGAGCCGGCGCAGCCGTACGGCGAGCTCGGACTCGGCGTCGTCCCCGGTCAGGTCGACGGCGGCCACCACGAAGAATCGCATCGGTCCGACGTACTCCAGGTGCAGGTAGGTCACCCGCGACACCTGGTCGTGGTCGAGAAGCAGCCGCAGGGCCCGGTCCCACACCTGCGACGAGCTGGTCTGGCCGACCAGGAACTGCCGGTTGCGGCGGATCAGGAAGATCGCCGCGACGCCGAGCAACAGGCCGACCGCGATCGAGCCGGCGGCGTCCCACACGGCGTCGTGGGTGAGCTGGTGCAGGCCCACACCGGCGCCGGCCAGCAGCAGACCGACCAGGGCCACGAAGTCCTCGAGGAACACCGCGCGCAGGGTCGGGTTGGAGGTGCGGTTGATGTAGCTCAGCGGGTGCAGGCCCAGGCCTGCCGCCTGGCCGGTGGTCTGGCGGAGCGCCTGGGTGAAGGAGATGCCCTCGAACACGAAGGCGACGGCGAGCACCACGTAGTTGACCAGGTAGTTCTCGTGGCCCTCCTCCGCGGTGAGCTGCTGGACGCCGTGCACGACCGACACCACAGCGCCCGCGGTGAACAGGCCGACCGCGGCGAACAACGACCAGACGTAGGCGTCCCGCCCGTAGCCGCGCGGATGCTCGGCGTCCCGGGGCCGGCGGGCCTGCTTCTCGGCGATCAGCAGGAAGATCTCGTTGCCGGCGTCGGCCCACGAGTGCGCCGCCTCGGCCACCATCGACGCCGACCCGGTGATCAGTGCGGCAACCGACTTGGCCACCGCGATCAGGGCGTTGGCGGCCAGCGCGATCACCACCGTGGTGACGCTCTCGTTCTGCTGGCCGGCTCCCGGCTTCGCATCGCCCTGCTCGGGGGCGTCCAGGCTCTCGGTCACGGCTCAGTATCGCGGTCGAGCTGTCGTGGTCGACCAATTGGCGCGTTGTGACAGCTCGATCGGGCTGGTGGGCTGTCGTAGTCGACCAATTGGCGCGTCACGACTCCGCCAGC
>JBBQRV010000247.1:0-5141 GCA_038214475.1 Propionibacteriales bacterium | reverse complement strand
CTCGCCTGGGGGGGCCGCGGCCGGCGGGCCCGGGGCGGCGGTGTTCCGGCCCCCGGGGTGGGGGGGGGCGCCGCCCCACCCCCCGCGCGCCGCGGTGCTGAGACGGGCCGGCGACCTGTGGGGCCAGCACGCCGACGAGATCATGGGCTGGAACATCCGCGAGGTGGGAGCGGTGCCGGCGATCGCCGGCTTCGCGCTGCACGTGGCGGCCGAGGAGTGCTACGAGGCGGCCTCGCTCCCGGGGCGCCCGATCGGTGAGCTGCTCGCAACCGAGCAGCCCCGGCTGTCGATGGCGCGCCGGATGCCGGCGGGCGTGGTCACGGTGATCTCGCCGTTCAACGTGCCGATCATCCTGGGGATCCGCTCGGTGGCGCCGGCCCTGGCGCTCGGCAACGCGGTGCTGCTCAAGCCCGACCCGCGCACCGCGGTCACCGGCGGCACCCTGATGGCCAGGATCTTCGAGGAGGCCGGACTGCCCCCGGGTGTGCTGCAGATGCTGCCGGGCGCCGCCGACGTGGGCGAGGCGATGATCGTCGACCCGGCGGTCCGGGTGATCTCCTTCACCGGCTCCACCGCGGTGGGCCGCCGGATCGGCGAGCTCGCCGGCAAGCACCTCAAGCGGGCCCACCTCGAGCTCGGCGGGAACTCGGCGCTGCTGGTCCTCGACGACGCCGACGTCGAGCAGGCGGTCAACCTGGCTGCCTGGGGCTCGTTCGTGCACCAGGGCCAGATCTGCATGACCACGGGGCGGCACCTGGTCGCGGACCGCCTGTACGACGAGTTCGTGGAGCTCCTGGCCGCCAAGGCGGAGGGACTCACCGTGGGCGACCCGGCGGCGGGTCAGGTGGCCCTCGGTCCGGTCATCGACGCCGGCCAGCGCGACAAGATCCACGGCCTGGTCACTGCCAGCACCGACCAGGGCGCCAGGGTCGCGGCCGGCGGCGCCTACGACGAGCTGTTCTACCGGCCCACCGTGCTCGGCGACGTGCCACTGTCGGCCCCGGCGTTCGCCGAGGAGGTCTTCGGCCCGGTCGCCCCGGTCACCCGGGTGACGTCGGTCGACGACGCGATCGCGATGGCCTCCGCGAGCGAGTACGGCCTGTCCCTGGGCATCGTGACCCGCGACGTGATGCACGGGTTGTCGGTGGCCGAGCAGATCCCCACCGGGATCGTGCACATCAACGACCAGACGGTCAACGACGAGGCCAACGCACCCTTCGGCGGGGTCGGCTCGTCAGGCACCGGGTCCCGCTTCGGCGGGGCCGGCGCGAACATCGAGGCGTTCACCGAGACCCGGTGGATCACGATGCGCGGCGAGCCGGCGCAGTATCCGTTCTGAGGGGGCGTGCGACGAGCAGGCGGTCAGTTCTCCAGCGCCGCGTCGAGGGTGATCTCGACGCCGGTGAGCGCCTTGCTCACGGGGCAGGTGGCCTTGGCGTCCTGGGCCGCCTGCTCGAAGCCCGCGGCGTCGAGGCCGTCGACCTCGCCGCGCACCCGGAGCACGATGCCGGTCAGCCGGAAGCCGCCGTCGGGGTCCGGACCCAGGGAGACGTCGGCCTGCACGTCGAGGGCCTGGGGAGTCCCGCCGGCCCCGGCCACCAGGGCCGAGAGCTGCATGGCGTAGCAGGACGAGTGCGCCGCCGCGATCAGCTCCTCGGGGCTGGTGGTCCCGCCGGCGTCCTCGGCCGCGCGCTTCGGGAAGGAGACCTCGTAGGTGCCGACGTGGGAGCTGGTCAGCTCGACCTGGCCCGAGCCCTGGTCCAGGGTGCCGGTCCAGGCGGTGCGTGCGGTGCGAGTGGGCATGACGTCCTTCTCTCTGGTGGAGGATGAGGGTGTCGCGATAGTCTCGTGCACAATTAACGTTTGCACAAGGCAATGTCGGACCGTGAGAGGATCCACCATGACCGTCGACCAGCACCCCGCGCTCTCCGAGCTGGTGTGCTTCGACCTGTACGCCGCCTCCCGGGCCGTGACCCAGCTCTACCGACCGCTGCTCAGCGAGCTCGGCGTGACCTATCCGCAGTACCTCGTGCTCGCGGTGCTGTGGGAGGACCACCAGCTCACCGTCAAGGAGCTCGCCACCGCGCTGCGGCTCGACCACGGCACCCTCACCCCGTTGCTGCGCCGGATGGAGGCCAACGGCCTCCTGACCCGGCGCCGGGCCACCACCGACGAGCGGTACGTCGAGATCACCCTCACGCCCGCCGGTGCGGCGCTCCGGTCGCACGCGCACCGGATCCACTGTGCGGTCTCGGAGGCGCTCGGGCTCGACGGAGCCGCGTTCGCAACCCTCCAGGCCACCCTGCGCGCCGTCGCCGCACACGCTTCGACGGCGATCGACGCGCAGGAGTCCGCGGGCCCCGGCCCCTTCTGAACTGGTACCTCGTGGCCCGTCAGGACCGCGCGATCCCCGCCGCCTCCGAACGGTTCATGGCCCGCCGGATGGGCGCACACACGGTCGAGATCGGCTCGTCGCACGTGGCGATGATCTCGCACCCGCGGGCGGTCACCCGGCTGATCCTGGCGGCTGCGCACGGCCATTGAGCCGGGGTCGGCGGGCCAGGTAGACCGTGCACGCCGACTCGCCCCCGGTGAGCGGGTTCGCGAAGCTCACCACCCGGCCGCTGACGTCGACGTACACCTGCTCGAGCAGTCGCAGGAACGCGTCGGCGGGCGGGTCGTCGGACCACACCCCGAGCACGCCGCCGGGCTTCAGGTGCGTGCGCATCCGGGTCAGCCCCTCGACGGTGTAGAAGGGCCCGTGACTGGGGTCGAGCAGGTGGTCGGGGGTGTGGTCGACGTCGAGCAGGACGGCGTCGAACTCCTCACCGCTCACTCCGCCGGCCTCGGCACGCCCGGCGACCACAGCGAAGAAGTCGGCGTGGGTGAGCCGGGTGCGTGCGTCACCCACCAGCCGTTCAGACATCGGCAACAGCCCCGCCCGGTGCCAGCCGATCACCGGCTCGAGAGCCTCGACCACGGTGACCGCGGCCACCCGCGGGTCTTCCAGCGCGGTCACCGCGGTGTAGCCGAGGCCCAGTCCGCCGACCAGCACGGTGAGTGCGTCACCCTCCAGCATCGCCAGGCCCTGCCTGCTCAGCTCGGACTCCGACGCGGTGAACGCGCTGGACATCAGGAACTCCTCGCCCAGCTTCGCCTCGAACACGACGCCCAGCACCGCGTCCTGCCGACGCCGGAGGCTGATCGGGCCCATCGGGGTCTCCTGCCAGTCGAGCTCTTCGAAACGACGCATCGCAGGCAGGCCTTCCGGCACGGGGGTGGATCCGCCAACCTACCCCCGGCCCACCACCCGGCGTCAGTCGAAGATCCCGAGCAGCCGCTCGGACTTCCAGCGCGACTCGGCGTACTCCTCCTCGACGTCGGAGCGCACCGTGATGCCGCCTCCGGTGCCGATCCGGTAGCGCCAGCCGGAAGAGGCAGGGAAGGGCGCAGGGGTGGCCACCAGGGAGCGGATCACCACTCCGAGGTCGGCTCGGCCGTCGCCGGAGATCCAGCCGAAGGCGCCGGAGTAGACGCCCCGCGGCGTCTCCTCGACGGTCTCGATGATCTCCATCGTGCGCAGCTTGGGTGCGCCGGTCATCGACCCGGCCGGGAACAGCGAGCGCAGCGCGCCGACGGTGCTCACCTCGGGCCGCAGCAGGCCACGCACGGTCGAGACGAGCTGGTGCACCGACTCGTAGGACTCCACCTCCATCAGCGCCGGGACGCGCACCGAGCCCACCTCGCACACCATCGCCAGGTCGTTGCGCAGCAGGTCGACGATCATCAGGTTCTCGGCGCGCAGCTTGGGATCGCTGGCCAGGTGCTCCGCCAGCCGACGGTCCTCGGCGGCGGTGGCGCCACGCGGCGTGGTGCCCTTGATCGGCTTCGTCTCCAGGATCCGGCGCCGGTCGAGGGTGGCGTAGCGCTCGGGCGAGGAGCTGAGCAGGTGCACGTCGCCGTACCGGAGGTAGCCGGCGTACGGCGCGGGGTTGCGCTCGCGCAGCCGCAGGTACGCCGTGACCGGGTCCAGCCCGCTCTCCACGTCGAGCCGGTAGGTGAGGTTGACCTCGTAGGAGTTGCCGGCGTGCAGCTCCTCCTGCACCTGCGCGAAGGCCGTGGCGTAGGCCTCGCGGTCGCGCGCCGACGGCGACTGGGTCACCACCGGCGGGGACGGCGGCCGGGTGCTCGCCCGGTGGTCCACGAACTCGATGTGCCGCGCCCGCATCCACACCGCCGTCGGCGCCGGGTCCTCGGGATCGACGCCGGCCGGCAGGTCCGCCCGGGCGGCGTACCCGAAGTAGCCGACCCAGTGCACGTCGGAGCCGTCGGCGGCCATCTCCTGCTCCAGGGCGTCGAAGACGTCGGTGCCCACCACGGTCTCGACACCGCCGGACCGGCGGCGCACCTCGCCCCCCACCAGCGCCAGCGAGACGTCGTCGTCGGCCAGCCAGCCGAGCAGCGAGCGCCGCCCCGACCAGTCCAGGCCCCCGCCACCGTCGAGCCAGAAGCAACGCTCGTGGGCCCGGGCGATCTCGCGGAAGCGGTCCTCGACACTCATCGCAGGAAGTTCCGGACGAGGGCCTCGCCGTGCTCGGACAGGATCGACTCCGGGTGGAACTGCACGCCCTCCAGTGGCTTCTCGCGGTGCCGGACGCCCATCACCACCCCGTCGCAGGTGGCGCTCACCTCGAGCGCGTCGGGCACCTCCACCGCGACCAGGGAGTGGTAGCGCACCGCCGCGAACCCCTGGGGCAGGCCCTCGAACACCCCCCGGCCGTCGTGGGCGATCGCCACCACGTCCCCGTGCGCGGGCACCCCGCGGGCCACGGTGCCGCCGTACGCCGTGACCAGGCCCTGCATGCCCAGGCAGACGCCGAGCACCGGCCGGTCCCCCTCGCGCAGCACGGTGTCGCCCACGGAGAAGTCGCGGACGTCGGCGGGGTGGCCGGGGCCGGGCGAGAGCACCACGTGGTCGAAGCCGAGCACGAACTCGGGCGTGGTCTCGTCGTGCTGGACCACGGTCGGCAGGGTGCCGGTCACGGACGCGACCAGGTGCACCAGGTTCCACGTGTAGGAGTCGTGGTGGTCGACGACGCAGACCCGGCTTGGCACTCCGGAAAGGTACCGGACGCACGAGT
>JBBQRV010000246.1:0-5143 GCA_038214475.1 Propionibacteriales bacterium | reverse complement strand
TACCCCATCCGCTGCCCTCGCATAATTTTCAGCCCCGTCGAGACCACGCCCACCCGGTGACGGCTCCGAGGACCAGCCCCAGGGGCACGACGTTCCAGAGCAGGCCCTGGAACTCCTCAAGGGTGCCCCCGGCCCCCTCGAACCAGGGGTTGGCGACCAGGTAGACCGCGACGCCGACCGCCAGGCCGACCGCGGCGCCCCATAGGCTGGTCCTCACGCTGCTGCTGTTCGACCCTGACATCGTCCGACCTCCTGCGCCGTACCGTCACGGACCCTCGTCCACCCCCATCGTGCGACGCCGCAGCGGCCGCGGCCAGAGCCGAATGGCCCGCACGTCGTCGGCGGGCTGCTGATCAGCCTGCTCGCGGGCGACCGGATCGCCGGGGCCGCAGCGCGACCTGGGCCTGCTTCACGGGCGCCCGGGACGCGACGTCCGGTCAGACGGCCGCGGAGAGCGCGTCCGGCTCCTCGGCGGGGGCGATCAGCTCGAAGAGCGCGTCGAGCTCGTCGTGGAAGGCGGTGAGGATCCGCTCCGGGTCCGGGATCGCCAGCGCGTCGGTCTTGAAGCCGACCCGCACCATGCCGGCGTAGGTGAAGATGCAGGTGCCCAGGGTCTGGTCGCTCGAGCCCGGGACCCAGCCGAGCAGGCCGTGGATCCGGGTGCCGGCGAGGTACCGGTGCTCGCGCGGGCCGGGAACGTTCGTGGTGACGGCGTCCGCCTTCGCAGCGAAGAACCTCAGCACGTGTCCGCTCAGCCAGGCACCGGTGAGCCCGATGGAGTGGATCAGACCGTAGGTCATCACCGCCTCCGGAGAGTTCTTGATCCGGTCCATCCGGCGCTTCGTCTCGGCGAGCCGGGCGAACGGCGAGGCCAGTCCCGAGGGAAGCGTGAGCAGCACCACCGCGAAGCGGTTGCCCAGCCGCGCCGGGAGCGGCTTGTCCAGCGGTCGCAGGTTGACCGGGATCATCGTGCGGACGTCGACCGAGCGTCCGCTGTGGTGCGACTGGTAGCGCTGCAGCGAGCCGGCCAGCGCCGCCACCAGGATGTCGTTGACGGTGGTGCCGGTGGCGTCGGCCAGCTCCTTGACCCGCGGCAGCGGGATCGGCGCCGACCAGACGATCTTCTTGGCCGCGCCGGTGCGACCGCTCATGGCCGTGGTCGGGTTGCGTGCGAGCAGCAGCTTGCCCGCGATTCGGCCGGACTTCAGCGTCATCGTGACGGCGCTCAGCAGGGCGGAGGGACGCAGGAGACGCGGCAGGTGCCGGCGCAGGAGTCGTACGGCGCCGCCGAGGCCGCCCGCCCCGGTGCCTGATGCCGGCTCATGGCTGCGGTCGGCCACGTCGGTGTCCTCGTCGGCGTCGGTGAGCGAGAGCAGCACCCGGGTGAGCGCGATGCCGTCGGCGAGCGCATGGTGCAGGCGCACGTACATCGCCGTCCCGGTGCCGAGTCCTTCGACGAGGTGGATCTCCCACAGCGGGCGGTCGCGCGGGAGCGGCGTGCTGAGGAACTGGCCGACGTACTCCTGAAGCGAGGCGTCGTCGCCCGGCGCCGGGATCACCGCCTCCCGGATGTGGTCGGTGAGCCGGAAACGCGACACGTCCGCCCAGCGCGGCAGGCCGCCGGGCAGGCGCGGGCCGATCAGTCGCTGCCGGAAGACGGGGTAGCGGTCGATGACCCGGTGCTGGAGCACCCTCTCGAGCCGGTCGCGGTCCAGCGGGCCGTCGAGAAGCACCAGCGCCTCGATCACCATCAGGTTCTCGACGCGGTCGGAGTTGAGCCAGATCGCGTCGACGGGATTGAGCCTGAGATGGGTCACCACACGATGCTGACAGACGAACCAAGTCGTGTCCGGATTTTGCGCAGAAACCACGGGCCCGACCTGCCGGACCCGCGCTCGGCGAGAGCGCCCGGGTCCCGGTTAAGGTAATGCCCTCGGGCACGGGAAGGTGAGCACCGTGGGGGATCGACCCAACATCATGCTGGTGATGACGGACCAGCACCGCTTCGACGCGTTGAGCGCCACCGGTGACTGGGTGTCCACGCCCCACCTCGACCGGATCGCCGCCGAGGGGACCCGGTTCTCGCACACGTACACGAACTCTCCGGCCTGCATTCCTGCCCGGGTGACGCTGGCGACGGGACGCTACCCCCACCACACGGGCGTCTGGCAGAACCAGAACCACACGCTCGACGCGGACGCCGCGACCTGGATGCGGGCCGTGCGCGACGCCGGCTACGCGACCAGCGTCTTCGGCAAGACCCACCTGCATCCGCACACCGGCGACCTGCGCGACCGCGAGCACCTGGTGCACTCCTACGGCCTCGAGCACGTCAACGAGCTGCCCGGCCCCCGCGCGCTGGTCAACACCCGGTGCCACCTCACCGACCTCTGGGAGGAGGCCGGGGTGGCGGAGGCCTACCGCGAGGACATGAGCGACCGCCTCAAGAACAAGGCCTGGGAGGTCCGGCCCAGCCCGCTCCCCCTCGAGCTCTACCCGGACGTCTACACCGCCCGGATGGCGCGCGAGTGGCTCACGGCGTACGACGACGACCGACCGTGGATGTGCTGGCTCAGCTTCGGCGGCCCGCACGAGCCGTGGGACGCTCCGGAGGGGTACGCCGGCCGCTTCGACCCGGCCGCGATGCCGGCACCGCTGGTGGCTCGCGACCCCGACTACCCGCGCCCCACGGGCGAGCTCGACCTGCGCCAGCGGGTCCGCTTCGAGGGTGGCGAGGTGGCGCACCTGCGCGCCGACTACGCCGGCAGCCTGGCCCTGATCGACGAGCAGGTGGGCGAGGTGTTCCGGGTCATCGAGGAGCGCGGCGAGATGGACAGCACCGTCGTCGTGCTGGTCTCCGACCACGGCGAGATGAACGGCGACTTCGGACTGCTCTACAAGCAGAACTTCCTCGACCCAGCCACCCGGATCCCGTTCCTGCTCCGCGTGCCCGGTGGACCGCAGGGCCTGGTCCGCGACAACCCGGTCGAGCTGATGGACCTGGGTGCCACCCTGGTCGAGATCGCCGGCGGCACCCCGCTCCCGGGCAGCCCGGCACGCAGCGTGCTGCCGCAGCTCGAGGACGACCCGAACCCGCACCGGCACGTGGCGATCTCCGAGTACGCCGGCGAGATCCTGCTCATCAACCGGAACTGGAAGATGGGCCTCAACCGGCGCGGCGAGACCTACCTGCTCTTCGACCTCACCGAGGATCCCTTCGAGACGCTGAACCTGGCCGGGCGCCCGGAGCACGAGGACGAGGCCCAGCGACTCCGCAACCTCCTGCTCAAGCACCTCACCAAGACCGTCTACTGACCTGCACCCACCGCTGATCGGAGCCCCTGTGGCAGAGCACACCGCACGGATCGTCGCCCTCGCCGAGGCCAGTGCCGACCGGATGGCCTTCTGGGCGCACTTCATCGACGAGTGGGAGATCCGGAGCCTGGTCGAGATCGGCGTGTTCCGGGGGGCGTACGCCGCGACGGTCCTCGACGCGTGTGCGGGGATCAGCGACTACTACATGATCGATCCCTGGCGCCACCTCGACGACTGGAACAAGCCGGCCAACCGCGACGACGACAGGTTCGAGGTGTTCTACCAGGAGTCGATGGCGGCCACCGCGGCCCACGAGTCCCGGCGCCGGGTGCTGCGCGGGCGCACCACCGAGGTGATCGGCCGGATCGGCGACGGCGCACTCGACTTCGCCTACGTCGACGGCGACCACACCCTGCGCGGCATCGCCATCGACCTGATGGCCGTCGACGCGAAGGTCCGCCCCGGCGGCTGGGTCGGCGGCGACGACCTCAGCCCCAGCATCTGGCAGCACGGGGACGAGTTCGAGCCGTCGATGGTGTTCCCCTTCGCGGCCCACTTCGCCGAGGCGCACGCGCACCCGTTCTACGCGCTCCCCCACCACCAGTTCCTGATCCACAAGAGTGGCGCCGGCTTCGAGTACCACGACCTCACCGGCCGCTACCCCACGACCGCCCTGCTGGAGCAGATCCTGAACCCGCGCAAGAAGCGCAAGCGACCCCAGCAGGGCTGACCCGGGTCAACGGGTCGCGGGGTTCACCCGGTGACGCGCTCCCACGAGAAGGGTCCGAACGAGCTGGCGGTGGTCGGCCGGTTCCGCTCGCCGACGCTCAGCCGCAGGTACTCCAGCGGGACGGTGCTCCCGTGGACCACGAGCCGGTGGAAGTTAGCCACGTCGTACGACGGGTGACTGGCCCAGGCGTCGTAGGCACAGACGTCCTCGTCACCGGTGCACGACGACGCCGCCTGCAGCGGGTTGTCGGAGCGGTAGACGTGCGAGTCGCCGTTCAGCAGCAGGACGGGCCCGCCGAAGGCCCGGGTGTGGGTGGCCAGGCTGCTCACGATCGGCTCGTAGCCGGCCAGGTGGCTGACCTCCTTGCCGTCGAGGTCCCACATGTCGGCCTGGGCCATCACGACCACCGAGCGGGCGTGGACCCTGCCGGCGGTGTCGAACGCGCGGTCCAGCCAGCGCAGGGCGGCACCGGTGCGGTTGGCGGCCTCGGTGGTCTGCTGCGGGGAGGCCGCGGGGGCGCCGTACCAGGGGTCGGCGTCGTTGTTGGAACCACCCGGAACGTCGAGGGTGGTGAACAGGACTCCGTCGCGCTGCCACATCACGTTCTCGACGAACTGACCGTCCGTCGGGTGCGCGTGGTTGTCGACCTGTGCCTGGGACAGCACTCGCAGCCGGCCGCTGCCCAGCGTGCCGCCGGGGTGCGCGAAGAAGATCGACCTGACAAGGGCGAGGTTGTCGACCGGGTTGCCGCCGGCGTAGTCGACCAGGTTGCCCTCGGCATCCTGGACGTAGTCTATCTGCCCCGTGTCGGGGTTGTAGGCGCCTCCCCCTTCCTTCTTCTTGTGGCAGTCGGTCCACTCGTTGTCACCGGGCGTATAGACCATCGGGTCGGCGAAGCCGGCCCACAGGTCGGCGACCTGCTGGTCGTACGTCTGGGTGCAGTACTGGCTCCCGGAGTGGATGTCCCCGACGTGCAGCACCCCGGAGACGGCCTTGTCGGCGTTGACAGTGCGCACGAACGCCGGGGTGGCGTCGGTCTCGGTGGTGTCGGCAGGAGACGTGCCGTACGGCGCGTCGCCGTAGACGGCGTAGGTGAAC
>JBBQRV010000245.1:0-5155 GCA_038214475.1 Propionibacteriales bacterium | reverse complement strand
CCCCCACAACCGACCAATTGGCATGTGGTGACGGCTGATCGAGCCGGCGGACCTGTCGTGGTCGACCAATTGGCGCGAAATGGCATCGGGCCGACCCATCACGCCCACCCCGGTCGACCAATCGGCGGGCCACGACACCCGATCCACCGGCCACACCTGTCGTAGTCGACCAATTGGCGGGTTTCGACACCCGCCGCAACAGCCACCGGCGACTAGGGTCGGTGACGTGGACCTGCCCGTGATGCCGCCCGTCCAGCCGATGCTGGCCAAGTCGGTCAAGGGAGTGCCGACGACCGGCGGCCTCTCCTTCGAGCCCAAGTGGGACGGCTTCCGCTGTCTGGTCTTCAAGGACGGCGACGAGGTCGAGCTGGCCTCGCGCAACACCAAGTCGCTGACCCGCTACTTCCCGGAGGTGGTGGCCGCCTGCCGCGAGCAGCTGCCGGAGCGCTGCGTCCTCGACGGCGAGATCTTCGTCGCCGTGGGACCGCGTCTCGAGTTCGAGGTGCTGCAGGAGCGGATCCACCCGGCGAAGTCGCGCGTGGACATGCTGGCCGAGAAGACGCCCGCGTCGTACGTCGCCTTCGACCTGCTCGCCCTCGGTGACGAGTCGTGGCTGGCGCGCCCGTTCGCCGAGCGGCGGGCCGCGCTCGAGGCCGCGCTGGAGCACCTGGGCGGCCCCTGCTACCTGACCCGCACGACGACCGACGTCGGCGAGGCGGAGGACTGGTTCCGCCGGTTCGAGGGAGCCGGGCTCGACGGCGTGGTCGCCAAGCCGCTGGCCGCGCCGTACCAGCCGAACGCGCGTGCGATGCTCAAGATCAAGCACGTGCGCACCGCCGACGTGGTGGTCGCCGGCTACCGGCTGCACAAGAACTCCACGGACGAGCGGCCCCTGCTCGGCTCCCTGCTCCTCGGCCTGTACGCCGACGGCAAGCTCCAGCACATCGGGGTCTCGGCCAGCTTCACCGAGGCCCGCCGCGCCGAGCTGCTCGAGGAGCTGCGCCCCTTGGAGTGCGACATCACCGAGCATCCGTGGGGCGAATGGCAGGAGTGGGCGATCGCCAACCCCGACCGGGTGCCCGGCACCCAGTCGCGCTGGTCGAGCGGCAAGGACCTCTCCTTCACGCCGCTGCGTCCCGACCGGGTGCTCGAGGTCGGCTACGACCACATGGAGGGCCGCCGGTTCCGTCACACCGCCCAGTTCAAGCGCTGGCGCCCCGACCGCGACCCCGAGTCGTGCGGCTACGACCAACTGGACGAGGTCGTCAGCTACGACCTCGATAGGATTCTTGGTGTGGCAGACGCCACCGATGCTGGAGGCGAGTGATCATGACTGACTTCGAGACCTACGACGTGGTGCTGCTGGTCGAGCAGGCCCTCTCCCCCGCCGACGCCCGCCAGGTGCGGGCGCTGCACGAGACCCTCGAGCAGCCCGTGACCTACCACGTGCTCCTGCCGATGGAGGACGCCGCAGCACGCGTCGAGTCCGCGATGGGCACCCTGGCCGCCGGGGAGATGGTGGCCGCGCCGACGATGGCGATGAGCGACGTCGACCTCGACGAGGTACGCCGCGACTGCGCCGACCGGTCCGAACGTGACCTGGCCACCACCCTGGAGTGCCTCACCGCGACCGGCGCCACCGTCGAGGGCATGGTGATCAGCCAGCCGCCGGTCGAGGCGCTGGCCGCGGCGGTGGCCGAGGTCGGCGCCCAGGAGGCCATCATCCTGACCCGGCCACACGTGGTGGCCGAGTTCTTCCACGTCGACTGGACCTCGCGGGCCCGGCGCAAGCTCGGCGTCCCGGTGCTGCACCTGCTCGAGCACGAGAACTTCGACGAGCAGGCCGGCGGCGGCGAGGGCGTCACCGGCCTCTGAGGTCTTCGTAGTCACACCCCGCCAGCGGCTCGGCAGCTACTCGCCGGTGCGTCCGCCGGCGAGCTCGACGACCACGTCGAGGTGCCCGGCGTGCCGGGCGTACTCCTGCAGCACGTGGAAGCAGATCCAGCGCAGCCGCGGCGGGTCCTCGGCGCCGAAGCGTGGCCCGGGCGGGGCCACCTGCTCGAGGTCGGCGACGGACAGCAGCTCGGTGGTGCGTGCACCCTCGGCTCGCAGCCGGGCCGCCACCAGGTCGAGGTCGAGGCCGTCGGGCACCTGCCAGGGGGCGTCCGGGTCCCCTGCGGACTCCTCCCAGGGGTCGTCGAGCGGTGCGCCGCGGGCCCCCCAGAAGAACCAACGGCGCTCCATGCAGGCGAGGTGGAACAGCAGCCCGAGGGGGGTCCAGCCCGACGGGAGCAGACTGCGCGTGCGCTCCGGCGCGGGCAGCGAGGCCGTCTTCTCGATGCAGGTCTCGCGGCAGAAGTCGAGGTACGCCGCGAAGAGCGCGGCCTCCCCGTCGCGGTAGCCGTCGGGCTCGTGCCGGGTCACGGCTCGACCCGGTTGCCCTGGTCGTCCCAGTGCTCGGCGACCTTCTTCGACGGCTGCACCCGCGGCGGCTCGCCGGGCATCTTCGGGTGGTCGGGCGGGAACGGCATCTCCCCCAGCCCCGACTCGTCGTAGAGCGCCAGCAGCGGCTCGATCGAGTGCGCGACGTCGTCGATGCCGGTCCAGGGATCCCCGTCGGCGAGCCGTTCCGGCACCGTGAACAGGTTGTGGACGTGCGGGTCCGTGGTCTCGGCGAGCTCGGCCCAGGTCAGCGGCGTCGACACCGGCGCACCGGGGATCGGGCGCAGCGAGTAGGCCGAGGCGATGGTGCGGTCGCGGCAGTTCTGGTTGAAGTCGACGAAGATCCGGGCGCCCCGCTCCTCCTTCCACCAGGCGGTGGTGACGCCCGGGTCGCGCTGCTCCAACGCCCGGCCGAAGCCGATCGCCGCGTGCCGGACGTCGGCGAACTCCCAGCGCGGCTCGATCCGCACGTAGACGTGGATGCCCCGGTTGCCGCTGGTCTTCGGGTAGCCGACCAGCCCCAGCTCCTCCAGCAGCTCGCGCGCCACACCGGCGACCCGCACCGCGTCCGCGAACGTGGTGCCCGGCTGGGGGTCGAGGTCGATGCGCAGCTCGTCGGGTCGATCGACGTCGGCCCGACGTACGGGCCACGGATGGAAGGTGAGGGTGCCCATGTGCGCGCACCAGACCGGGACTGCTATCTCGGTCGGGCATACCTCGGCCGCGGTGCGGCCCGACGGGAAGGTGACGGTGGCCGACTCGAGGTAGTCGGGAGCACCCATCGGCACCCGCTTCTGGTAGAACGCGTCGGCCTTCTCACCGGGCCGCCCGGTGCCCAGCGTGATGCCTGGCAGCACGCCCTTGGGCCAGCGCTCCAGGGCTGTCGGCCGCTCCCGGAGGGCGCGCATCAGGCCGTCGTCGACCGAGGCGAAGTACTCGGCGACCATCAGCTTGGTGACGGCCGGCGTGCGCTCGGTGGGCTCGTAGATGACCCGGTCGGGGCTGGACACCCGCACCGCACGACCTCCCGCGTCAACCTCAGCGGCCGCTGGCTTCGGCATGCGACACAACCTAACCTGTGGCGCCGACGGTGTCCCCGGGCGCAGACTTGGGTCATGGACCCTCGGCTGCGGGCGTCCGTCGACGCGAGCGTCTGCTGGTACGACGACCTGTTCGCCGTGCACGGCATCGGCGCCACCATCAGCGACGGGATCTGGTTCGGTCACGCCCCCCCGCCGGCACTGCACTCGGCCGCGAAGACGGTGGAGCCCTGGGCGTCCGCCGAGCAGGTGCTCCCCCTGATCGAGTCCTTCGCGCACTGCACGGTCGCGGACTCCTTCGGCACCCTCGACCTGGAGGCCGACGGGATGACCCCGATGTTCGCGGCCCGGTGGCTGCACCACCCGCCCCTCGAGGTGGCCCCGCCGTCCCTGCCGTCCGGCTGGGAACAGGTGACCGACCCCGACGCGCTGGCGGAGTGGACCGGGCGCCACGACAGCTCCGACGTGCTGCTCCCGGCGCTGCTCGACCGGGCCCGGTTCCGAGTGCTGGCCCGCCGCGACCACGACGAGCTGCTCGGCGGTGCCGTGACCCACCTCTGCGCGGGTGTCGTGTCCCTCTCGAACGTGTGGGCCGAGCAGGTCGACGACCTCGACTGGGTCGAGCTGGTGCGGCTGGTGCACGCCCTGCACCCCGGTCGCGCAGTGGTCGGCTACGAGTTCGGGGAGCACCTGGAGCGAGCGCTCGCGGCCGGGTTCGCCGACGTGGGCCCGCACCTGGTCTGGGTGCGCTGACCGGCGTCACGACGTCAGGATTTCGTAGCATCCAGGCCTTCGCCCACCTTGTCCGGCCGACTACCGTGGAGGCCATGGGTTACCAGGTGGAGAAGTCCGAGAAGGAGTGGCGAGCCGAGCTCTCGCCCGAGGAGTACGCCGTGCTGCGCAAGGCCGGCACCGAGCGCGCCTTCATCGGCGCCTACACCGACACCGAGACCACGGGCATCTACCGCTGCAAGGCATGCCAGGCGAAGCTCTTCGAGTCCGACACGAAGTTCCACTCCGGGTGCGGCTGGCCGAGCTTCTACCAGCCGATCAGCGACACCATCGAGTACATCGACGACTCCACCCTGGGCATGAAGCGCACCGAGGTCCGCTGCGCCAACTGCGGCTCGCACCTGGGCCACGTCTTCCCCGACGGCTACGGCACGCCCACCGGCGACCGCTACTGCATCAACTCGATCTCACTGACGCTCGAACCCGCCGACGACTGAGCGGCGGGTGAACGTCTTCGTCCTCGGCACGGGCCGCTGCGGCACCACCACCTTCGTCGAGGCGTGCCGGCACGTCACCAACTGGACCAGCGCCCACGAGAGCCGGATCAAGGACCACGGTCCGGCCCGGTTCGACTTCCCCGAGCAGCACATCGAGGCCGACAACCGGCTGGTCTGGTTCCTGCCGGTCCTCGAGGAGGCCCTCGGCGACCGGGAGACGTTGTTCGTGCACCTGCTGCGCGACCCCGACGCCACTGCCGAGAGCTTCCACAAGCGCCTGTACGGCGGGTACCGCTCGAGCATCGTGACGGCCTTCGCGCACGCGATGATCATGCGGCCGCAGGACTGGCCCGAGGACCAGCAGCTCGACGTCTGTCGCTTCTACGTCGACACCGTGACCACCACGATCACGCACTTCCTGCGTGACAAGCCGCACCTGGTGAT
>JBBQRV010000244.1:0-5289 GCA_038214475.1 Propionibacteriales bacterium | reverse complement strand
CAGGCGGTGGCGTGACCCAGCATCCGCAGCCCGAACCGCGCGTATTCCCGGGCGATCTGCTCCGGCGTGGTCGGGCCGTCGGGGTGGAACCACTGCGCCAGTGAGGCGCACATCGTCGCGATCGCCTTGCCCGCGTCACGTGCGTCGGCCCCGCCCAGCCCGCCGTCGGCCGCGGCGATCTGCTCGTCGAGCAGGGTCTGCACCTGGTTGCGCAGCCTGGCGATCCGCCGGTAGGCCCCCGGCTCCAGGCTGCGCATCTCGCTGGCGCCGATGAAGGCCAGGTCGTTGCGACGGGCGTGGAAGAGCGCCAGCGCCTCGATCACCAGCGACACCCGCTGCACCGGTGCGTCGGACTCGTCCCGGGCCTGCGCGAGGCGCCAGATCAGGTCCGCCATGGTCAGGTCGAGCACCCGTACCAGCAGGTCCTGCTTGCTGGCGTAGTGGTGGTAGACCCCCGGCACGCTCATCTGGGCGAGCTGGGCGATCGCGCGCATGTTGGCGCCGTGGTAGCCGGTGGCGACGAAGGAGCGGACCGCGGCGGCCAGCACCCCGTCGATGGGCAGGGGGGCGAAGTCGCGCCAGTGGCCGGTGTCCTCGGGCACGGTGGGGGCCGCCGGGATCACGGTGGTCCTCGGTGCGGCCGGCTCCGAGCCGGTCATCAGGGTGTCGACCGGCAGGTCGAGGGCCGCGGCGATCTGGTGCACCCGCTGCACCGACAGGCCGGTGCGGCCGGTCTCGATCGCACTCAGCGTCGCCGGGCTGACCTCGATGGCGGCCGCCAGCTGGCGCAGGCTCAGCCCGGCGAGGGTCCGTCGGTGGCGCACCTCCTCGCCTGCCGTGCGGATCACCGGGGACTCGGACATCTGTTCAGGTTATCCGAACACGCGCCTCCGAGGCGAGGAGTCGCGGAAACCATTGACACACGCTCAAATGCCGTGTGACGCTGCTCTTGAAGTGTTCAGATGACCGAACGATCGATCTGTCTGCCCCGGAGGACAAGATGACTGATGTGCCGTCGATGGAAGAGCTCCTCAAGGACTCGCCGAAGAACTGGGGGAAGTGGGGCGACGACGACGAGGTCGGCTCGCTCAACTACCTCACCGCCGAGGAGGTCCTGCGCGGCATCCAGCACGTGCGCACCGGTGCGGTGTTCACCCTCCAGCGCCTGATCGGCGACCCGAAGGGCGACCCGGTCTGGCCGGGGCGCACCCCCGCGGTGAAGACGATGATCCTCGACGAGTCGTCCTGGGACGAGGGTGCAGGCGGCCCGGCCTTCCCCGGTGGGCTGCACTACGCCGACGACAAGATCGACGCCTTCCTGCAGGGCTCCACGCAGTACGACGCCCTCGGTCACGTCTGGTACGGCGGCCAGATCTGGAACGGCTACGACGCGCGCACCACCGTCGGCGGACTCGACAAGGCCAGCGTCAACCCGATCGCCGAGCGGGGCGTGGTCGGTCGCGGCATCCTGCTCGACATGGCCCGCTTCCGCGGCAAGGACAACCTCGACAAGGCCGAGACGTTCACCCACGAGGACCTGATCGCCTGTGCCGAGTCGCAGGGCACCAAGATCGAGAAGCACGACGTGCTCATCATCCGCACCAACTTCCTGCGGCTCTTCTTCGAGCAGGGCGACGCGTTCTACGAGGGCTTCTGCGAGCCCGGGCTGGTCTACAGCCCGGAGCTGGTGTCCTGGTTCCAGGACATGGAGATCCCCAACCTGGTCACCGACACGATCGCCAACGAGGTCACCTACGACCCCAACAACGGCACCGCGCTCCCGCTGCACTGTGCGCTGATGCGCAACCTCGGCGTCGCCCTCACCGAGATCTGCGATCTCGAGAAGCTCGCCGACGCCTGCGCCGAGGACGGCGAGTACACGTTCCTGTACGCCGCGGCGCCGCTGAAGGTCAACCAGGCGACCGGCTCCCCGGTGAACCCGCTCGTCATCAAGTGACCGAGGAGAAGACCGCGTGACGACGTACACCGCACGGCCCTGGCTGTCGCTCTACACCGAGGGCCTGCCGGGTGACCTGGTGCCGGAGTTCACCAGCATGCTGGCGCTCTTCGAGGCCACTGCCCGGCGCAGCCCGGACGCGGTCGCGATCACGTACTTCGACGCCCAGCTCACCTTCGCCGACCTCGACACCCGTTCCGACGCACTCGCGGTGGCCCTGGTGGAGCACGGCTTCGCGGCGGGCGACCGGCTGGCGCTCTACACCCAGAACAACCCGGCCTTCGTGCTCGGCCTGCTGGCCGCCTGGAAGGCAGGCGGGGCCGCGGTGGCGATCAACCCGATGAACAAGCAGCGCGAGCTCGGCTACCTGCTCTCGGACTCCGGGGCCACGGCACTGCTCTGCCTCGAGGAGCTCTACGTCGGGGTGGCCCGCGACGTGATCGCCACCGGCGACACCAGGGTGCACACCGTGGTCACCTGCTCGCCGCTCGACGACCAGACCCGCAACGACCCGCGGTTGTTCGAGGGCACGACCAAGGCCCGGCCCGAGGGCTCCCTCGACCTGCTCGAGATCCTCGAGGACCACGGCGGCCGCCGTCCTGAGCCGGCGACCCCGGCAGCGGACGACATCGCGGTGCTGACCTACACCTCGGGCACCACCGGTGTGCCCAAGGGGGCGATGAACACCCACGCCAACATGGCGTTCAACGCCCAGACCTACCGCGACTGGATGGGTCTGGGGGCGGACGACGCCGTGCTCGGGGTGGCGCCGCTGTTCCACATCACCGGACTGGTCGGCCACGTCGGGATCGCCCTGCTGGCGGGCTGTCCGCTGGTGCTGGCGCACCGCTTCGAGCCGAACGTCGTGATGGAGGCGATCCGAGAGCACCGGCCCACGTTCACCGTGGGCTCGATCACGGTGTTCATCAGCCTCGCCGGGCTGCCCGGCACGGGGCGCGAGGACTGGTCGTCGTTCCGGATGCTCTACTCCGGTGGCGCACCGATCGCCCCGGCCGTGACCGACCAGTTCGAGGCGAGGACCGGCCTCTACATCCACAACATCTACGGGCTCACCGAGACCAACAGCCCCTCGCACGCCGTACCGCTGGGCCGGCGGGCGCCGGTCGACCCGGCCTCGGGGGCGCTGTCGGTCGGCGTGCCGGTGTTCAACACGGTGGTGCGGATCCTCGACGACGAGGGCAAGGAGGCGCCGGTCGGCGAGATCGGCGAGATCGTCACCTCCGGCCCGCAGGTGGTCCCCGGCTACTGGCAGAAGCCCGAGGCCACCGCTGAGTCGCTGCCCGGGGGTGAGCTGCGCACCGGTGACGTGGGCTTCATGGACGCCGCCGGCTGGTTCTACCTCGTCGACCGCAAGAAGGACATGATCAACGCGGCCGGCTACAAGGTGTGGCCACGTGAGGTCGAGGACGTGCTCTACGGGCATCCGGCGGTCCGCGAGGTGGCGGTAGTCGGCGTGCCGGACGAGTACCGCGGGGAGACCGTGAAGGCCTACGTCTCGCTCAAGCCGGACGCCGTGATCACCGCCCAGGAGCTCGTCGACTGGTCGAAGGAGCAGATGGCGGCCTACAAGTACCCGCGCTCCATCGAGTTCCTCGACGAGCTGCCGAAGACCACCACCGGCAAGATCCTGCGCCGCGAGCTGCGCGACCGCAACGCCTGAGCTGCCGGGTGCGCGATGCACTAGCGTCGGCCGGGTGAGAACCGCTGCGGTCGGCCGCGCCGGAGGGGCCGGCATCGCGGCGACGGTGCTGCTCCTCGCCTGGACGGTGGCCTGGGCGCTCGACGCCTGGCCGGTCTCGGGCCTGTCGTGGCACTTCTTCGCCGAGGGCAGTGACCAGCTGCTGCACTCCTCGGGCCTGCACGTGTACGCCGACCACCCCGAGCTGCAGACCGGCCCGCTGGCGCTGGTGGTGGCCGCCGTGCTCCAGCCGCTGTCGCCGGCCGCCGCGCAGCGGGTCGCGCTGGTGCTGATGACCGCGGTCGGCCCGCTGCTGCTGGCCGCGCTGGCCACCCGGATGCCGGTGCGGCGGCGTACGGCCCGGGTGTTCCTGGCCGGCGTGTTCCTGCTGCCGGCCTGGACGGTGCTCTCGGTGCGCTGGGGCCACCTCGACGACGTGCTGGCGATGGCCGTAGCGGTCGGCGCGGTCTGCGCCGTGTCCGCTCGCCGTCCGGCATGGGCCGGGGTGGCACTGGCGGCGGCGATCACGTCGAAGCCCTGGGCGATCGGCTTCCTGCCGCTGGTGCTCGCGCTGCCGGCGCACCGGGTGCGGGCGGCACTGCTCGCCGCGGCCGGTACGGCGATCGCCTGGCTGCCCTTCGTGCTGGCCGACCCCGGCACGCTCACCGCGCTACGACCCAACGTCGCCCTGGTGCCTTCGTCGGGCCTGCACACGCTCGGGGCCCGCGGGGAGGTGGTGCCGGCCTGGGGGCGTACCGCGCAGCTGCTGCTGGCGCCCGCCGCGGCGCTGGCCGTCGTGCTGTCCCGGCGGTGGACCGGGGTGCTGCTGGTGGCCGTCGCCGTACGGCTGGCACTCGACCCCCAGGACAACGCCTACTACGTGGGCGGGGCCGCGGTGGCCGCGGTCGTCTTCGACCTGCTCGGCACCACCTGGACGGTGCCGTGGACCACCATCGTGACCGTGGTCGTGCTGTGGCAGCCGTTCGTGCTCGACTACCCCCACCGGCTCACCACCACCGGGGGGCTCACGCACTGGTGGTTCGCGCACCCGGGGGAGGTCGGTGCGCTGCACCTGGCCTGGTGCGTCGCCGCGGTCGCCGTGGTGGTGCTGGTGCCCCCGCGGCCGACGGGCCGGTTGCCCGTGCCGGGAGACCGTCGTACCCTGTAGCCGACCGAACGGTCGGTTTGTGCAACCAGTCGGTGTGGAGGAACCATGGGTCAGCAGGAAGCGTTCGACGCCCTGATCGCGGACGAGCAGCGGATCGAGCCGCGCGACTGGATGCCGGAGGCCTACCGCAAGACGCTGATCCGGCAGATCGCCCAGCACGCGCACTCCGAGATCATCGGGATGCAGCCGGAGGGCAACTGGATCACCCGGGCGCCGAGCCTGCGCCGCAAGGCGATCCTGATGGCCAAGGTGCAGGACGAGGCCGGTCACGGCCTGTACCTCTACTCCGCCGCCGAGACCCTGGGCATGTCTCGCGACGAGATGCTCGACCTGCTGCACGCGGGCAGGCAGCGCTACTCCTCGATCTTCAACTACCCCACGCCCACCTGGGCCGACATGGGGGCGATCGGCTGGCTCGTCGACGGTGCCGCGATCGCCAACCAGGTGCCGTTGTGCCGCTGCTCC
>JBBQRV010000243.1:0-5305 GCA_038214475.1 Propionibacteriales bacterium | reverse complement strand
CGGGGGGCGAGGCTTGGGACAGTCATGACCACGCTCTCCGCAACCCAGTCCGGCACGTTCACCCTCGGCGGCGATCTCACCGTCAACCGTCTCGGCTACGGCGCCATGCAGATCACCGGCGACGGTGTCTGGGGCGAGCCCAAGGACCGCGACGGCGCCGTCGCGGTGCTCCGGCGCGCCGTCGAGATCGGCGTGAACTTCTTCGACACCGCCGACTCCTACGGCCCCAACGTCGCCGAGGAGCTGCTCAAGGAGGCGCTGCACCCGTACGCCGACGACGTCGTGATCGCCACCAAGGCCGGTCTCACCCGCACCGGCCCCGGCGAGTGGATCCCGGTGGGGCGGCCGTCGTACCTGCGCCAGCAGGCCGAGCTCAGCCTGCGCCGGCTCGGCCTCGAGCAGATCGACCTGTTCCAGCTGCACCGCATCGACTCCGACGTGCCGCTGGCCGACCAGGTGGGCACCCTCAAGGAGCTGCAGGACGAGGGCAAGATCCGCCACATCGGGCTGTCCGAGGTGAGCGTCGAGGAGCTGAAGGCCGCCCAGGAGGTCGCCACCATCGCCTCGGTGCAGAACCTGTTCAACCTGGTCACCCGCGACTCGGAGCCGCTGCTCGACCACTGCACCGAGCAGGGCATCGGGTTCATCCCGTGGTTCCCGCTGGCCACCGGCCAGCTCTCGGCACAGGACGGCCCGCTCGCCCAGGCGGCGAAGGACCACGACGCGACCCCGTCGCAGCTCGCGCTGGCCTGGCTGCTCAAGCGCTCGCCGGTGATGCTGCCGATCCCGGGCACGTCGAGCGTCGACCACCTCGAGTCCAACACCGCCGCCGCGGGGATCACGCTCAGCGACGACGAGTTCGCCGCGCTCGACGCGACCCGCGGCTGACCCCGGGTCCCCCGCGCATGGTGCGGCCCCGGGCGGCACGGCCGACCGGGGCCGCTCAGGCGATGAGGCTGGTGCGGCGCTGGCCCACCAGGACGACGCCCTCGACCACCCTCACCCCGTAGGCCGGCACGTGCACCGCGGGATCCTCGAGACACTCGCCGGTGCGCAGGTCGAACACGTGCCCGTGCGCTGGTGAACCCACGAACGGCACGCCGTCACGGATGCCCACGATGCCCCGGGCCAGGCCCAGGCTGCGGGCGAAGGGGTCGTAGTTGCCCAGGGCGTAGACGGCGTCGCCCTGGGTGCGGAAGATCGCCAGCGCCTGTCCGTGCACCAGCGCGGTGGCCCCGCGATCGACCTCGAGCTCGGCGATCCGGCACACGGGTTGCCACTCCTCGATGGGGCTCATGCAGTGACGCTAGGGCGCCGATGTTGACTGCCCGTTTCGCCGTGTTACATCGAGGAAACGAATTCGACGGCTCGCCCGCCGGCACCGACCGGGCGTCCACTACCGTCAGTGGGTGCCCGCAGCCGTCGTGATCCTCGCCGCCGGGTCCGGGTCGCGGGTCGGCGCAGCGCTCAACAAGGTGCTGCTGCCGCTGGGTGGTCTGCCCGTGCTGGCCTGGTCGGTGCGCGACGCGCTGGCGCTCGCCGACGTACGCCGGGTGGTGGTCGTCGCTCGTGCCGAGGAGATCGACACGGTCTCCGAGGCCCTCGCCCCGCACCTGGGCGAGCGTGAGATCACCGTGGTCGAGGGCGGACCCACTCGGCACGCGTCGGAGTGGCACGCCCTGCGCCTGCTCGGCCCCGAGGTGGACGCGGGGCTGGTCGACGTGGTGGCGATCCACGACGGGGCCCGGCCACTGGCCGGCGACCTGCTGTTCGCGACCGTCCTCGAGACGGCCCGTGCCCACGGCGGCGCGCTGCCGATGGTGGAGCTCCCGGGGCTGGTGGCAGCCGCGAGCGCCGGAGGACCGACGGCGGACCTCCGCGCCGTGCAGACGCCCCAGGCGTTCCGTGCACCCGACCTCCTGGCCGCCTACCGGGCCGCCGCCCACGGCGGTTTCGAGGGCACCGACACGGCCTCGTGCGTCGAGCACCACGCCCACCTCCGGGTGGTCGCCGTGCCCTCGACGGCACGCAACCTCAAGGTCACCTTTCCCGAGGACCTCGCCCTCGCCGAGGCGCTCCTCACCCAGGCCCCTCACCGGCCGTGAGCGCCTCGAGGACACGCAGGTCGTCGAGGTGCGCGACCCGGCGTGCGGTGCTGGGCGCCTCTGCCCAGACCACTGCGTGGTCGGAGGCCAGCGCGGTCACGAGGGCCGCGAAGTCTCCCTCCGGGGCGGCGGGCAGGTCGCGTACGACGGCGGGGGGCAGCACGATCGGCGAGACGACGGCGTGCAGCGTGGACCTGTCCACGGTCGCGCCGACCACGCCGTCGACCACCCGCTTGACGGTGTCGGTGACCGGTCGCACCCCCACGACCACCTGACCGGTGTCCGCCGAGCGGGCCACGCAGTCGGCGAGGAACTCCGGCGGCGTCATCGGGCAGAGCGGGTCGTGCAGCACCAGCGCGAGCTCGGCCCCCTGCACGTCGACCCAGAGGGTCCCGGAGTCGACCGCCCTGATGCCCGCCTGGCCCAGCGCCCAGGCGGCGCAGGCCACCAGGGACTCGCCGTGGATCAGTGCGAAGGGCAGCGCGCCACGACCGCTCTCCAGGACCAGCCCGAGCGCCGGGTCCGGTTCGTCGTCGTCATACACGGTCCCAACCTATGCGGCGCGGTCGGTGCCGCCGGTCCGGGGCGGTGGGGTGGCCCCGAAATGGCCGAAGGGCCCCCGGTTTCCCGGGGGCCCTTCGACAGTTGTTGCGGGTCAGGACGCGAGGACCTCGTCGAGCAGGGCCTCGGCCTTGTCCTCGTTGGTGTGCTCGGCCAGCGCCAGCTCGGAGACGAGGATCTGACGAGCCTTCGCCAGCATCCGCTTCTCACCCGCCGACAGACCGCGATCACGCTCGCGACGCCACAGGTCGCGCACGACCTCCGACACCTTCATGACATCACCGGAGTGCAGCTTCTCGAGGTTCGCCTTGTAACGACGCGACCAGTTGGTCGGCTCCTCGACCTGCTGGGCACGCAGGATGTCGAACACCCTGTCGAGTCCAGCCTTGTCGACGACGTCACGCACGCCGACCAGGTCGAGATTGCAGGCCGGGACCCGGACCACGAGGTCCTGTTGGGCGACAATGCGGAGGACCAGGTAGGCCCTGTCCTCTCCCTTGATGGTGCGCGTCTCGATGTCCTCGATGACCGCTGCTCCGTGATTTGGGTATACAACCGTTTCGCCGACGGTGAAAGTCATGTGCAGATAACCCCTTTCCAGGTGACCAGTCTAACACGGATCCGGGGCAGCTCCTCCGGTGTTTGCGCAGGTCAGAGGCACAATCGGGGCTTGACAGAATGCCCACGGTTGTGGTGGGCAACTGTTTGCGGGCCGACTCTGGCGCCCGCCTCGCCCCCCGGGGTGAGACGGTTGAGACTGCTGTGACTCCTGCCCGGACGGGCCCTCCCGGCGGGGTCGGCCGCGCCATACTGCCGACATGCAGGTGCCCGACCAGCCCGTCGACGTACGTCGCCGGCGACTGCCCCCCAGCCTGGCCGGCCCCGTCGGTCTCGTCGCTGCCGCGCACCCGGGTCTGGCGGCCGTCACCGCCGTCGGCGTCGGGCTGGCCGCCCTCGCGTCCGGTCGTGGCGCCTGGGCAGCGGCACTGGTCGTCGGCACGGTGCTGGTCGGCCAGGTGGTGCTCGGCTGGACCGACGACCTGCTCGACGAGGCGGACGACCGCAGGCACGACCGCCGCGACCGCCCCCTGGTCGGCACCGGACTGGAGCGCGGCACCCTCGGCTTCGCCCTCGCCTGCGCCGTCCTGCTCGTGGTGCCGCTCTCGATCGCGAACGGCGTGCCGGCCGGCCTGAGCCACCTGGGCCTGCTCGTTGTGGCGGTCCTGGGCCAGTGGGCACCCCTGCGCACCTCCAGGTGGTCCTGGCTGCCCTGGGCGGCGTCGTACGCGCTGTGGCCCGCCTTCCTGTCCTACGGCACCCAGCCGCCGGGCCCGCCGACGCTCGCGATCACGGGGGCCGCGGCGCTGCTCGGGGTGGCCGTGCACGTGGCCGCGGCACTGCCCGGCCTCCCGGGCGACCGCGAGGACGGACTGCGCCACCTCCCCGGGCGGCTGGCGGTCCACCTGGGCGCCACCCGGCTGACCCGGGTCACGCCGCTGCTCCTGGGCCTGGCCGTCGTGGCAGTGGTGGCCACCTGGGTCGGCCCCGGCCTGCGGCGATGAGCGCGGCCCGGCCCCGCTAGGCTGTGCTGCGCACGCCCTGTCACCGACGCGAAGGCCGATCGATGCCCCTCTCCCGTTCCCGGCGCCGCCCGCTGGCCACCCCTGTCGCGCTGGTCGCCACGCTCCTGGCGCTGGTCACCGCAGTGTCCGCGTGCGGCTTCAACTACGCGACCGACGAGATCTACAACGCCTCCGCCGGGGTCAACTACCGCGCGAGCACGGTCGACGTGCTCGGCGCCGTCATCGTCTCCGCACAGGACGGCAGCGGCACCTTCATCGCCACGTTCTCCAACGGCACCGTCGACAGCACCGAGACGGTCAAGGACATCACTGCCGGGGCAGCCGACCAGACCACCACGGTCACCGGCTTCGAGCCGCTCACCCTCAAGCCCAGCGCCTTCGTCAACCTCGCCGACGACCCGTCGGTGGTGGTCACCGGTGACTTCGCGGCCGGCGGCTACGTGACCCTCAAGATCGACTTCGAGACGGCCGCCGACGTCGAGCTCAGCGTGCCCGTCGTCGCCGCCAGCTACCAGTACGCCGGGCTGGACGTCAGCGGCACCGGCGCACCCACCGACACCCCCAGCCAGTAGCCCGGAGGCCCCCATGAGCCACACCCTCGTCCTGCTCCGCCACGGCGAGAGCGAGTGGAACGCCAGGAACCTGTTCACCGGGTGGGTCGACGTCGACCTCACCGACAAGGGTCGCGCCGAGGCCATCTCCGGCGGGGAGCAGCTCCGCGCCGCCGGCATCCTGCCCGACGTGGTGCACACCTCGGTGCAGCGCCGGGCGATCACCACCGCACACCTGGCCCTCGATGCCGCCGACCGGCACTGGATCCCGGTCCGTCGCTCCTGGCGCCTCAACGAGCGGCACTACGGCGCCCTGCAGGGCAAGGACAAGAAGCAGACGCTCGAGGAGTACGGCGAGGAGCAGTTCATGCTCTGGCGACGCAGCTTCGATGTGCCCCCGCCCCCGATCGAGGCCGGCAGCGAGTTCGCCCAGGACGGCGACCCCCGCTACGCCGGGCTCGGCGACGAGATGCCGCACACCGAGTGCCTGGCCGACGTGGTGCAG
>JBBQRV010000242.1:0-5339 GCA_038214475.1 Propionibacteriales bacterium | reverse complement strand
CCATCGGGGTGCCGGGCTGCAGCAGCGCCGAGAGCGGCTGCCCCTCGACCAGCTCCATCACCAGGAACGGCCGGTGGTGGCCGTGCTCGCCCGGCCCGTCGCCGAAGTCGAAGACCGAGGCGACCCCCGGGTGGTGCAGGGCGGCGGCGTGCCGGGCCTCGGTCTCGAAGCGGGTCCGGAAGTCGGCGTCGTCGGCGTACTCGGCCTTCAGCACCTTCACCGCCACGGCCCGGCCGAGCACGGTGTCGGTGGCACGCCACACCTCGCCCATCCCGCCGGTGGCGATCCGGGAGTCGAGGCGGTAGCGCTGGGCACCGTCGACGAAGTGTGCGGCGTCGAGACCGGTCACGGGTTGACCACCGCCTCCATCATCGCCTTGGCGATCGGGGCGGCGAGCCGGCTGCCGGCGATCTCGCTGCGGTCGGTGTCGCTGGACTGCACCAGCACGGCGACCGCGATCTGCGGGTCGTCGGCAGGGGCGAACGACACGAACCAGGCGTACGGCGGGCGGCTGGGTGTGCTCTGCGCGGTTCCGGTCTTGCCGGCCACCAGCACGCCGGGGATCTGGGCCGTGGTGCCGGTGCCCTGCTTCACGACGCCGACCATCATCTTGGTGAGCTCGTTGGCGGTGCGCGCCGAGACCGCCTGCGAGAGCCGGACGTCGTCGGTCTTGTCGAGCACCTGGGTGTCGCGGGCGCGCACCTGGTCGACCAGGTAGGGCTTCATCACCACGCCCTGGTTGGCGATGCCGGCCGCGACCATCGCCATCTGCAGCGGGGTGGCGGCCACCTCGTACTGGCCGATCGCGGAGTAGGCGCGCAGCGGGTCGTCGAGGGTGTCAGGGAACCGGCTGATGGCCTGCGGGCCCAGGTCGTCGAGGTAGTGCTGGCCGAAGCCGAACTTCTCGGCCTGGGTGCGCAGCTCCTCGTCGGTGAGCCGCAGGCCCAACCAGCCGAACGACACGTTGCAGGACACCTCGAGGGCCCGGGTGAGCGTGATCCGGTTGCCCCCGCAGCTGATGCCGTTCTCGTTCTTGATGGTGTTGTCGGTCTGGGGCAGGTCGAGGGTCGTGCCGCCGGGCACGAGGCTGTCGGCGTCGTAGCCCTGGTCCTCGATCGCGGCCGCCGCGGTGACCAGCTTGAACGTCGACCCGGGGGGCAGCGCGGTCTGGATCGACCGGTTGAGCAACGGCTCGTTCGTGTCGCTGTTGAGCCGGTCGTAGATGCCGGTGACCTCGCCGAGGTCGTGGCTGGCCAGCTTGTTCGGGTCGTAGGTGGGCACCGACGCCATCGCCAGGATCCGCCCCGAGGAGGGCTCGATGGCCACCGCCGCCCCCTGGGCGCCGGGGCCGAGCCCCTTGAGCCCGGCGTACGCCGCGTCCTGCACCTTGCGGTTGAGGGTGAGGTCGATGCTGCCGCCCTTGGGTTCGGCATTGCTCAGCAGGTCGAGCAGCCGGGTCACGAACAGCCGGGAGTCGTCGCCGGAGAGCACGGCGTTCTCGGTCTTCTCGATGCCGGTCTGGGAGAAGTACGAGAAGTAGCCGGTCACCGGCGCGTACTTGAGCGGCTCGGGGTACTGGCGCTGGAACTTGTAGGCGTCGTCGCTCGGGACGCTCTCGGCCACCGGCTCCTTGCCGACCAGGATCGCGCCCCGCTCGCGGGAGAACGCAGCCTGGATGACGCGGCGGTTGAGGGGGTCGTCGTCGAGGGCGCTGGCCCGGTAGTACTGCAGGTAGGTGGCGTTGAGCATCAACGCGGTGAGCAGCAGCAGGCAGAAGAGGGACATGGTGCGGATCGGCTTGTTCACCCGAGCTTCACCACCTGGGTCGCGTCGGAGTCGGCGTCGTCGGGCGTCGACAGGTCGGGCACCGGCCGGCGAGCCTGGTCGGAGATCCTCAGCAGCAGCGCCACGATCACCCAGTTGGCCACCAGGGACGAGCCGCCGTAGGACAGGAACGGGGTGGTCAGGCCGGTGAGGGGGATCAGGCCGGTGACGCCGCCGACGACCACGAACACCTGGAGCGCGAATGCGCAGGCCAGGCCGCTGGCGACCAGCTTGCCGAAGCCGTCACGGCAGATCAGCGCGGTGCGCAGGCCGCGCTCGACGATGAGCACGTAGCAGAGGATCACCGCGATCACCGCGGTCAGCCCGAGCTCCTCACCGATGGCGCCGATGATGAAGTCGCTCTCGGCGAAGGGGATCCGCTCGGGGCTGCCGTTGCCGAAGCCGCGCCCGATCAGGCCGCCCCAGGCCATCCCGAACATCGACTCGACGATCTGGCCGCTGCCCGGGGACCGGTCGTAGTAGGCCATCGGGTCGAGCCAGATGTCGACCCGGTTGCGGACGTGCCCGAAGAGCTCGTACGCCGCGAATGCCCCGGCGAGGAACATCACGCTGCCGACGACCAGCCAGCCGGGCCGCTCGGTGGCGATGTAGAGCATCACCAGGAACAGCCCGAAGAACAGCAGCGAGGAGCCCAGGTCCTTCTGGAAGACCAGCACCCCGAGGCTGACCAGCCACATGCCCAGGATCGGGCCGAGGTCGCGGCCCCGGGGCAGGTCGATGAAGAGCACTCTGCGCCCGGCCAGGGCGAGGGCGTCGCGGTGCAGCACCAGGTAGCCGGCGAAGGCGACCACCAGCAGCACCTTGGCGACCTCGCCGGGCTGGAGGCTGAAGGGGCCGACGTGGATCCAGATCCGGGCGCCGTTGATGGTGCGCCCCACCACGGGCAGCATCGGCATCAGCAGCAGCAGGATCGCCGCCAGGCCCGACGTGTAGGTGAAGCGCTGGAGCACCCGGTGGTCGCGCAGCACCACGAGCGTGCCCACGAAGAGCAGCACGCCGACGGTCATCCAGACCAGCTGCTGCTGGGCGTAGTCGTGCTTGCGACCGGCGTCCTCGTAGGCCAGGTCGAGGCGGTGGATCACCGCGAGGCCGAGCCCGTTGAGCGCCGCCACGATCGGCAGCAGGACCGGGTCGGCGTACGGCGCGGTGAGCCGGACCACCACGTGGGCGACCAGGATCAGCACCGCCAGCCCGCCGCCGTAGGCCAGGATGTCGGGCGGCACCTCGCCCTGCACCCCGACGCCGACGGCGGCGTAGCCGCCGATCCCGACGGTCAGGGCCAGGAACAGCAGGAAGAGCTCGGCCCCTCGGCGGCGCCGGTGGACGAAGCCGAGCAGGCTTCCTTGTTGGGTCATCGACATCAGCAGCCCGACCCTGCGGTGCTGCCACCCGACGGCGTGGTGGGTCGGGCGGACGGGGAACCCGATCCCGACGCAGAGCCCGACGCAGAGTCCGACGGTGCCGTGCTGGGCGACGCCGCGGGACTGGTGGACGTGCCGGTCGTGGTGCTGGAGTCGGGCGGGCAGGACTGCCGGGCGGCCAGGTTGTCGACCGTACGGCGCGCCTCGGTGAGCCCGTCGACGGCGATCCCCTCACGGACCAGGCCGGCGTCGTAGCTGGACAGCAGGTCGAGACGCACGTCGCTCGCCTCGTAGGGCCGGTTCAGCTCGATCCCCGGAAGCGAGGCGTCGACGCCGCGATAGATGGTCACCACGCCACCGTCCTCGGCGACGAAGTACTGGTGCTGGCTCCAGGTCCAGGCGCCGGCCGCGGCCACCCAGAGCACGCCGACCACGCTGGCGATGACCAGGAGCACCCGCAGCCAGCCCAGCCGGGCAGGAGGGCGGGGGGCGTAGCGCACCTGCTCGGGGTCGATCGGGTCGTTGGGGATGGCGAACGGCACGTCGGCGGGCACGTCGGCCTGGACCGGCTCGAGCTCGCCGGTGTCCCCGGAGCGGTGGCCGCGGAACAGGCTGCCCACGCCGGCGCCCACGCCGGCACCCGAACCCTTGCGCCGCGGGAGCTCTGCGGCCGCCCCGACCAGCAGCGGCTCGAGGTCGTCGCGGGTGAGCGTCTCGACGACGTCGGCGACCACGCAGGTGACGTTGTCGGAGCTGCCGGCCTCGAGGCTGGCCCGCACCAGCTCGACCGCGACGAAGTCGGGCGTGCCGCCGGACAGGATGTCGGTGAGCCGGGCCTCGTCGAGCACACCGCTGGCCCCGTCGCTGCACAGCAGCAGCCGGTCGCCGGCCGCCAGCTCGACGACGAAGAGGTCGGGCTCGGCCTCGTGCACGCCGTCGACCGCGCGCAGGATCAGGTTGCGGTGCGGGTGGACCCGCGACTCCTCCTCAGTGATCCGGCCCTCGTCGATGAGGCTCTGCACGAACGTGTGGTCCTTGGTCAGCTGGGAGAGCTGCCCGGAGCGGTAGAGGTAGGCCCGGCTGTCGCCGACGTGGCCGAGGCCGAGCCGGTGGCCGTCGAAGAGGGCGACCGTCACGGTGGTGCTGGTGCCGCTGATCGAGGGGTCCTCCTCGACCAGCTCCCCGATCCGGTCGTGGGCTCGGTGGATCGCGCCCGCGACCGCCCCGAGCAGGTCGTCGCCCGGCTGCGCGTCGAGGCGCAGCAGCTGGCTGACGGCGGTGCTCGAGGCGATGTCGCCCCGGGCTGCGCCGCCCACACCGTCGCAGACGGTCAGCAGCCAGGGCCCGGCGTACCCGGAGTCCTGGTTGTCCTTGCGCACCCGGCCGACGTCGGACAGGGCGGCGTAGTCGAGCACCAGTGGCGTGGTCACGTCACTTCCTCAGCTCGAGGACGGTCTTGCCGATCCGCACCTGGGTGCCGAGGGTGAGCGTGGTCGGCTGGGTGATCCGGGCGGTGCCGACGTAGGTGCCGTTGGTGGAGCCGAGGTCCTCCACGAACCACTGGTCGCCGCTGGCCGCGATCCGGGCGTGCCGGGTGGAGACGTAGTCGTCGTCGAGGCGGATGGCCGCGTCGGAGCCGCGCCCGATCAGGATCGGGGCCGCGTCGAGCTCGGCGCGCTGACCGGCGTTGCCGCCCTGCACCACCGCCACGTGCGTCGGCGCACCACGCCGGCGCGACGGCGCCTTGGCTGCCTTGCCGGCCTTCTGGCGGGTGCGGTCGACCCGACCGGCCTCGGGCACCCGGGCACCGAACATGTCGGAGCGGATCACCGAGATCGCGGAGAGCACGAAGATCCACAGGATGGCCAGGTAGGCGATGCGGATCAGGAACAGCGTCAGCTCAGACATCGGCTCTCTTCTCGCGCTGGTCCTCGGGGTCGGTGACCACACTGACCGTCATCGTGGTGTTGCCGATCTTGACCGTGGAGCCGTCGTGCAGGGTGGCCCGGGTGGTGGACGCGCCGTCCACCAGCATGCCGTTGGTGGAGCCGAGGTCGCGCACGGCGACCCGCACGGTGTCGCCCGCGTGCTCGACCCCGAACTCGATGTGCCGCCGGCTGACGCCGGGGTCGT
>JBBQRV010000241.1:0-5344 GCA_038214475.1 Propionibacteriales bacterium | reverse complement strand
GACCGCGTGGGCGATCCGGGTCGCCTCGCTGAGCAGACCCGGCGGCAGGACCTGGTGGTCGAGCTTGAGCTGGAGGTTCGCGACGACGTTGACGAGGTCGGCGTTGCCGGTGCGCTCGCCGTACCCGTTGATGCAGCCCTGCACGTGGGTCGCGCCCGCGTCGACGGCAGCGAGCGTGTTGGCCACCGCACAGCCGGTGTCGTTGTGGCAGTGGATGCCGACCCGCACCTGCGTGGCCTCGATGACGTCATGAACCACGTCGGAGACCCACGGCGGGAGCATGCCGCCGTTCGTGTCGCAGAGCGCGACCACCTCGGCGCCCGCCTCGTAGGCCGTGCGGAGCACCTCGAGGGCGTAGGCCCGGTTGTCGCGGTAGCCGTCGAAGAAGTGCTCGGCGTCGAGGAACACCGTCTGGCCCTCGGCCCGCAGGTGCGCGACGGTGTCGCGGACCATCGCCAGGTTCTCGGCCAGGGTGGTGCGCAGCGCCAGCTCGACGTGCCGGTCGTGCGACTTCGCCACCAGGGTCACCACCGACGCACCCCAGTCGCGCAGCGCGGCCACCAGCGGGTCGTCGGCCGCGGCCACGCCGGCCCGCCGGGTCGCGCCGAACGCAGCCAGCCGGGCGTGCCGCAGGTCGAGCTCCCCGACCGCGCGGCGGAAGAACTCGGTGTCCTTGGGGTTCGCGCCGGGCCAGCCGCCCTCGATGTAGCCGACGCCGAGCCCGTCGAGCTGGCGCGCGATGGCCAGCTTGTCGGCGACCGAGAGGTTGAGCCCCTCCTGTTGCGCGCCGTCACGCAGGGTCGTGTCGTAGACGTGGAACGTCGAGTGCAGGTCCAGCGGGTCGGACATCTGGGTCAGCTCACTTCGAGGTCAGCGGTCGGGATCGGGGTGAAGGGTGCGACGGGTGGGACGGGTGCGGCGCAGGCAACAAAATAACCCCCCGCGGACGAGAGGTTGGCGCGTCAGAATCCTGACGCGCTACGCAATGATGATCTCCTGGCGCTGCATGACCCAGATCCTGCCACGCACCGGTGTGTGGTGGCGAGGGGTTCCGGTATTCGGGAAGACCGCGCGGCCCTGAGGTTCACCAGAGACCACCGCTTTCCCTACACTCGGTACGAGACACCGAGCAGAGATCAGGGGCACCATGCGCATCAGTCAGCTGAGTGAGCAGGCCGGGCTGCCGGTCGGCACCGTGAAGTTCTACCTTCGCACCGGCCTGCTCCAGCCCGGAGTGGTGGTCAGCGCGACACAGGCGGAGTACGACGAGGCCCACCTGGCCCGGCTCCGGCTGATCCGCGCCCTGCTCGAGGTCGGCCACCTGTCGCACGCGGAGATCCTCAAGGTGCTCGAGGCCCTCGACCTGAGCGGGAGCGACCTGCCCGGTGCGCTGCAGCAGGTGCACCGCAGCACCGCGGGCCGGCACCCCGAGGGCGCTCTCGACGGTGCCCTGGACCCGGCCGCGGCTGCCTCGCTGGTGTCCGACCTGGGCTGGCAGGTCGACGGCGACTCGCCGTACCTGGTCGAGCTGGCGCGGGCCGTGGCCGCCCTGGAGAGCGTGGGCCTGGCCCCGAGTCGCGAGCGGCTGCGGGTGTACGCCGAGTCCGCTGCGCACGTGGCCCGCCACGACGTGGCGTGGGTCCGCTCGGCCGCCGACGACGACAAGGTGCTGGTGTCCACCGCGAGCGCCGTGTTGTGGGAAGCGGTGCTCAACGCGCTGCGACAGCTGGCCAACGAGCACCAGGAGGCGCGCCAGGACTCCGGGGTGCCGGCGCCCAGGATGCCCGCGCCGTAACCCGGCCGCCCGGCGGCCCGGCTAGAGGCCGAGTCGGCTGCGCAGGAACGACTGCCGTGCGAACGGGCCGTCGCCCGCGGGTGACCAGTCGATGCCGTGGTCGCGCAGCTGCACCCCGGCCAGCGCGGCGGCACCCAGCACCAGCGCGACGGTCACGACCCACACCCACGGACGCGCACTGAGCGCCGCCACCGTGCGACGCAGCGGGCCGCGGAGCCGGGACCCGCCCGGCCCCCACCAGCCGGCGACCGCGAGGGTGGCGCCCATCGCAGCGAGGTCGGCAGCCACCGGTGCCGCGACGGCGTAGCCGACCAGCGCCGTGGCCACCGCGAGGCCGAGAGACCAGAGGGCGAGCACGAGCGCGCCGGGCACCGCCACCACGAAGAACCACGGGTAGCTGAGCGGCAGCGTGACCACGTCGTACCAGCGCCGACCGCGCACCGACTGCCGGTGCAGGTGCCGGCTGCCGGCCAGCGAGCCGGCCCGCAGCAGCCAGAGCAGCAGCACCATGACCAGCCCCGCGACGTACGGCGCGAGCGCGAAGCCGACAGCGGCCAGGCCGAGCAGCGCGAGCGTGAGCACGGCCCGGCGCAGCCGGGCGCCGGCCCCGACCGGCTCGGGAGCGGGCTCGGGGCCGGGATCGGGGCGTCCGGCGTGCTCCTCGTCGGGCTCGTCGTCGGCCCACGGGTCGAACTCGCCGGACTCGACGGGAAGCATCGACGTGCGAGCAGGGGTGTCGACGTGGGTGTGCTGCGGGAGGTCGGCGGGCTCGTCGAAGGGGTCCTCGTCGGTCAGGCCGGGGGCGGCGACCAGCGGGACCGTCATCGGCACGGTGGCCCGGGGTGCGGCCGGTGCGGGCTCGCCACGCAGCCACGCGTGCAGCTCGTCGAGGGTCGGCCGGTCGGCCGGCTCCGGGGACAGGGCCGCGGTGAGCAGCGGGCGCAGCGCCGACGGCACACTGGACAGGTCGTGCTCGCCGCGGCGCACGCGGTCCATCACCGCCATCGACGGACCGCGGCCGAAGGGCGGGTTGCCGGTGCCGGCATAGGTGACCGTGGCCGCCCAGGAGTGGATGTCGGAGGCCGTGGTGGCGTCGCGGCCGAGCAGGATCTCGGGCGCCAGGTAGCCGGGGGTGCCGAGCAGCCAGCCGGTGTGGGTCAGCCGGGGGTCGTCGGCCACCCGGGCCAGCCCGAAGTCGATCAGGATCGGAGCGCGCCCCTCCATCAGCACGTTGGAGGGCTTCACGTCGCGGTGCAGCACCCCGACGGAGTGCACCGCGGCGAGCGCGTCGGCCAGCCGGGCCGCGAACCAGCCCAGGTCCTGCACCGGCCCCTCCTGGACCACGTGGTCGTGCAGGGAGAGACCGGGGACGTAGCGGGTGGCGACGTACGCAACGGGCCCCCAGGGGTCGGCATCGACGATCTCGGCCACCGAGCGGCTGCGGATCCGGCTCAGCGAGCTGACCTCGCGTGCCAGCCGGGCCCGTGCCTCGTCGTCGCCGACGATGTGCGGGCGGAGCACCTTGAGCGCCACCCGGTGCCCGTCGGCGCGCCGGGCGAGGTGCACCACGCCCATCCCGCCCTCACCGAGGCGGTAGAGCAGCTCGTAGGGGCCGACCCGGAGTCCGGGCGGCGCCTGCAGCGGGTTCGGCTGGGAGGACACGGGAGAACGGTACCCGCCGCGGGCCCTCGTCCCGGGTTCCTGTGGGCTCGACCCGGGTCGTGGCCCGCTGTCGCTGCGGCACGTCGGCGAGCGCTGCGTCGTTGACGAGCCACGCCAGCGCGAGGACAGTGCGAGGTGACCGGATCCCCTTGGCGTCGCCCTCACCAGGCGTCCGACCGGGACCCAGCGATGTCGGGTCGGCCGGTGGGAGGTTCACCGTGTCCGCTGCCAGCCGCAAGCCGCTGCAGATCTCCTACGGAGCGCTGGTGCCGCTTCCGCCGGACGAGGCGTTCACCTTCGTGTGCGACCCGCTGAACTGGCCGGCCTTCTTCTCGTCGTTGCGTGACTCCAGCCGGGACGAGGACTGGGGCGCCGGAGGCCGGGGCCAGATGTCCAACGTCGTCCTCGGTCGGACGATCACCTCGGAGATCGAGGTCACGGTGTGGAACCCTCCACACGAGTTCCGGTACCTGTCGCGCCAGCCCGGCACACCGCCGCTCGACAACCGGAGGATCTTCGAGCCCGCTCCTGGCGGCACCCGGCTGAGCGGCACCACACAGGTCACGCCACGCGCTGGGCTGCCAGGCCTGCTCGACCGCGCCCGGGTGCAGGCCCTACGGCGCATCTTCGCCGCTGCGATGGCCCGACTCCCCGAGGCGGCCCACGCGCCACCGCTGCGCTGAGTGGGTCCTAGGGGCCGGTCGAAGGCGAGTCGAAGGGCCAGCGGAGGCCGGCGGACGGCTCGCCCCCGCCGGGAGCCCGCCGTCAGACCACGCGGTGCATCCAGCCGAAGGTGTCCTCGGCCCGGCCGAACTGGAGGTCCACCAGCGCGCGACGGATCGCCATGGTGAGCTCGCCCGCGTCACCGTCGGACGACCCGACCTCGCCGCCGTCCCACATCAGCTTGCCGACCGGCGTGACCACCGCGGCGGTGCCACAGGCGAACACCTCGGTGATCCGGCCGCTGGCCACGCCCTGGCGCCACTCGTCGATCGAGAACTTCCGCTCGATGACCTGGTGGCCCATCTTGCCGGCCAGCTCGATGATCGCGGAGCGGGTGATGCCGGCCAGGATGGTGCCGGTCTCGGGGGTGACGATGGTGCCGTCGTCGTGCACGAAGTACATGTTCATGCCGCCGAGCTCCTCGACGTACACGCCCTCCTGGGCGTCGAGGAACACCACCTGGTCGCAGCCGTGTGCGCTGGCCTCCTGCTGGGCGACCAGCGAGCTGGCGTAGTTGCCGCCGGTCTTGGCCGCCCCCATGCCGCCACGGCCGGCGCGGGTGTAGTCCTCGGTGAGCCACAGGGTGATCGGCTTCACGCCCTTGCTGAAGTAGGCCCCCGCCGGGCTGGCGATCACCATGAAGGTGACGTGCTGGGCCGGCCGCACGCCGAGGAAGACCTCGGTGGCGATCATGAACGGGCGCAGGTAGAGGCTCTTCTCCCCCGCCGCGTCGGGCACCCACCGCTGGTCGACGCGCACCAGGGCGTCGACCGCCTCGACGAAGTCGGCCGGGTCGAGCTCGGGGAAGGCCAGTCGCTGGCTCGAGCGCACCATCCGCTTCGCGTTCTCCTCGGGGCGGAACGTCCACACCGAGCCGTCGTCGTGCCGATAGGCCTTCATGCCCTCGAAAGTCTCCTGGGCGTAGTGCAGCACCGCGGTGGCCGGGTCGAGGGTGAGCGGGCCGTACGGCGTGATCCGGGCCCCGTGCCAGCCCCGGTCGGGGGTCCACTCGACCGTGAACATGTGGTCGGTGAAGTGGGTACCGAATCCCGGCGCGGCCAGGATCCCGGCGAGGCGCGCGTCGTCGACGGGGGTGGTCGAGAGGGTGGTGCTGATGTCCATGGCAGTCACGGTATCCAAACTCACGGGAAATGGGAGACGCCG
>JBBQRV010000240.1:0-5361 GCA_038214475.1 Propionibacteriales bacterium | reverse complement strand
ACTCCCTCTGGGACGGTGGCCGAGGCGGAGGCGGAGGCGGAGGCGGAGGCGGAGGCGGAGGCCCAGGCTGAGGCCGTCGCTCCCGCCCCGACCCCGACGGAGCCGCCCGCCGCCCCGGAGGACCCGATCGCCGCCGCGGTCGCCCCGGGCTACCGGTTCGAGGGTGCCGCCCTGGAGCTGGGTGGGCTGATGCTGGACGTCGACCGGCTGTCCGACGTGCGCATCCGGATCCCGCTCGGCATGCTCAACCGGCACGGCCTGGTCGCGGGCGCCACCGGCACCGGCAAGACCAAGACCCTGCAGCTGCTTGCCGAGCAGCTCAGCGCTCACGGTGTGCCCGTCTTCGCCGCCGACATCAAGGGCGACCTCTCCGGCCTCAGCGTGCCCGGCACCGACAGCGACAAGATCAGGGCACGGGCCTCCAGCGTCGGCCAGGACTGGCAGGCCCGGGGGTTCCCGACCGAGTTCTACGCCCTCGGCGGCCAGGGCACCGGTATCCCGCTACGGGTGACCATGAGCTCCTTCGGGCCGATGCTGCTGAGCAAGGTGCTCGGGCTCAACGACACCCAGGAGTCCAGCCTCGGGCTGGTCTTCCACTACGCCGACCAGGCCGGCCTGCCGCTGCTCGACCTGGCCGATCTGCGCGCGGTCATCCAGCACCTCACCAGCGACGAGGGCAAGCCCGAGCTGAAGTCGTTGGGCGGGCTGTCGTCGGCGACCGCGGGCGTGCTCCTGCGGGAGCTGATCGGCTTCCAGGACCAGGGCGCCGACGCCTTCTTCGGTGAGCCGGAGTTCGAGTCCAGCGAGTTCCTCCAGACCGACGCCGAGGGTCGCGGCCTGCTCAACCTGGTCGAGCTGCCCAACCTGTCCGACCGGCCGGCGCTGTTCTCGACGTTCCTGATGTGGCTGCTCGCCGACCTGTTCCACGACCTGCCCGAGGTCGGCGACATCGACAAGCCCAAGCTGGTCTTCTTCTTCGACGAGGCGCACCTGCTCTTCGACGACGCCTCGAAGTCGTTCCTCGACCAGATCGCCCAGACCGTGCGGCTGATCCGCTCCAAGGGCGTGGGCGTCTTCTTCGTGACCCAGTCGCCCACCGACGTGCCCGACGACGTGCTCGCCCAGCTGGGCTCGCGGGTGCAGCACCAGCTGCGGGCGGCCACCCCCAACGACGCGAAGGCGCTCAAGCAGACCGTGAACACCTACCCGACCTCGTCGTACGACGACCTGGGCAAGGTGATCCTGTCGCTCGGCATCGGCGAGGCCATCGTCACGGTGATGAACGAGCGGGGTGCGCCGACCCCGGTGGCCTGGACCCGGCTCCGGGCCCCCGAGTCGCTGATGGGCCCGGCGGAGCCGGCCGCGATGGAGGCCGGTGTGAAGGCCAGCCCGCGCTACGCCCGCTATGCCGCGGTGGTCGACCGCGAGTCGGCCCGCGAGATGCTCGCCGCGCGGCTGGAGGCGGGCGCGGCCAAGCAGGCGGAGGAGGCCGAGGCCAAGGCCACGGCGAAGACCACCGCGAAGACCACGGCCCGCAAGCCGGCACCCAAGGACGACGGCGGGATCGTCTCCGACGTGGTCAAGTCGGCGGCGTTCAAGGACTTCATGCGCACCGCGGCCCGAGAGATCGCGCGGGGCATGTTCAAGTCCGGGCGGCGCTGACCCTCAGGCGCACCAGAGGGTCTGCTCGCCGACCAGGTCGGCGAGCGCGTAGACGCCCTTGAGCTCGCTGCGCTGGGAGAACAGGGTCAGCACGTCGCGCGAGCGTCGGGCCTCCTGCTCGACTCTGACCGCCACGAGGCGGTCGTGGTCCGGGTCGTTGACGTCGATCATGGTGTTGCCCCCTGGATGGTGGTTGAGCGTTGCACCAGAAGCATGACCACCTCAGTTGTCCGGGAGGTACCCGGCGGGTTACGTCCAGATCACCGTTTTCAGAGCGTCGGGGCGTCCCAGGCGACCTGCACGGTCTCGGCCCCACGGTCACGGGTGAGCAGACGTCCCCGGCCGGGCGCGGACGGGGTGGGTCGGAGGGTGCCGATCAGCTGTCCCTCCTCGGGGCTGCCCGACAGCAGCAGGCCCGGCATCGCCAGCTCGCGCAGCGACTGCACGACCGGCTCGTAGAGCGCCCGTGCCGCGCCGCCCGAGCGACGGGCCACGACCACGTGCAGGCCGGTGTCGCGGGCCTGGGCCAGCAGCGGCACCAGCGGGGTCAGCGGTGAGCTCTGCTGGGTGGCGACCAGGTCGTGGGTGCTCGGCGTCGGACTGGGCGGCTCCGACGGGGCGGACCACTCCGGCTCGGTGCCGGACAGCTCGGCCGTCGACGTGACCGCGCTGGTCACCGGGGCGATCACCGCCACCGCCAACGCCAGCACCTGCGAGGTCGACGCGGCCACCACCGCCCTGGCCGCGGCGGAGGTCAGCGGGCTGGCGGCGCTGGTCCGTGAGCGCTTCCCCGACGACTCGCCGGCGCAGGTCGTGGCCCGGATCGTGGAGACCGCCGACGGCACCACCGCCGACCGCGGCCGGCGCGACGGGTTCGGCAGCATCCAGCCCTACGAGGCGTTGAACCGGCAGCTGCGGATCAGCTCCGAGGGCACCGTGCTGCAGGCCCGCCAGCAGGCCGACCGGCCGGCTCCGGTGACCCCGCCGGTGCCACCTGGTGACCGGCTCGGCGGGCTGCGGGGCTCACTGCTGTGGTGGGGTGTGCTCGGCGGAGGGGCGTTGCTCCTCGCCGTGGTGGTGCGCCCCCTGCTGCGCCGCTGACCCGGGCCGCCCGGCCGCCCGGTCGACCACCAGGATGGTCAGCCGCTGTCCGAGGGCGGTGTCGGACTCCGGCAGCGGGTCGGGCTCGGAGGGCGGCTCCGGTGCGGGCACCTGGCGTCGTTGCCACGGCGAGAGCACCAGTCCGTGCCGTCGGCACAGCTCCAGTGCCCCGGTGAGCACCGGCTCCGCGGCCGGGTCGTCGAGTGCCGCCAGTGCCGATCCGGCCCCGCACAGGCACTCGGCGAGCACGTCGCCCTGGGGAGCCCGCGTCGGGTCGGTGAGCGTGCGAACGAACCACTCGAGTGCGCGGGCTGCCTCGCCGCAGCCCAGTGCCGCCCAGCCGGCGTTGAGCCGCATCGTCGGCGTCGGCTCGAGCCCCAGCCTGTCCCCGACCTCGGCGATGGCGGTCTCGAGCACGTCCAGCGCCCGTCGGGGTTGCCCGCAGTCGGTGAGCGCCAGGGCGAGGGTCGGGACCACGGACACGAAGTGGACCGCGGCGGGCGCGGCGCTGATCAGTGACCACGACTCCTCCGCGGTGGCGAGCGCCTCGGACATTCGGTCCACGGTGGACAGCGCGGCGGCGTGCATGGCCAGCGACTCGGGGAGGTGGTGCGGGGCCCGGTCGCGCGCCCCGTGCACGGTGTCGGCGGCGGTGCGCTCCGCCGCGACGAAGTCACCGACCTTGTACTGCTCGATGCAGCGCACCATCAGCGACATCGGGTACCAGTCGGCGTCCTGCGCCAGGCTCGCTGCGGCCTCGTCGAGTCGCTGGGGGTCGGTCAACGGGGCGATCTGCTGCAGCAGCGCGGTGTGCGCGAGCAGCGCCCGCGCCCGGTCGTGCGGGCTGAGCACGCCGCTGGACAGCGCCCGCTCCAGCCAGCGCAACCCGGGCGCGACCGCCTCGACGAACTGCCAGCGGCGGAACAGCGCGATCACCAGGTCACCGGCGGTCGTCGGGTCGCTCGCGGCCAGGGCGGTGCGCAGCGCCTCGAGGTAGTCGTCGTAGGAGTCGCCGACGTCCTGCACCAGCGCGTCCTGGAGCGGGGCGTCGCGCCAGCGGGCGGCGTACCACTCGCGGTGTCGTCGCCGGGCGCCGTCCAGCTCACCGGTCTGCGCCAACCCCTCGAGCGCCAGATCGCGGACCGTGCGCAGCAGCCGGAACCGCACCTGGCACCCGCCGCGCTCCACCTGCACCAGCGCGTCGCGGGCCAGGCCGCGCAGGGTCGCGGCCAGGTCGCCCTCGACCGGGCCCACCACGGCAGTGGCCGCCGCCGTGTCGAAGGGTCCCGCGAAGACGCCCAGCCGGCGCAGCACCCGTCGCTGGTCGGGGTCCAGCCCGCTGGCGCTCCACAGGATGGTGTCGCGCAGGGAGCGGTGCCGTGCGGCGCGGTCCGGTTCGGCGGCCGGCACGTCGAGGGGCGACTCGACCAGCTCGACCAGCTCGGCGAGGGTGCGTGACGCGGCGTGGCCGGCCACCAGCTCGAGCGCCAGCGGGAGACCGTCGACCCGGCGGGCGATCCGGGCCAGGTCCTGCGCGTCCTGGGCCCGGTCCATCGGGCCGGGGGCGTGGTCGAGGATCCGGTCGCGCAGCAGCCGGACGGCGGCGAACGACGCGGGGTCGGGGCTGTCCTCGGGCGGACAGGCCAGCGGGGCGAGGGGGAGCCGGTGCTCACCGGTCACCTCGAGGGGGCTTCGTGACGTCACCACGAAGCGCAGCTGTGGGCATCCCGCGAGCAGCCGGGTGAGCAGCGCGGCGACCGGCCCGAGGGTACGGTCCGCCTGGTCGACGAGCACGGTCGCGTCGGCCCGGCGCAGGGCGGTGGCCAGCGAACCGACCGGGTCGTCGGGGGTCGTGGCGATCCCGTGCGCCAGGGCCACCGCCTCGGCCAGCTCGTCGACGTCGACCTGCCCGACCGCGGCCAGGTCGAGGTGGTGCAGGTGCTGGACCTCCCTGAGCCGGCCGTGCACCTCGGCCAGCAGGCGGCTCTTGCCCACCCCGCCCGGGCCGACGATCGTCACCAGCCGGCGTCCCCCGTCGAGGGCACCGAGCACGGCGGCCACCTCCTCCTCCCGCCCCACCAGCGCGGTGAGCGGCACCGGCAGCGGCGCGGTGCGCAGCATCCGGTTGTCGGCCGGCTCAGGGGCGGGCGGTCGCCGCAGCCGGGGCACGCGCGAGGGTGCCGAGAGGGCGGGGTCCTGGGCGAGCATCCGGGCATGCAGGTGGGCGGTCGCCGGCTCGGGGTCGATGCCCAGCTCGGTGCGCAGCCGGACGGCAAGGCTGTGGTGCATCTCCAGCGCCTCGGCCTGCCGGCCACTGCGGTACGCCGCCAGCATCGCCAGCCGGTGCGGCCGCTCACGAAGCGGGTGCTGGTGGGCGAGGTCCGTGGCGAGGCGCAGCGCCTCCTCGGGGGCCGAGCCCGGCTCGGTGTGGTCGAGCAGGGTGGCCACCAGCTCCTCGAGGGCGCCGCTGCGCCGTTCGTCGAGCCGGGCCCGGGGGGGGGCCGGCCCGGGGGGGGCCCCCCCCGCGCACGGCCACCCGCCCCCCCCCCCGGGGGGGGGGGGGGGGGGGGGAGGGGGCGCATAGGGCCGGCCGACCCC
>JBBQRV010000239.1:0-5371 GCA_038214475.1 Propionibacteriales bacterium | reverse complement strand
CGATCACCTCGATCGGGCGGCCTCCCCGGGCGGCAATCTCGACGCGGAGCTGCTCGGTGTCGTCCTGGATGTGGGCGTCGAGCCCCTTGACCAGGGCGTGCGTGATCCGCTCCCCGAGGGGCAGCGCGCGCCAGGCCTCCTCGGCGGCCTCCTGGTCCTCGGTGCCGTCGCGGTTGTAGGACTCGGCGATCTCGAGGAGCCGCTCGGCTGCGTCCGGCCGGCGGTTGAGCACGACGTCCTCGATCCGTTCCCGCAGGTCGGTCTCCACCTCGTCGTAGACCGCCAGGGCGCCGGCGTTGACGATGCCCATGTCGAGGCCGGCGCGGATCGCGTGGTAGAGGAACACCGCGTGGATCGCCTCGCGCACCGGGTTGTTGCCACGGAACGAGAAGGACACGTTGGAGATGCCGCCCGAGACCAGCGCCCCCGGGAGGTTGGCCTTGATCCAGCGGGTCGCCTCGATGAAGTCGAGACCGTACGACGCGTGCTCCTCGATTCCGGTGGCCACCGCGAACACGTTGGGGTCGAAGATGATGTCCTCGGGCGGGAAGCCGACCTCGTCGACCAGGAGGTCGTAGGCGCGCCGGCAGATGGCCTTGCGGCGTTCGAGGTTGTCGGCCTGGCCGTCCTCGTCGAAGGCCATCACGACCACCGCGGCGCCGTACTTGCGGCACAGCCGGGCTTGCTCGCGGAACTTGTCCTCGCCCTCCTTCATGGAGATGGAGTTGACGATCGGCTTGCCCTGCACGCACTTGAGGCCGGCCTCGATGACCTCCCACTTGGAGGAGTCGACCATCACCGGCACCCGGCTGATGTCCGGCTCGGCAGCCACCAGCTTGAGGAAGCGGTCCATCGCCGCGACGCCGTCGATCATGCCCTCGTCCATGTTGACGTCGATGACCTGGGCGCCGCTCTCGACCTGCTGGGCGGCGACCGCGAGCCCGGCGTCGTAGTCGCCGTCCTTGATCAGCTTGCGGAACCTTGCGGAACCGGTGATGTTGGTGCGCTCCCCGATGTTGACGAAGAGCGAGGCGTCGGTGATGGCCAGCGGCTCGAGACCCGCCAGCCGCATCGCGGCGGCCGGTTCCGCCAGCTTTCGAGGGGCGGCACCGCCGGCGGCGGACGCGATCGCGGCGATGTGCGGCGGCGTGGTGCCGCAGCAGCCGCCGACCAGGTTGACCAGGCCACTCGCCACGAACTCGCCGAGCACGCTGGACATCTGCTCCGGGGTCTCGTCGTACTCGCCGAACTCGTTGGGCAGGCCCGCGTTGGGGTAGCAGGACACGAAGCAGTCGGCAACCCGGGAGAGCTCCGCCACGTAGGGGCGCATGTCGGCGGCGCCCAGCGCGCAGTTGAGCCCGACCGCGAGCGGGCGCACGTGGCGCACCGAGTTCCAGAAGGCCTCGGTGACCTGACCCGACAGGGTCCGGCCGCTGGCGTCGGTGATGGTTCCCGAGACGATGACGGGCCAGCGCCGGCCACGCTCCTCGAAGAGGGTCTCGAGGGCGAAGATCGCCGCCTTGGCGTTGAGGGTGTCGAAGATCGTCTCGATGAGCAGCAGGTCGGCGCCACCGTCGACGAGGCCGTTGGCCTGCTCGAGATAGGCCTCCACCAGCTCGTCGAAGCTGACGTTGCGGCTGCCCGGGTCGTTGACGTCCGGTGAGATCGACGCCGTCTTGTTGGTCGGGCCGAGGGCGCCGGCGACGTAGCGGGGCCGGGCGTCGGTGGACACCGCGTCCGCCGCCTCCCGCGCCAGCCGCGCGGCCGCGACGTTGAGCTCGTAGCAGACGTCCTGCAGGCCGTAGTCGGCCTGCGCGATCCGGGTGCCGGTGAAGGTGTTGGTGGCGACCACGTCGGCGCCGGCGTCGAGGTAGGCGCGGTGGATCTCGCGCACGATGTCGGGCTGGGTCAGGGCGAGCAGGTCGGAGTCGCCCTTGAGGTCGTGGGTGAAGTCGGCGAACCGCTCGCCCCGGTAGTGCTCCTCCTGGAGGTCGTAGCCCTGGATCATGGTCCCCATCGCGCCGTCGATGACCAGGATGCGCTGCCGGAGAACGTCGGTCAGCGCAGCCGAGCAGTCGGGGCGGACGAGCGGGGAATCCGGCACGGGGATCCTTTCGGAGGACGGGCCTGGGGCGACCGGCTTCAAGCGTAGGCAGGCTGTTCCAGCACGTGGACGCCCTTCCCGCATGGTGACACCGGCAATCGGGTGCGGCGAAATCCACGGCCCGACTAGGGTGGTGACGTGATCGAGCTCCAGGATGTCCCGCCCCTGAACGACCCGGTGGTCGTCGCCGCCTTCGAGGGGTGGAACGACGCCGCGGACGCCGCGTCCTCGGTGGTCGACCACCTGATGAGCGTGTGGGACGCGCGGGTCGTCGGGACCATCGATCCCGAGGAGTTCTACGACTTCCAGATGAACCGCCCGATGATCGGCAGCGACGAGAACGGGCACCGGCGACTGACCTGGCCCTCCACGCAGATCGCGGTGGCCTCCCCTCCCGGGCTGGGCCGCGACGTGATCCTGATCCGCGGCATCGAGCCGAACATGCGGTGGCGCCAGTTCTGCGCCGAGCTGCTGGCCGCGTGCGACGAGCTGGGCGGTGGGCTGGTGGTGACGCTGGGTGCGCTGCTGGCCGACACGCCCCACACCCGTCCGGTGCCGGTGACGGGCACCGCCACCGAGCCTGAGCTGGTCGACCGCCTCCAGCTCGAGCAGTCGACGTACGAAGGGCCGACCGGCATCGTCGGGGTGTTCCAGGACGCGTGCATGCGGCTGGACATCCCGGGCGTCTCCTACTGGGCTGCCGTGCCGCACTACGTGGCCCAGCCGCCGTGCCCGAAGGCCACCCTGGCCCTGGTGGGTCAGCTCGAGGAGCTGCTGGGCCTGAGCATCCCGCTCGGCGACCTCCCCGAGGACGCCCGGGCCTGGGAGCGGGGGGTCGACGAGCTCGCCGAGGACGACGAGGACATCGCCGACTACGTGCGCGCCCTCGAGGAGACCCGCGACACCGCCGACCTGCCGGAGGCCTCGGGCGAGGCGATCGCCCGCGAGTTCGAGCGCTATCTCAAGCGCCGCGAGGACGGCTGAGCGTCACTCGCTCCACTCGCGCACCCACCGCTCCCACTCCTGCGGAGACATGGTGACCGGCGTCTGCAGCAGCCACTGCACCCCGAACGGGTCGCGCACCCGGCCGCCTCGTGCCCCGTAGGGCTGGTCCTGGATCTCGAAGACGACCTCGGCGCCCTCCGCCACCATCCGGTGCGCGACGGCATCGGGGTCGTCCACACTGACGTCCAGGATCGGGCCGTGGGTGGCGTCGGGCGCCGGGTCGGTGTCGTCGGCGTCCTTGATGGTCAGCCGGCAGCCGAGCACCTCGAGCTCGGCGAAGACGACCCGCTCACCGATCGGGTAGCGGCTGACCGTGCGAGCATCGAGGCAGCGGGTGTAGTAGTCGAGGGCGGCGTCCGCACCGGACACCACCAGCTTGGGGGCAACGGCCTGAGCGCTCATGCCTCCAGCCTGCCCCGGACGATCTCGGGATTCCACCCCCGGCCGGGGCGGGGTCGCGGGAGACCGGGCGTCCGGCCCCGTCCGGGTCAGCGGTCCCGGGTCACCCGACGACCTCGATGTCAAACGTCGCCGTGCCGTCCTCGACCGAGGTCACCGTCACCAGGACGTCGAAGTCCTCCCCACCGGCGGTGCCGACACAGGTGACCGTTTTCCCTCACCGGGTGTGCGCCGGGCCGAGATGGCGATCTGCCGCCGTCAGAGGGCCAGGCCCAGGGCCGCGTCGAGCAGGGTGGCGACGGCCGCCGGGGCCCCCGCATCGGAGGCGTCACCCGCGTCGCTGGCCGCCGCCCACGCGTCGATCGCCGCGGTGGCGGTGGGTGCGTCGAGGTCGTCGGCCAGGGCGGCCAGCACGGACTCCACGACCGGGCCGGCGGCAGGACCCGCGGGCCGTGCCAGCGCCTGGCGCCAGGTCGCCAGGGTGTCCACCGACTCCCAGAGCTGGGCGTCGGTCCACTCCCAGTCGGAGCGGTAGTGGTGGCGCAGCAGCGTGAGCCGGATCGCCATCGGGTCGACCTCGGCGAGCCGGAGCGCGGAGACGAACACCAGGTTGCCTCGCGACTTCGACATCTTCTCGCCGTCGTAGCCGACCATGCCCTGATGGGTGTAGGCCTTCGCGAACGCGGCACCCGGGTGGGCCACCTGCGCCTCACCGGCGCTCATCTCGTGGTGCGGGAAGACCAGGTCGTTGCCACCGGCCTGGACGTCGAAGCCCAGACCCAGGTGTTCGAGCGCGATCGCGCTGCACTCGATGTGCCAGCCCGGGCGCCCAGGACCGAAGGGACTCTCCCAGGCCGGCTCCCCCGGCCGCTCCGCACGCCACACGACGCAGTCGAGGGGGTCCTTCTTGCCGGCTCGCTCGGGGTCTCCCCCACGCTCGCCGAAGAGCGCGAGCATCTGCTCGCGGTCGAGTCGCGACACGTCGCCGAACGCAGGGTCGGCCGTCACCGAGAAGTAGAGGTCATCGTCGACGGCGTAGATCGCGCCGGACGCCTGGAGTCGCTGCACCAGCTCGACGACCAGGGGGATGGACTCGACCGCACCGACGTACTCGTCCGGCGGGAGCACCCGCAGCGCCGTCATGTCGTCGCGGAACAGCTGCGTCTCGCGCTCGGCCAGCGCACGCCAGTCGATGCTCACCTTGTCGGCCCGCTCCAGCAGCGGGTCGTCGACGTCGGTGACGTTCTGCACGTAGCGCACGTCGTGACCCGCGCTGCGCCAGGCCCGGTTGAGGAGGTCGAAGGCCACATAGGTCGCTGCGTGCCCGATGTGGGTGGCGTCGTACGGCGTGATGCCGCAGACGTAGAACCGAGCCGCACCGTCGGGTGAGGTCTCCACCTGGACGCCGGTCGCGGTGTCGAAGACCGACACCTCAGGGCCCCTCACGGGCAGGGCAGGGACGTCCGGAGCAGACCAGGTGCGCATGGCCGGAAGCCTAACTTCCCGGGCTCAGAAGGCAGGCCACGGGATCGCCGGCCACTGCGACGACGGCTGTGGGAGGCAGCCCCGGCGCAGCAGCATCTCGCAGCGCCGATCGAACGACGCGAGCTCGACCGCGGTCACCAGCCAGGAGAGCGCCTCGCGCAGGTCGGCGTCGTCGAGCAGCGCCTCCACCGCCGTACGCTCGACCCCGTCGAGCGGCGAGCCGGCCCATCCCCAGAGCACGGTGCGCAGCTTGGGCTCCTCGTGGAAGCTGATGCCGTGGTCGACGCCGTAGCGGTGACCGCCCGACATGCCCAGCACGTGGCCGCCCTTGCGGTCGGCGTTGTTGACCAGGACGTCGAAGACGGCCATCCGGCGCAG
>JBBQRV010000238.1:0-5438 GCA_038214475.1 Propionibacteriales bacterium | reverse complement strand
ATCGGCGTGCTGCGGGTCAGCTCGTTGATCGGGGAGGGACCGGCGTTGGCCCAGGTGCCGCCGAAGGTGGTGGGGTTGCTGGTCGTGGCGGCCCGGGCCCGCGTGCGACGGTCGGTCGAGGCCTCGACGCTGGCGTTCCAGCGCAGCTCGCCGGCCCGCCGCCAGGACAGCGGCTTGTCACCGGCGGTACGCCGCCTGGCGAAGGCGATGTCGCGCTCGAGCAACGCCTCCTCGGCCGCCTCGTTCTGACGCGGCGCGGCGGTGCCCGGGCGCCAGATCGGCTCGTCGGGGTTCTGCGCGGTGGCCGACGACCCCGCGGGTGGCGAGGCGAAGACCTGCGACCCGGTGCCGAAGGAGGACAGAAGCAGGGCGGCGGCAGCGACGGGAATCAGCTGGCGACGTCGGCTGGACAGTGACATCGGTGCACCTCGGTATGTGGTTGTCTCCTACGCTTCTCGGAATCTAGACCCGCGTCGCGCGGGGGTGTCAAGAGTGCGGGAGCATCCGTCACAAACCGGTCAAACAAGGCGGCCGCCGCAGGTCAGCGGCTGCTGGCCTTCTTGAACCGTGCGTTGGCCAGTGGCACGAAGATCACCAGCACCGCGAGCGCCCACAGCACCGTGTAGATCTCCGGGTGCTGGAGAGCCCACGACGGGGTGTCGGCGGCGCCGGCCGGGTTGGTGTTGCCGAAGAGGTCACGGGCCGCCTGGGTGACCGCGGAGATCGGGTTCCACTCGGCGAAGGCACGCAACGGTCCGGGCAGGGTCTGCAGCGGCACGAACGTGTTGGCCACGAAGGTGAGCGGGAAGATGATGATGAACGAGGCGTTGTTGACCACCTCGGGGCTCGGCACCAGCATCCCCACCCAGGCCATGATCCAGGAGATCGCGTAGGCGAAGACCAGCAGCAGCACGTAGCCGAGCACCGCCTCGAGGAACGACCCGCGGATCCGCCAGCCCACCAGCAGCCCGGTCAGCGACATCACCACCAGCACGATCACGTTGTTGACCACGTCGGAGAGGGTGCGTCCGGCCAGGAAGGCCGTCGACGACATCGGCAGGGTGCGGAACCGGTCGACGATGCCCTTCTGCAGGTCGTCGGCGACCCCGGCGCCGGTGATGGTCGCGCCGAAGACCACGGTCTGGGCGAAGATCCCGGCGATCAGGAACTCGCGGTAGCCCGCGCCGCCGCCCTGCTGGTCGATGGCGCCGCCGAACACGTAGGCGAACAGCAGCACGAACATGATCGGCGAGAGCGTGGTGAAGACCAGCAGGTCGGGCACCCGCTTGATCTTGATCAGGTTGCGCTTCGCGACGACCAGGCTGTCGAGGACCGGGTTGAGCATGCTGCTCATCGCGACACCTTCTCCTTGGCCGTGGCGGCATCGGCGGGCGGGCCGTCGGCGCCCTCCGCGCTGTCGTCCTCGGCGGCATGGCCGGTGAGGGTGAGGAACACGTCGTCGAGGGTGGGTCGGCGCAGCCCGACGTCGTCGACGCCGATCTGCTCGGCGTCCAGTCGTCGCAGCGCGTCCGCGAGCTGGGCCGCTCCTCCCGAGACGGGAATCAGCAGGCCGCGCCGGTGCTCCTCGCGGACCACCGGTCCGACGGCCAGCGGGGCGAGCAGCTCGGCGGCGCGTTCCACGTGGGCGGCGTCGCTCACCGTGATCTCCAGGCGCTCGCCGCCGACCTGGGCCTTGAGCGCGTCGGCGTTGCCCTCGGCGATCAGCCGGCCACGGTCGATGACGATGATGTTGTCGGCGAGCAGGTCGGCCTCCTCGAGGTACTGCGTGGTCAGCAGCAGCGAGGTGCCGCCGGCCACCAGGTCCTTGATCACCTCCCACATGCCGGTGCGGCTGCGGGGGTCGAGGCCGGTGGTGGGCTCGTCGAGGAAGAGCACCGGCGGCCGGGCGACCAGGGCGCCGGCCAGGTCGAGGCGCCGGCGCATGCCGCCGGAGTAGCCCTTGGCCATCCGGTCGGCAGCCTCCTCGAGGTCGAACTGGGCGAGCAGCTCGCGGGCCCGCACCCTGCTCTGCTTCGCGCCGAGGTGGTAGAGCCGGCCGATCATGTCGAGGTTCTCGAAGCCGGTGAGGTATTCGTCGACCGCGGCGTACTGCCCGGAGACACCGATCAGGCGCCTGGCCGCCTTCGGGTCGGCGAGCACGTCGACCCCGGCGACCCGGGCACTGCCGGAGTCGGGCCGGGTCAGGGTGGTGAGCACCTTGACCGCGGTGGTCTTGCCGGCGCCGTTGGGGCCGAGCAGCCCCAGCACGGTGCCCTCGGGCACCCGCAGGTCGAGCCCGACGAGCGCCTTCACGTCGCCGTACGTCTTCACGAGGCCCTCGGCCACCACTGCATCCACGTCTTCGAGCCTTTCACGGTCCACCGACAGGGGGACAACGGATTTCGGTCAGGGGGATTTCGGTCAGGGGGATTTCGGTCAGGGGGTGGACAGACCGGGGCGGTGCGGTGAACTCATCGGCGGGCCCGGCGACCGCCGGTGGGTCGGACCGACTCGGGGTCGACCGGGTCGCCGCGCAGCGCCCCGACGACGCGCAGGGCCAGCAGCAGGGCGGCGAACAGGCAGGCCACCGCACCCAGGGAGGCCAGCGCCAGGAACAGCCAGGCGGCACCGTCGCCGGAGCGCGCCGTACGACCGAAGTCGATGGCGGCGAAGACCAGGTAGCCCCAGCCGATCAGGCATCCGGTGGTCCCCGCGGCCAGCAGCAGCAGCCGGGCCCGGCCGCGCTCGGGGGGTTTCTCGGCCCTTCTCGACCCGGTGTGCTTCCCGTCCACCTGCGTCACTCGGTCATTGTGACGGATGCGACCAGAATCGCCGGGAGTGACGGGCCCGGCCGACCCGATTTCGGGCCCTGACCTGCGGTTTTGCACGTCACGTGAAATTGGTACGGCGACTTTGCGCGTTCTGCTTGCCAACCCCTGGGGTACCCACGTACGGTTACCACTACATCTAGTAGTTACACGGATGTAGTTATCCACATCTAGTTCACAGTACTGGGGTGGATGACTCACAGTTCCGGGCTTGTTGTACACAGTGAGACCCCACTTATCCACAGGTGAAGACCCCCTCAGCGGGGTCGTTGCGGTGGCCATCGAGACGTGTGAGGAGGCGGCGACGATGCACTGCCCGTACTGCCGCAACACCGACACCCGCGTGCTCGACAGCCGGGTCTCCGACGACGGCAGCGCGATCCGCCGCCGGCGTACCTGCCCGGTGGACAACGGGGGCTGCGGCAAGCGGTTCAGCACCGTGGAGCAGATGCAGCTGACCGTGCTCAAGCGCTCCGGCACCACCGAGCCTTTCACCCGCGAGAAGGCGATCTCCGGCGCCCGCAAGGCCTGCAAGGGCCGCCCGGTCACCGAGGACCAGCTCGCCCAGCTCGGCCAGGCGGTCGAGGACGCGCTGCGCAGCGAGGGCTGGGCCGAGGTGCCCGCCCACGAGGTCGGCCTGGCGATCCTGGGGCCGCTGAGCGAGCTCGACGAGGTGGCCTACCTGCGCTTCGCCAGCGTCTACCGCGCCTTCGAGTCCGCCGAGGACTTCGAGGCCGAGATCCAGCAGATGCGCAGCACCCGCGCGGCCCAGCTCACCGAGATTGTCGGTGAGGTCCGCGATCCTCAGCCCACGGGCTGACACATACTGCCCGGCGCGTAGTGGGGAAGCTGCGCGCCGGGCGTACCACTCCAGAGGCTGCAGCCCGTTCGGGCCTGCACCAGTTCAGCACCATCAGTCGGTTACGAGGGGAAAGAGGAACGATGACGGAGACGACGGCCCACACGGGCACCGGCACGGGCACCGGCACGGGCGCAGGCCTGAGCATCGAGCGGGTGTTCAGCACCGAGGGCGTGCACCCGTACGACGAGATCACCTGGGAGCGTCGTGACGTCGTCCAGACCAACTGGAAGACCGGCGAGGCCGTCTTCGAGCAGCGTGGCGTGGAGTTCCCCGACTTCTGGTCGGTCAACGCCTCCACCATCGTCACCACCAAGTACTTCCGCGGCGCCGTCGGCACCGACAGTCGCGAGTGGAGCCTCAAGCAGCTCGTCGACCGGGTCGTCAAGCAGTACACCAAGGGCGGCTCCGAGCACGGCTACTTCGCCACCGAGGCCGACGCCGAGCTCTTCGAGCACGAGCTGACCTGGCTGCTGGTGCACCAGTACTTCTCGTTCAACTCGCCCGTGTGGTTCAACGTCGGCACCCCCTCGCCGCAGCAGGTCAGCGCCTGCTTCATCCTCTCGGTCGACGACTCGATGGACTCCATCCTGAACTGGTACAAGGAGGAGGGCTTCATCTTCAAGGGCGGCTCCGGTGCCGGCCTCAACCTCTCCCGGATCCGCTCGTCGAAGGAGCTCCTGTCCTCCGGCGGCACCGCGTCCGGCCCGGTCTCCTTCATGCGCGGCGCCGACGCCTCGGCCGGCACCATCAAGTCCGGCGGCGCGACACGTCGGGCGGCCAAGATGGTCGTCCTCGACGTCGACCACCCCGACATCGTGGAGTTCGTCGAGACCAAGGCCCGCGAGGAGGACAAGATCCGTGCCCTGCGCGACGCCGGCTTCGACATGGACCTCGGCGGCGCCGACATCACGTCGGTGCAATACCAGAACGCCAACAACTCGGTCCGCGTCAGCGACGAGTTCATGCGCGCGGTCGAGGACGGCACCGAGTTCGGGTTGCGGGCCCGCAAGACCCACGAGGTGATCGAGACCGTCGATGCCCGGGAGCTCTTCGCCAAGATCAGCAAGGCCGCCTGGGAGTGCGCCGACCCCGGCCTGCAGTACGACGACACGATCAACGACTGGCACACCAACCCGGAGACCGGCCGCATCACCGCGTCCAACCCCTGCTCCGAATACATGTCGCTCGACAACTCGTCGTGCAACCTGGCCTCGCTGAACCTGATGAAGTTCCTCAAGGACGACGACACCTTCGACGCCCCGCTGTTCGCGCAGGCCGTCGAGCTGATCATCACCGCGATGGACATCTCGATCTGCTTCGCCGACTTCCCGACCGAGGCGATCGGCACCACCACCGTCGACTACCGCCAGCTCGGCATCGGTTACGCCAACCTCGGCGCGCTGCTGATGGCGATGGGGCTGGGCTACGACTCCGACGGGGGCCGCTCCATGGCCGCTGCGATCACATCGCTGATGACCGGTGTCTCGTACAAGCGAAGCGCCGAGCTCGCCGCGGTCGTCGGCCCGTACGCCGGCTACGCGCGCAACTCCGACGCCCACAAGCGCGTGATGCGCAAGCACCAGGCCGCCAACGACGTCGTGCGCCTCGTGCACACCGAGGACTTGGCCGCGCACAAGCTGGCCACCGCGGCGTGGAATGCCACCGTCAAGCTGGGCGAGAAGAACGGCTACCGCAACGCGCAGGCCTCGGTGCTCGCGCCGACCGGAACCATCGGCTTCATGATGGAC
>JBBQRV010000237.1:0-5467 GCA_038214475.1 Propionibacteriales bacterium | reverse complement strand
CTGCAGGCCGTTGGCCAGGGTCGAGCCCCGCAGCACCTCGCCGACCGGGTGCGCGCGATGGCCGGAGGGCTGCGTGACGTGGCCGGGCTGCCCGACCCCGTCGGGGAGGTGGTGCGCGGCAGCACCCTGGCCAACGGACTCGAGCTGCGCCAGGTGCGGGTGCCCTTCGGGGTGGTCGGGATGATCTACGAGGCCCGCCCCAACGTCACCGCCGACGCGGCCGGAATCTGCCTGAAGTCGGGCAACGCGGTGCTGTTGCGGGGCAGCTCGAGCGCGCGCGACTCCAACGCCGCCCTCGTCGGGGTGCTCCGCGAGGCGCTCACCTCGGTCGGTCTCCCGGCCGATGCCGTGCAGCTGGTGCCGGGGGAGGGCCACGATGCCGTGAAGGCGCTGATGCGGGCCAGGGGACTGGTCGACGTACTGATCCCGAGGGGTGGGGCGGGGCTGATCCGCAGCGTGGTCGAGGAGTCGACCGTGCCGGTGATCGAGACCGGCGTGGGCAACTGCCATGTCTACGTCGACCGGGCCGCCGACCTTGAGAAGGCGCTGCGGATCGTGGTGAACTCCAAGACCCATCGCACCAGTGTCTGCAACGCCGCCGAGAGCCTGCTCGTGCACCGCGACGTCGCCGACGAGTTCCTGCCCCGGGTGATCGACGCGCTGGGCGCCGAGGGGGTGACCGTGCACGGGGACCCGTCCTTCGCGGAGTACGACGGCGTCGTCCCGGCCACCGACGAGGACTACGCGGCCGAGTACCTCGGCCTGGAGATCTCGGCGGCCGTCGTCGACGACCTCGACGCGGCGATCGGGCACATCCGGCGCTGGTCGAGCCAGCACACCGATGCGATCGTCACCGAGGACCTCGCGGCCGCCCGTCGCTTCACGGCTGCCGTCGACTCTGCCGCCGTGCTCGTCAACGCCTCCACCCGTTTCACCGACGGCGGCGAGTTCGGCTTCGGCGCCGAGATCGGGATCTCCACGCAGAAGCTGCACGCCCGCGGCCCGATGGGGTTGCCCGAGATGACCAGCACCAAGTACGTCGTCACCGGTGAGGGTCACGTGCGCTGACCGGAGTGTGCCTCCGGTAGTCTCGCCCGCATGCAGCGGTCGGGCCGGGGGACGTGCCGATGAGACTGGTCTGGGGGACGCTGGCCTACAGCGTGCTCTCCTCCGTCGTCCCGGTGTTCAACATCGAGGTCTACCTTGCGGCACTGGCCACCCAGATCCGCTCCGGGGGAGCGCTCCCGCTGGCGGTGATGGCCGGGCTCGGGCAGGCACTGGGCAAGCTGGTCTGGTACTACGCGGTCGTGAAGTCGATGAACGTGGGCTGGATGCGCAGACGCCTCGAGCATCCGCGCAGGCAGGAGCAGCTGCAGCGCTGGGAGACCCGGATCGCCGGGCGGCCGCTCGTGTCGTTCGCGGTCACCTTCGTCTCCGGGCTGGTCGGCTTCCCGCCGCTGCTCGTGATCGGTGTGGTGGCCGGCGCGGTGCGGATGAACGTCGCGGTGTTCTTCGTCGCGATCGTGCTCGGTCGGGGCCTGCAGTCGTGGCTGATCCTGGCGGGGCTGGCCGAGGCCTTCCACTGAGCCGGACGGTAGGATCGTCGGCATGTCGCTCCAGATGATCACCGCCGCGGCCCAGTCCGGCGGCTCCTCCGTGAACCCCTATGTCGTCGGCGCCGTCGCGCTGGGCATCCTGCTCGCGCTGATGGGCATCCTGCTGGCCGTCGGCGCGGGACGCGAGCACAGCTGACCGTGCCGATGCCCGGGGTCCGCCGCGTCGGGGTGATGGGCGGCACCTTCGACCCCATCCACCACGGCCACCTCGTCGCCGCGAGCGAGGTCCAGGCGTGGTTCGACCTCGACGAGGTCGTCTTCGTCCCCACCGGTGACCCGTGGCAGAAGTCCGATCGCACCGTCTCGCCGGCGGAGGACCGCTACCTGATGACGGTGGTCGCCACCGCCGCCAACCCCCGGTTCACGGTCTCCCGGGTGGACATCGACCGTGAGGGCCCGACGTACACCATCGACACGCTGCGCGACCTGCGCGCGCTGGTGCCCGAGGCCGAGCTCTACTTCATCACCGGTGCCGACGCACTGGCCGACATCTTCACCTGGCGCGACGCCGGCGGGCTGTTCGACCTGGCCAACTTCGTCGGCGTCACCCGGCCCGGCTACGAGATGGAGTCGGCCACTCTGGAGGCCATCCCGTCCGACCGGGTGACACTGGTGGAGATCCCCGCGCTGGCCATCTCGTCCACCGACTGCCGTGAACGGATCCGCCGCGGCGAGCCGGTCTGGTACCTCGTCCCCGACGGTGTCGTCCAGTACATCGCCAAGCACCACGTCTACCCGGAGAGCACCCACTGAATGACTGCCACTGAGCACGCCCTCGAGCTCGTCCACGCTGCCGCCCGTGCGGCTTCGGACAAGCTCGCCCAGCAGATCGTCGCCTTCGACGTGTCCGAGCAGCTGGCGATCCCCGACGCCTTCGTGCTGGCCAGCGCCACCAACGACCGGCAGGTCAAGGCCATCGTCGACGAGGTCGAGGACAAGCTGCGCGAGATCGGTGCCAAGCCGATCCGGCGGGAGGGCCAGCGCGATGGTCGCTGGGTGCTGATCGACTACGGCGACGTGGTCGTGCACATCCAGCACGAGGAGGAGCGCTCGTTCTACGCCCTCGAGCGGCTCTGGCGCGACTGCCCGACGATCGCCCTGCCCGCGGACGTCGTCTCCGACCAGCGGTGACCCGGCGGCTGGTGCTGCTGCGGCACGGCCAGACCGCCTGGAACGCCGAACGTCGCGGCCAGGGCCATGCCGACGTGCCGCTCGACGAGACGGGCCGTGCCCAGGCGCGGTTGGTGGCGCCGTTGATCGCCGCGCTGCGCCCCGACACGCTGTGGTCGTCGGACCTGACCCGCGCCGTCGAGACCGCGGACGCCGTGGCCGGGGCAACCGGTCTGGCGCTGCGGTTGGACCCGCGCTTGCGTGAGTACGACCTGGGGGAGCGCACCGCGATGAGCGCGGCCGAGTACGCCGCTGCCTTCCCGACCCAGTACGCCGCCTGGCAGCACGGCCGCTTCGAGCCGGTGCCCGGTGGGGAGACCCGTGCCGACGTGCTGGCCTGCTTCCGCCCGGCCCTGGCCGACATCGTGGCAGGGCTGGCCGAGGGATGCACGGCGGTGGTGGTCACGCACGGAGCCGCGCTGCGGGACGCCGTGGTCGACCTGATCGGCTGCCCGGAGACGCTGGCCGGTGCGCTGATGCCTCCGGACAACTGTGGCTGGGCCGAGCTGGTGGAGCGCGACGGCTGGCGGTTGGCGGCCTGGAACCGGGCCGCGCCGGGACCCGATTTCGCATCCGGCCCGGGGGTTGGCTAAGATTCCGCGAGTTGTCACCCGCTGGAAACGGCGGTCAGCAATGGGGCTGTGGCGCAGCTGGTAGCGCACCTGCATGGCATGCAGGGGGTCAGGGGTTCGAATCCCCTCAGCTCCACCATGTGATGAGTCGCGACATGGGGCTCACCTGAGTCGCGACAGGTGTCACTTCACGTCAGGGAGTCCCGGGCCATCGGCCCGGGGCTCTTTGTGTGGTGCGCCAGTAGGTCTTGTCGGGCTCGATGTTGTGGGAGACAGGTCGGCGGCACTCAGCGAAGGCCGAGTGCGGCCATCTGCTGAGCGGTGAGAACTCCGCCGTTGTCTGCGGCGGAACGGGCCCGATCCGGCGCTCGGCCTGGTCAGGCGGTAGACGTTTGCCGACGGTCTCGCTGGAGTCACGCACCTCGTGCCGACCCAACTCATGGGGTGGCTCGGTCTCCCGCCGGCGCGGCCTCACCCGGGGACGCAAGGCTGAGGGCGATGTCGGGCGTGTGGGTGATCGAGTTGTGCACGGTGCAGTGGGCCGCCTGGGCCAGGAGGCCCGCGTGCCTGCCCGGGGAGAGCTCGACAGGGAGCCTGATCTGCATGTCGATCGCAGCGACCCTCGCGGGCTTGGCGCCCAGCTCGAAGCGGGTGACCACCTCGAGCCCCGTGGGGTCGAGGTGGTGCCGGCGCAGGTACCGGCGGGCGTAGAAGCCCACGCACGAGGCCAGGCTTGCGACGAAGAGCTCGGTCGGGGTCGGGCCGAGGTCGTCTCCGCCGATCTCGGTCGGCTGGTCCACGGTGATCGTGTGGCCGCGCACCCGGATGGCGAAGCGGTCTTCGCCCTGCCACTCCACGTTCAGCGTCTGGACCTCGGGGTCCGTGGCTGCGCTCGCTGCCGGGCCGGCGGCCGGTGTCGCGGCCGGCACTGCCGCGTGCAGCCAGCGCAGGTGCTCGTGGTCGCCCAGGAGCTCGAGTCGCCGCCAGAGCACGCTGGTGGGGACGGCCTGGCTGGCGTGGGCCAGGCTGGCCATCCGTTGGTTGTCGCGGTCGACCCGGACGACCAGGTCGATGTCGTGGTCCGGATGCCCGGCGAACGCGGCGTCGAACTCGTCGTTGAGCTGTGCGGCGGTCGCCAGGGGGAGGGTCCAGCCGAGCACGGGAAGGTCCCGCTGCGACGCGGCGTCGAGCGCGGCCCTGCTCGCGGCCGCGTGGTCGGGGTGGCCACTGACGCCCGTGGGGTCGAAGACCACGAGGCCCTCGGCGGGCCGCTGGTCGAGCTCCCGGCGCACCTCGGCGGCCAGGCTTTCCGGGTCCACCCGGTCGAGGGCGCCGTCCGGGTGGGTGCGCAGGACCGCGGACGCCACTCCCAGCTGCCGGGCGGCGTTCTGCAGCTCCATGGCCCGCATCTGGCTCAGGTCCGGGCCGGGTGAGCCGAGGCGCGAGGCCTCGCCCTGGGTCAGGCACAGCACCGAGACGGTCGCACCCGCGCGGACGAACCCGTCCAGCACGGCGCCGAGCCCGAAGGACTCGTCATCGGGATGTGCCACCACCGCGAGGACCGCGCGCCACGGGGGGAGGGTCGCTGTCAGTGTCGGGGCCACGCCGGGAGCAGTCATCATGCCTCCCGCGCGGCGGAGGTGGCGTTCGCGGCCTGGCCGCCGGGCAGGTCGCGCTGCCAGGCCCACATGCCACCGGCGACGGAGTGCGCGTCGTACCCGACGGCGCGCATGAACGGGACCAGCTCCAGGCTCCGCGCGCCGTTCGCACAGATCAGGTAGACGGTGGATCCGCGGGGCAGCTCGTAGAGCCGCGACCGGAGCTCCCGGGCCGGGATCGGTCGAGCGCCGGGCACGTGCCCGGTCGCGTACTCGCTGGGTTCACGTACGTCGACCACGATCACGCCCTCCGCGGGCGCGGAAGCGAGGACCTCGGTCCCGACCTCGAACATGACGGTCTCCTCTCGCCGGACTGGATACCCCCGAGGGTATAGGCACGAGGGTGAGCAGGTCAGGGCCGAAAGACCCGAGGGCCGCGGATACGGATGGTAGCGCGGCCCGAGCCGGCCGGGGTGGGGCCAGCCCCGGGCGGTGCCAAAACCGGTGTGGG
>JBBQRV010000236.1:0-5536 GCA_038214475.1 Propionibacteriales bacterium | reverse complement strand
CGCGGCCGCCCTCCAGGCGGCCACCGCCGGCGTGCTCGACTACCAGCGGGTCCGGATCGGCACCGCGGGCAACGCGCGGATCCGCACCGCCGCCGCGGCCGACGTCGTACACCTGCTCACCGAGCTGGTCGACAACGCGCTGGCCTACTCGCCGCCGACCTCGCCCGTGGTGCTCTCCGCGACCACGTCCTTCGGCGGCGTCACCATCGAGATCGCCGACCAGGGCCTCGGCATCCCCGAGCAGGCACTCACCGCCATCAACCAGACCCTCACCTCCGGCGGCGACGTGACGCCGGAGACCCCGCGCCGGATGGGTCACTTCGTGGTCAGCCGGCTCGCCCAGCGGCACGGCATCACGGCGGTGCTGCGCCGCAACGAGCACAACGGCACCACCGCCATGGTGGTGCTGCCCAGCGCCATCCTCGAGACGGTCGCCGGGGACGTACAGCCGGCGGCGGCACCGGTGCAGCCCGGGCAGCCACTTGCCTCGGTCTCCCCGGTCTCACCGGTGACCTCGCTGCCGATGCGCCGGGAGGCGTCGGACCCGGTGCCGGAGCCGGTGCGTGAACCGTTGCGTGAGCAGGTGTCCGAGGCGGTGCCTGAGCCCGTGCGTGAGCCCGTCCGTGAGATGGCGCCCGCGCCGGTGCGCCCGCCCAGCCGGGAGCCGGCGGTGGCCGCGGCGTCGGCTGACGGCGGCATGGAGGCTCGGATCCAGGCGCTGATGAGCCTGCCCAAGCGGAAGCCGGCCAACCCGGCGGAGCCCGGGTCGGGACCGACCCCGGCGGCGTTCGCGCCGGTGCAGGAGTCCCCGCCGATGACCCAGCCGATGACGCAGCCGATGACGCAGCCGATGACGCAGCCGATGTCCGAGCCGGTGACGCAGCCGGTGCCCGAATCGATGTCGGAGTCGACGTCCCAGCCCCTGGCCGAGGTGACCCCGCTGCGCGGTCTCGCCCGTCGGGTGCCGGGGGCGGAGGCCTCGGCGGCGACGTCCATCGCGGCCACGCCGAAAGAAGCCACGCCCACCGCAGCATCGTGGTCCCCGCTCACCGACGACCTGCCCTTCGAGTCGCTCGACGAGGACGAGGGGGAGACGCCGATCTTCAAGGCGCTGCGTTCGTCCTGGCTCTCCGCCGACGGCGAGGAGCAGACCTGGCGCTCGTCGGAGATCGAGGCCGGCTGGGAGCGGGCCGACGAGGTCGCCGCCACCGTCACCGAAGCGCCCGTCAACGCCGCCGGGCTCCCGATGCGGCGACCTGGCACCAGCCTGGTGCCGGGCGGCGTCAGCAAGCCCACCACGGTCACCGCGCGTGACCCCGAAGCCATCCGCAAGCGGCTCGCCGCGCACGCGGCCGGCGTGTCGCGCGGCCGGTCCGCCGCCGCGCGAGTCCCCCAACCCCAGCCCACGGAAGCAGGCCCCGCATGAGCGAGTACGACGTCCGCAGCGCCCAGCCGTCCGACGACAGGGTGCTCGACTGGCTGGTCACCAAGTTCGTCAACGAGGTGTCCGACGCCGCCCACGCCATCCTGGTGTCCTCCGACGGCCTGCTGATGGCCGCCAGCGAGAGCATCCCCGGCGACCGGGGGGAGCAGCTCGGCGCGGTGTCGTCGGGGCTGGCCAGCCTGGCCGTCGGTGCCGCCCGCCTCTTCGGTGGCGGCGCGGTGCTGCAGACCGTCGTGGAGATGGAGCAGGGCTACCTGATGCTGATGAGCGTCGGTGACGGCTCGAACCTCGCCGTACTCACCCAGGAGGGCGCGGACATCGGCCAGGTCGGCTACGAGATGGCGCTGCTCGTCGACCGGGTCGGTCGCACCGTGCAGGCCCAGGCCCGGGTCGCCCCGGCCACGGGAACCTGACCGTGAGCAGCCGTGACACCTGCTGACCCCTCCGGGATGAACAGCGAGCCGGTGGCCCGCTTCGTCCGACCGTTCACGATCACGGCCGGGCGCACCGAGTCGACCGTCCACCTGCCCCTGGAGGCCACCCTGGTCCGGCAGCGGCGGGTGGGCGAGAGCGACCTGGCGCCGAACGCCATGCAGGTGCTCGAGACCTGCGACACCCGATCCGTGGCCGAGGTCTCCGCACTCGTCAAGCTGCCCATCGGGGTGGTCCGGGTCCTCCTGGGCGACCTCGTCGAACAGGGCTTCGTCCAGGTCCAGGCCACCCTCACCGACCACTCGTCGAAGGACGAGCGGATCGAGCTCATCGAAAGGACCCTCCGTGGACTACGCACCTACTAGCGCACCCAGCAGCGCTAGGCGCAAGGCTGCGTCGACGAAGATCGTCATCGCAGGTGGCTTCGGCGTCGGCAAGACCACCCTGGTCGGGTCGGTGTCGGAGATCGTGCCGCTGCGCACCGAGGCGCTGGTGACCAACGAGTCGCACGGCGTCGACGACCTCGAGGCGGTGCCCACCAAGGCGACCACCACCGTGGCCATGGACTTCGGGCGGCTGACCCTGGCCGAGGACCTGGTGCTCTACCTGTTCGGTACGCCGGGCCAGCGCCGGTTCTGGTTCATGTGGGACGACCTGTGCCTGGGTGCCATCGGCGCCATCGTGCTGGTGGACACCGCCCGGCTCGACGAGTCGTTCTCGCCGCTGGACTACTTCGAGTCCAAGGGGCTGCCGTTCATCGTCGCGGTGAACCAGTTCGACAACGCCGAGCGCTACTCCCTGGAGGAGGTGGCCCATGCGCTGGCGCTGCCGGCCCACGTACCGATCATCAACGTCGACGCCCGCGACCGCGAGTCCGCCAAGCACGCGCTGGTGCGGATCACCGAGTACGCCCTCCAGCGGCTCACCCAGTCCCTGCCCGCGACGGCGAACTGACGTGTTCAGCCTCGCGCGCTCGCGCCAGCGCCTAGGGTCAGGCGCCATGAAGCCTCTCTCGGTCGGCTCCGCCGCTGCTCTGGTGGTCCTGATGGCCAGCCTGTCGGGCTGTGCCGCCGACAACGCGGCGGCCACCACAGCCGCGCTGGACCCGACGTTCGTCACCGACGGGGCGCTCACGGTGTGCACGGACATGCCCTACGAGCCCTTCGAGTCGATGAAGGGTGGCAAGCCGATCGGCTTCGACATCGACCTGGTCGACCAGGTGGCCGAGCGGCTCGACGTGAAGCCCGTCATCGTCGACACCGACTTCGACGCCATCCAGTCCGGTGACTCGCTCAACTCCGGCGACTGCGACGTCGCCATCTCGGCGATGACCATCACCGGCGAGCGGGCCCGGGTGCTCGACTTCTCCAGCCCCTACTTCAACGCCTCCCAGGCGATGGTGGTGGAGAAGGACTCCGGACTGGGCGGCCTGTCCGACCTGGGTGGCAAGAAGATCGGCGTACAGGGCGGCACCACCGGTGAGCTCTACGTCACCGACAACGCCCCCTCCGACGCCCAGGTGGTGCCCTTCGAGGACTCCGCGGCGATGGACGTCGCGCTCGCCGCCGGCGACGTGCAGGCGGCGGTCTACGACAACACGGTGGTCGGCGACGTCGTCGCGCGCAACCCCAAGTTCGAGGTGGCCGCCGAGTTCGACACCGGCGAGCAGTACGGCATGGCGGTGAAGAAGAACGGCAGCGTCGACCTGCTACGCACGATCAACGCCGTGCTCGCCGACCTCGACAAGGACGGCGGGTACGACAAGATCTACCGCACCTGGTTCGGCGCGGCCAAGGCCACGTGAGCGCCGCCGTCAGCCGCTGACGGCAGCAGCTTCGGGCGCGGCACCCTCGTGCGGGTGCTCGGCCTCGTAGTCCGCCTGCGGTCCCGGTACGACGTGGGTGCGGGCCCGGATCACCGGCACGAACGCCGCCACCAGCGCGGCCAGTGCCGAGGTGACCACGAGCACGCCGAAGCCGTGGGTGTAGCCGGCCTCGACGGGCAGTCCGTCGGGCCGGGCGCCGGCGGTGACGACGCTGGCCAGCACGGCGCCACCGAGGGCGCCCCCGACGGTGCGGATGTTGGCGTTCATGCCGCTGGCCACACCGGTCTGGGTCTGCGGCACGGCGTCGACCACCAGGTTGCTCATCGCCGCGAAGGCGAGGCCGAAGGCCAGGCCCAGCACGGTGGTCTCGACGACGACCTGCCAGAGCTGGTCGTGCACCAGGGTGAGGCCCAGCGTCCCGAGCGCGGTGAGCGTGGCGCCGGCGACCAGCACGGCCTTGGAGCCGAAGCGCGCCGCGAGCCGGCCGGAGAGCAGCCCGGCGATGAACGTGGCGGCAGTCTGTGGCAGCAGCAGCAGGCCCGACTCGGTGACCGAGACGCCGAACCCGTAGCCGGTGAGCTTCGGGGTCTGCAGGAACTGCGGGAGGAACGCGAACATCGAGTACATGCCCATGCCGAACAGAAGCGCCACCAGGTTGACCGTCCAGACCGTGGGGATCCGCATCATCCGCATGTCGACCAGCGGCTGCGCGCTGCGCGTCTCGGCGATCACCCAGACGGGCAGGAAGATGGCGGCGAGCACGAAGAGACCGATGGTGCGGCCCGAGGCCCAGCCCCAGGTGTGGCCCTGGCTGACCGCCAGCAGCAGCGCCACCAGCCAGGCCGACATCAGCAGGGCACTGCCCACGTTGATCCGGCCGGGGGTGCGCTCGGGCGACTCGGGTACCCAGACAGCGGCCGCGACGGCGGCGATCAGGGTCATCACCATCGGCAGCCAGAAGAGCCAGTGGTAGCTGAGCGTGTCGACGACCGGTCCGGCGAGCACCAGCCCGACGCCGCCGCCCACGGCCAGCAACGCTGCCGACGTACCGACGGCGCCGGCGACGCGGTCACGCGGGAACTCGTCGCGGATGATGCCGAAGGTCAGGGGGAGGACTCCGCCGCCGATGCCCTGGATCACCCGGGCGGCGATCAGGACGCCGATCGTGGGCGCGAGCGCCGCGACCAGGGAGCCGACGGTGAGGGCGGCGAGGGTGAAGACCAGCATCCGCTCCTTGCCGACCTTGTCGCCGACCCGGCCGATGATCGGGGTGAAGACGGACGCCGAGAGCAGGTAGGCGGTGAGCACCCAGGTGACGGTCGCCTGGTCGGTGTCGAGGGCCGCCTCGATGGTGGGCAGCACCGGGTTGACCATCGACTGGAGCAGCGAGAAGGAGAAGACGCCGACACAGAGGACGGCGAACGTCACCCGGAAGTCGGTCCTGGGGTCGGTGCGTGCCATCGAGGTGCCCATCTGCGTCGTGTGGTGTGGTGGCCGAACCACGACTGTGGGACCCGGCTGCCAAGGAGTAACCCGCGAGGGGTTCGTTGCATTCCACAACGGTGGAAAATGCTGCGGACGGGGTCGTGGCGGGCCACTTTCCGTCCACAGGGCGTGAGTTTCGGGCGTCCCTCCACGGTGTCGAACTGGTGATCGAAACGGTTGCCGCGCGACGATAGGTTGAGGCCATGTCAGGAGTCCCGCAGGTGGTCGAGCACCCGGTCCTGGCGTGCGCTCACGAGGTCGGGGCGGCGCTCGACCGGGTGGGCGAGGTCGACCCGACGTACATGACGACGCAGGCCAAGGCGTCGGCGTTGCGGGAGCTGTCGCGGGCG
>JBBQRV010000235.1:0-5560 GCA_038214475.1 Propionibacteriales bacterium | reverse complement strand
CCCGCCATAGGTCTCTCTCGTCCTTTGCTGATGCACCCCTGGGGGTGCCGCGTGCTGTCCAGTCCCGATGCCGCTCCGGGTGAAGCGGCACCGCCCTCTGCTCCACCACCTCCCCCGCCGCCGACCCACGCGGTCGGGCGTGTCGGGCCTGTTGGGCACAACACGAGACCGGGATCTCGCTTCGTTGTTGGTGGTGCCCGACGGCTCGTCGAGCTGATCGGGTCTCCGAGTCGGTGCGGCCGCACGCCAGCCACCGATCGTTCAACAGGAGACACGATTCAGTGATCAAGGTGTGGCGCACCCCGGCAACCCGCCGGAGCAACCCGACTATCTTGGCAGAGATGGTGCCGGGAAGCCAAATCGTCCTGGCGGGCCGGGCCACGCGTGCCCCGTTGGGTGGATCCCCGCCGGGATCACCGTGCAGACACTACCGTGTGGCCTACCGTGTGGTGGGGTCCGAGGGACCCCGTGGTCGCACGCCGCCACGCCGTGGCGCGCACAGGGATGCAGGGGGAACAGATGTCGGGCTCGGGCGCACACCCGCCACCGGGGGGCGACTTCCCGCCTCCTGGCGGGACTCCCCCGGGCCCTCCGGGCTGGCCGTCCGCGGCGCCGGCTCCGGGCGGGTACGGGTACGCGGTGCCGCCGCCGGCGGCACCGCTGCTGGCCGCGCACAAGCCGGGAGCGATCCCGCTGCGGCCGCTGAGGCTCGGCGACCTCTACGACGCCGCCTTCAAGATCATCCGGTTCAACCCCAAGGCCACCGTCGGCTCGTCGGTGATCGTCGCCTCTGTCGCGATGCTGATCCCGGTGGCCGTCACCGGGATCCTGACCTTCGCCGTCGGCCTGTCCCTGGACGCCGGCGCGGCGGGGTCCGACTCCGACACCCAGTTCGCGGGCCTGTTGACGGCGTACGGCGCCCTCGGGGTGGGCACCCTGCTGCAGTGGCTGGGCATGGTCTTCGTCACCGGCATGAACGCGCACGTGGCTGCGGCCGCCGCGGTCGGCCGACGGCTCAGCCTCGGTGAGGCGTGGACCGCCACCCGGGGCAAGCGCTGGGCACTCGTCGGGCTCAGCCTGCTGCTCGGCGCCCTGATGCTCGTCTACCTCGCGGCCTGTGCCGGGCTGGTCATCCTGGCCGTCGTCGCGACCGGCTCCGTCGCGGTGCGCATCGCCCTCGTCGTGGCGCTGGTGGCGGCGGCGCTGGTCGGGCTGGTGCTCATGTGGGTCCGCGTCTACTACCTGGCGGTGCCCCCGCTGATGCTCGAGCCGGTCGGCATCCTGGGCGCCCTGGGCCGGTCCCGCGCGCTGAGCCACCGCCAGTTCTGGCGGATCCTCGGGATCGGGCTCCTGACCGCCGTCATCGGCCGGATCGCCGGCAGCATCCTCTCCGCCCCGGTCAGCGTGGTGGGCGCGGTGGCGATGGCCGCCGACCCGGGCGGGGCCGGCTTCTTCCTCTACATCGTCTTCACCGCCCTGGCTGCCGTGGTCGCCGCAGCGCTGGTGTCGCCCTTCCTGACCACGGTCACGTCGTTGCAGTACCTCGACCAGCGGATCCGCAAGGAGGCCTACGACGTCGAGCTGATGGCGCACGTGGGAATCATCGCGACGTGACGGCCACGCACCTGTGGGCCGACCCACCGCTCGTGCCGACGCCCGACGACGCCCGGCTGTGGCTGCGCCGCGAGCTGCTGAACCCCGAGTACCACGACCGCAACGTGCTCCAGCGCCTGCTCGCCAGGACCCAGGACCTGCTCAACCGGGGTCTCGACGCCGCGGCCGGCGCCGGTCCGCTGCAAACCCTGGTGTCGATGCTGGTGCTGCTCGCCCTCGTGCTCGCCCTGGTCTGGCTGCTCTCCCGGGCCCGCCGGAGCTCCGAGGGCCGCGGCAGGCGGGAGGCGGCGGTGCTGACCTCCGAGCGGCTGAGCGCCGACGCCCTGCGACGACGTGCCGAGACCGCACTCGCCGAGGGCCGCGCGGCGCAGGCGCTGCTCGACGGCTTCCGGGCGCTCACGCTGCGACAGATCGAACGGGGCAGGATCGAGGACGTGCCGGGCGCCACCGCGCGCGAGGTCTCGCTCGCCCTGGACGCCGCCTTCCCGGGACAGCGCCGCCGCGTCGACGACAGCGCGGCACGCTTCGACTCGGTGCTCTACGGCGACCGGCCGGCCACCGCCGACCAGGCGCGCGACGTCCGGCGGCTCGACGACGAGCTGGCGGGCCACCGATGAGCAGCGGGGGTGGGCGGCGGACCTGGTCACTGATCCTGGGCGGCCTGGTGCTGGCCACCCTGGTGAGTGCGTGGGCCTCCAGCGGAGGGGTGCGCCATCCCGGTCGCCTGGACCCCCAGAACCCCGGCCCCGACGGCGCCCAGGCCCTGGCCCGGGTGCTCGACGACCACGGGGTCGAGGTGCGCGTCGTACGCGGTGCGGCGGCCTACGACCGGGCCGACGTCGCCGAGGCGACGGTCATGGTCACCTCGGCCGGCAGCCTGGGCCGCAGCACCGTACGCCGACTGCTGGCCCACCCGGGCGCCGGCCTGCTCCTCGTCGAGCCGCCCCCCGGCGTCGCCGAGCTGGTGGGCGGTGGGGCACCCCTCTCCTTCCTCCCCGATGCGGCTCTGCCGGCCCAGTGCGCCGACACCCGCCTCACCGGGCTCCGGCTCGAGGTCGACGCCGCCGACAGCTACCCCGCCGACGGCAGCGCCTGCTTCCCGGCCGAGGGTGGGGCCGGCGCCGTCTGGGTGCCGCAGTCGGGGTCGATGACGTTCTTCGGCGGTGGTGCCGCCCTCACCAACGAGCAGATCACCCGGGCCGACAACGCGGCGGTCGCGGTGCGGCTGCTGGGAGGCACCGACCGGCTGGTCTGGTACGTGCCCGACCTGGGCGACCTCGCTGCCGGTGACGAGGTGGGACTCTCCGGGCTGCTGCCGCGCTGGCTCGAACCGGCGCTCTGGCTCGGCGCACTGACCCTCCTCGCCCTCGCCCTCTGGCGCGGCCGCCGGCTCGGGCCGCTCGCCACGGAGCCCCTGCCGGTGGTCGTCAAGGCCATCGAGACCACCCGGAGCAGGGGCCGGCTCTACCGCAGGGCCGGCGACCGCGCGCACGCCGCTGCGGCACTGCGGGCCGCCGCCCGGGTGCGCGCCTCCGAGCGGCTGCGACTGCCTCGCAACCCGGCCCTCAGGGACCTGGTCACCGACGCCGCCCGGCACACCGGACGCACCCACGAGGAGCTCATGGGGCTGTTGTCCGACCGGTCCGACACCCTGTCCGAGAAGGACCTGACCGCCCTGGCCGGCCGACTGGCCGAGCTCGACGAGCAGCTGAGAAAGGCACCACGATGACCGACTTCGAGGCGTACCCCGAGCCGACCGAGGACGCCACGGCACCCGGCTCGGCCGGCCCTCCCGGCTCACCCGCTCCCTCTGTGGCGCACGCCGGGCCCGACGAGGAGTCCGAGCAGGCCCGCGCCCGGCTGGGCGCCGTACGCGACGAGGTCGCCAAGGCCGTGGTCGGCCAGGACGCCGCGGTGTCCGGCCTCCTGGTCGCGCTGCTGTGCGGCGGGCACGTGCTGATGGAGGGCGTGCCGGGCGTCGCCAAGACGCTGCTGGTGCGCAGCCTCGCCGCGGCACTGGCCGTGGACACCCGGCGGGTGCAGTTCACCCCCGACCTGATGCCCGGCGACATCACCGGGTCGATGGTGATCGACAGCCGGGCCGGCGAGCTCAGCTTCCGGCGCGGCCCGGTGTTCACCCACCTCTTGCTGGCCGACGAGATCAACCGCACCCCGCCCAAGACCCAGTCGGCCCTGCTCGAGGCGATGGAGGAGGGCCAGGTCTCGGTCGACGGCGAGTCCCGGCCGCTGCCGCGCCCGTTCCTCGTCGCCGCCACCCAGAACCCGGTCGAGTACGAGGGCACCTACCCGCTCCCCGAGGCGCAGCTGGACCGGTTCCTGCTCAAGGTCGTGCTGCCGGTGCCCGACCGGGCCGGCGAGATGGAGGTGCTGCGTCGTCACGCGACCGGCTTCGACCCCCGCGACGTCGCCGGCGCCGGGGTGAGTCCCGTCGCCGGTCCCGACGACATCCTGGCCGGCCAGCGCGGCGTCGGCCGGGTCCAGGTGGCTCCGGAGGTGGTCGGCTACATCGTCGACATCGCCCGGGCCACCAGGGAGTCCCCGTCGCTCAACCTCGGGGTGAGTCCCCGAGGGGCCACCGCGCTGCTCCGGGCGGCACGGGCCTGGGCCTGGCTCAACGGCCGTGACTTCGTCACCCCCGACGACGTCAAGGCCCTGGCCCACGCCACCTTGGTGCACCGGCTCGGCCTGCGCCCCGAGGCCGAGCTCGAGGGCGTCGACGTCACCCAGGTGCTCTCCTCGGCGCTCGGCTCCGTGGCGGTGCCCCGATGAGGCCCCGATGAGGCCCCGATGAGGCAGGCAGGGCACCCCTGATGGCCCTCACCGGCAGGTTCGTCCTGGTGCTGGGCCTCGGCCTGGTGCCGGTGGCGCTGCGCCCGGAGACCGACACGGTGTGGCTGTGGCTGCTCCTGGTGCTCCTGCTCGGACTGCTCGACTGGCTGCTCGCGGCGCGGCCGACCGCGCTCGACGTGCGCCGGCCATCGATCGCGCCGGTCCGCCAGGGCCACCCGACCGAGACCGTGCTGGAGGTCGCCAACCCCACCGGCCGGCGGGTCTCGGCGACGGTGCGCGACGCCTGGCAGCCGAGTGCCGGGGCCACCGGGAACCGGCACCGGCTCCGACTGGCCGCGGGTGGGCGGACCGTGCTCACCACGGCCCTGCGCCCGCTGCGCCGGGGAGACCTGCGGTGCGTCGGGGTCACCGTGCGCACGTCCGGACCGCTGGGCCTCGTGTCGCGCCAGGGGACCCGGGAGGTCCCGGGCTCGGTGCGCTCGCTGCCGCCCTTCGAGTCCCGCAAGCACCTGCCCTCGCGACTGGCACGACTGCGCGACCTCGACGGACGCTCCGCGATCCGGGTGCGGGGGCAGGGCACCGAGTTCGACTCGTTGCGCGAGTACGTCCGCGGCGACGACGTTCGGTCGATCGACTGGCGGGCCAGCGCCCGCAACCGCAACGTCGTCGTGCGCACCTGGCAACCAGAGCGGGACCGGCGGGTGGTGCTGGTCCTCGACACCTCCCGCACCTCGGCCGGACGGGTTGACGACACCCCCCGCCTCGACGCCGCGATGGATGCCGCCCTGCTCCTGGCCGCGCTCGCCTCCCGGGCCGGCGACCGGGTCGACTTCGTGGCCGGCGACCGCCGGGTCCGGTCCCGACTGCGGCTGGCGGCCGGCTCCGCCGTCGCCACCACCCTGCAGGACGCCATGTCGGACCTCGAGCCGATCATCGCCGAGGCCGACTGGGGCACGCTGGCCGGCGCCGTGCAGGCGCAGGGCCGGCAGCGCGCGCTGGTGGTGCTGCTGACCCCGCTCGAACCCTCCGCGGTCGAGGAGGGCCTGCTCCCCGTGCTCCCGACCCTCACCCGCCACCACCGGGTGGTGCTGGCCTCGGTGCGCGACCCGGCGCTCGAGCAGCTGGCCGCCCTGCG
>JBBQRV010000234.1:0-5568 GCA_038214475.1 Propionibacteriales bacterium | reverse complement strand
ACCCCCTGCCCGAGGCGCTGCCCGACCCCCTGCCCGAACCCTTGCCCGAGGCAGTGCCGGAGCCGCTCGCGCGGTCGGCGGGCGACGTGCCCACCGATCCGACCCCGGTCGCGCCGGCCGCAGAGATGCCTCCACCCGCCGTGGAGCGCACGCCACCACCTCCTGCGCAGCCTGTCGTCCCGTCACCGCGACAGCAGGCGGCCGGTGCTCCCGCGGCCGCGCCGGAGCCGCGCCGGTTCATGAGCGCCAGCGACTTCCTCGACCGGCGCTCCGAGGGCGTCGAGCGCGGGCCCGCCACCTGGGGCTGGCGCGGCGCCGTACGCCGGCTGTCGGGCGGGCTGATCACGCCCGACCCGGGGGCGGCAGAGCAGGCCCACGACCAGGACCGGGCGGCCGTCCAGCGGGAGTTCGACGGCCCGCGCACGATCGCGTTCATCAACCCGAAGGGCGGTGCGGCCAAGACCACGAGCGTGCTCGCGGCCGGCTACACCTTCGGCACCGTGCGCGGAGGCGGAGTGATCGCCTGGGACAACAACGAGACCCGGGGCACGCTCGGCATCCGCGGGATCCGTGGCCCGCACCGCAACACCACCCGCGAGCTGCTCGGCGACCTCGACAAGTTCTCCGACCCGCAGGCCCGGATCGGAGACCTGGCCACGTTCGTGCGGGCCCAGGGTGACGGCCACTTCGACGTGCTGGCCTCCGACGAGCGGCCCGACGTCACCGGCATCATCCGGGCCCAGGACTTCGTGTCGGTGCACCAGCTGCTGGAACGCTTCTACCGGGTGGTGCTGGTCGACACCGGCAACAACATCCGCTCCGAGAACTGGCTCGCCGCCGCCGACGCCGCCGACCTCCTGGTAGTGACCAGCACGGTGCGCGAGGACACCGGCTACAGCGGGCTGTGGATGCTCGACGCGCTCCTGGACGCCGGGTACCCCAACCTGAAGTACAAGACGGTCACCGTGCTCGCCGACCCGTCGGAGCACGTCGACGAGGACCTCGCCCGTGACCTGATGGAGGTCTACGGCCAGCGCACCCGAGGGGTCTACCGGGTGCCGTACGACCCGGCGCTGGTGACCGGCTCGGTGGTGCCCTACGCGCAGCTGTCGAAGGCCACCCGGACGGCCTGGCTCACGGCCTGCGCGGCGATGGCCCAGGCGCTGTAGCCGGTCACGGCTCAGACCACCACGCGGCGGGCGTGCAGGAACCGGTACGCCGGCAGGCACGCCTCGGCGACCGCCGCATCGTGCTCGGACAGCACGTCGTTGCGCGGCCGCCACGGCTGGAAGCCGGTCGACGCCCACACCGCGCTGTACCAGTGCGGCGCCCAGACGCCGTCGCTGGCGCGGGGGCCTGACGGCCACGACAGCATCCGGTCGCTGAACCCGACGCCTGCCCAGTCGCAGAGCCAGCGCAGGTGGGCCTCCGGGGCGCGCAGGAAGTCGGCTGCGTCGAGCACCGGGGGCTCGGCGCCGGTCGCCGCCAGCTCCTCGAAGAGGGTGACCTGCTGCAGCAGGCCGATGTCCGCCGGCTCGCAGGCCTCGCGCGAGCGCACGTACGACGCCACCACCTCGCGCGGGTCGCGCACCAGCATCACGGTGCGGAACCGACCCACCCAGCTCCGGTCGGCCGTCAGGTCGAGGTGCTGGGCCATGTGCTTGGTGTAGTGCAGCCGGATCCCGTCGTCGACCGGGGCGAGCAACGACTCCACGACCCGGCCGACGTCGGTCGGCTGGGAGCCGATCACCTCGTCACGGGCCGGGTGGTCGAGCCCGGTGCGCTGGAGGTAGGCGGCGTACAGCGGCTCGTCGACGACCACGCAGTCGGGCCGGTTCTCGAACGAACGCATCATCGCGGTCGAGATGTTGCGCGGCCCCGACCACATCGCCAGCCGCACCGGCTCCTGGCTCACGGCGCGACCCGCCGGGCGACGTCGGCCTCCACGTGCCTGGCGTAGAGGCTCTGGAGTCGTTCGACCACCGGGCCGCGCGCGCCGGTGCCGATGGTGCGGCCGTCGACGCTGCGCACCGGCACCAGACCGGCGAAGGTGCCGGTCACGAACGCCTCCTGGGCGCTGTAGACGTCGGTGAGGCTGAAGGTCGTCTCCCGGGCGGCCACGTCGGCCTTGCGGCACACCTCGAGCACGTTGCCGCGGGTGATGCCGCCGAGGCAGAACCGACCGTCGGAGGTCCAGACCTCGGGGTGCTGCGGGGTGCCGAGCACGATGAAGAAGTGCGTGGAGTTGCAGGTGGCCACGAACCCCTGCGGGTCGAGCATCAGCGCCTCGTCGGCGCCGGCCGTGTAGGCCTGGATGCAGGCGGTGATGTCGTTGAGCTTGCTGTGCGCGTTGAGCTTCGGGTCGAGGGTGTCGGGCGTGGCCCGGCGCACGTGCGTGGTGAACAGGGTGATGCCGTCGGTGACGGTGGCCGGCATCGGCTCCTTGTGCTCGGCGATGATCACCACGGTGGCGGAACCGACGGTGAGCCGGGGATCCTGGTACGGCGTGCGCTTCATGCCCCGGGTGACCATCAGCCGCACGTGCACGCCGTCGACCATCTCGTTGGCGGCCAGGGTGGCGTAGATGGCTCGGGTGAGCTCGTCGCGGGTCATCCCGACGTCGATCATCAGCGCGGCCGCACCCTGGAAGAGCCGGTCGAGGTGCCGCTCCAGGAAGGCCGGGTGGCCGTGGTGGATCCGCAGCCCCTCCCAGATGCCGTCGCCGAGCACGAACCCGGAGTCGAAGACCGACACCACCGCCTCGGCGCGGGGCCGGAGGGTGCCGTCCACCCAGATCAGGATGTCGTCGTTGCGGGCGTCGTCGTCGAAGTCGTGCGTGCCGTGAGCCATGTCCCCACCGTAGGGGCGGCGGCGTCCCGCGCGTCGGACGTCCGGGTCGAGATCCGGTCGCCGTGGCTGCTAGTCTCGGCCCCGATCGACATCCTTTAACGAGCCGTCCCGTGAGGCGGAGAAGGAGGTCCGGCGCGCTGATGCCTGCCCCCCAGATGGAACCCGAAGCACCCGACGAGCTGGCCCCGGAGTCGTCGCACTCCGGCCGCACCGTCCTCGACGCCCGTGACATCACCCGGGCCCTCACCCGCATCTCCCACGAGATCCTCGAGCGCAACAAGGGTCCGCACGACCTGGTGCTGCTCGGCATCCCCAGTCGCGGGGTCCCGCTGGCGGAGCGGATCGGCGCCAAGATCAGCGCCGTCGAGGGCCACGACGTGCCGGTGGGGTCGCTCGACATCACCATGTACCGCGACGACCTGCGGCTGAAGCCGGCGCGCACCCTGCTGCCGACCGAGATCCCGGCCGGCGGCATCGACGACAAGGTGGTGGTGCTGGTCGACGACGTGCTCTTCTCCGGCCGCACCATCCGGGCCGCGCTCGACGCGCTCAACGACGTCGGTCGTCCGCAGGCCGTGCAGCTGGCGGTGCTGGTCGACCGCGGCCACCGCGAGCTGCCGATCCGCGCCGACTTCGTCGGCAAGAACCTGCCCACCTCGCTGGTCGAGCGGGTGCGGGTCAGCCTGGCCGAGGTCGACGGGATCGATGCCGTGGTCATCGAGGGCAGCCCCGAGGGAGGGACGTCGTGAAGCGGCACCTGCTGAGCGCAGCCGACCTGACCCGCGACGACGCGGAGCTGGTGCTCAAGACCGCCGAGGAGCTGCGCTCCCTGGCCGACCGGCCGATCAAGAAGCTGCCCGCCCTGCGCGGGAGGACCGTGGTCAACCTGTTCTTCGAGGACTCCACCCGCACCCGGATCTCCTTCGAGGCCGCCGCCAAGCGACTCTCCGCCGACGTCATCAACTTCTCCGCCAAGGGCTCCTCGCTGAGCAAGGGGGAGAGCCTCAAGGACACCGCGCTCACCCTGGAGGCGATGGGCGCCGACGCCGTGGTGGTGCGGCACTCCGCGAGCGGGGCGCCGCACCGGCTGGCGCACTCGGGCTGGGTGCGCTCCAGCGTGGTCAACGCCGGTGACGGCACCCACGAGCACCCGACCCAGGCCCTGCTCGACGCCTTCACGATGACCCGCCACCTCGGTGCCCTCGACGGGCGCCGGGTCGCGATCGTCGGCGACGTGCTGCACAGCCGGGTGGCCCGCTCCAACGCGCTGCTGCTGCAGACCCTGGGCGCCGAGGTGACCCTGGTCGCGCCGCCCACCCTGTTCCCGGTCGGGATCGAGTCCTGGCCGGTGGAGACGTCGTACGACCTCGACGCGGTGCTGCCCAAGGCCGACGTGGTGATGATGCTGCGGGTGCAGGCGGAGCGGATGAACGCGTCGTTCTTCCCGACCGCGCGCGAGTACTCGCGCCGCTACGGCCTCGACGGCAAGCGGATGCGCACCCTGCAGGAGCACACCATCGTGATGCACCCCGGCCCGATGGTCCGCGGCATGGAGATCACCGCCGACGTCGCCGACTCGGCGCGCTCGGTGATCGTCGAACAGGTCACCAACGGTGTCGCCGTCCGGATGGCCGTGCTCTACCTGCTGCTCAGTGGCAGCGACAACTCCGACGTGACGGAAGAGGAAGCCTGATGGGCGCCATCATCATCAAGGGGGCCGGGATCCTCGGCGGCGAACCGACCGACCTGCTGTTGAAGGACGGGCTGATCGCCGGGATCGAGACCGGCGCCGCTGCGGGCTGGGCGGGCGAGCACGATGCCGAGGTCATCGACGCCGAGGGCCTGCTGGTGCTCCCCGGACTGGTGGACCTGCACACGCACCTGCGCGAGCCCGGCCGGGAGGACGCCGAGACCGTCGAGTCCGGCACCCAGGCGGCCGCCCTGGGTGGCTTCACCGCGGTGCACGCGATGGCCAACACCGACCCGGTGGCCGACACCGCGGGCGTCGTCGAGCAGGGGTGGAGGCTGGGCCGTGAGGCCGGCTTCTGCGACGTCTACCCCGTCGGCGCCGTCACCGTCGGACTGGCCGGCGAGCGGCTCGCCGAGCTGGGCGCGATGGCCGACTCCGCGGCCCGGGTGCGGGTGTTCTCCGACGACGGCAAGTGCGTGAGCGACCCCGCCCTGATGCGCCGGGCCCTGGAGTACGTCAAGGCCTTCGACGGCGTGATCGCCCAGCACGCCCAGGAGCCCCGGCTCACCGAGGGCGCCCAGATGAACGAGGGCGAGCTCTCCGGCCGGCTCGGCCTGGCCGGCTGGCCCGCGGTTGCCGAGGAGGCGATCATCGCGCGCGACTGCCTGCTCGCCGCCCATGTCGGTTCGCGGCTCCACGTCTGCCACGTCTCGACCGCTGGGTCCGTGGAGATCGTCCGCCAGGCCAAAGCGTCGGGTTGGCAGGTGACAGCCGAGGTCTGCCCCCATCACCTGTTGCTGACCGACGAGCTCGCCGCGACCTACGACCCGATCTACAAGGTGAACCCGCCGCTGCGCACCGCAGCGGACACCGAGGCGCTGCGCGCCGGTCTGGCCGACGGCACGATCGACATCGTCGCCACCGACCACGCCCCCCATCCCCACGAGGACAAGGACTGCGAGTGGCAGGCCGCCGCCTTCGGCATGCTCGGTCTCGAGACCGCGCTGTCGATCGTGCAGCAGACGATG
>JBBQRV010000233.1:0-5599 GCA_038214475.1 Propionibacteriales bacterium | reverse complement strand
CAACAACGGCTGGCGTCGCTGAATCTATCGGACGCCCTCCGGCGAGACAACCTGAACCGCCCAATTCGCGGGTCCGGTCATCGGATCGTCACCTGCCGGTTCGCCAGACCGGCCCGGGCCGAGCGCTCGTCGGTGCTGAGCTCAGAGGTGTCGGCCAGGGCGGCGGCGAGGTCGGCCCGGAACGCCACGGCCGCCTCCTCGAGCACGTCCGGCCCGGTGCCGATCGGCAGGTCCCAGACGGGGGTCAGCAGACCGTGGGCCCGGAACATCCCGACGAAGCGGGAGCCCTCGGCGATGCTGTCCTTGCGCGCAGCGTGCAGCCGCGCCAGGGCGTCGAGCAGCGCCTCCTCCGGCTCCGGCATCACCCAGCGCAGGTGCTCCTTGCTGCCCATCTGCGTCCAGTAGGCCGCCTCGACCGAGGCCAGCCGGCTGGTCGGCGCCGCCGCCCCGTTGGCCTGCTCCAGCGCGGCCTCCATCTCGGGAGTGCGCTCGGCATCCTCGATCCAGTAGCCGAAGCCGTCGTGCACCGTGATCTCGAGGGGCTCGTCGGTGACCAGGTCCTGGATCCGCGGGCCGTCGCCCGGGGCCGACATCAGCCCCACCACGCCGGACTCGCCGGCCTCCGCCGCGGCGAGCGCGGCCACCAGCACGGCACCCAGGTCGCGCGCCGGGTCGCCGTAGCTGTGCTGCACCTGCAGCCCCAGCCAGATCTCGCCGTTGTCGCGCACCAGGGCCGGTGCCGCCCCCGGGAGCAGCGAGCAGAGCAGCACCGTGCGGTCGCCGTCGACCAGGGTGAGCGGCGCGGTCGCCGAGGGCACCAGCTCGCGCAGGGCCACCAGGTCGCACTCCGACGCCATCGCCTCGAACGGCCGGCTGACCCAGGTGCGCGCGGCCCCGTCAGGATCGCCGTGGCAGGCCTTGTAGCGACGGCCCGAGCCGCAGGGGCAGGGCTGGCGCGGGCCCACCTCGCCGGCGTTGGCGGTGCTGTCCCTGCTGTCGCGGGCCTTGGTGCGAGATCGCTTTCCCATGGCGGGGAATCTATACGTCGAGCAGGCCGAGCAGGTACGCCGGCCGGTCGGTGATCACCGCCTCCACACCGAGGTCGAGACAGGTCTGCAGCTGGGCGTCGGTGTTGACGGTCCACACGTGGATGCGCCGGCCCGACTCGCGCAGCCGGCGCCCGAGCCCCGGGTGCTTGGTGAGCTGGTCGATCCCGGGGCCGAGGATCCACTCCGGCTCGACGATCCGCTTGAGCATCGGCCAGTGCCGTGCCTTCTCGACGAGCATCACGTACTCCAGCTCCGGCGCCATCCGGCTGGCCCGCTGCAGGGCGCTCCACGAGAAGCTCATGATCCGCGCCGGGGAGCCGGCCCGGTCCCACCCGAACTCGCGCAGCAGCTCCACCAGGCGGCGCTCGACCAGACCGCCGTACCGGGTGGGGTGCTTGGTCTCGATGGCCACCTCGACCCGGCGGTCGTAGTCGGCCACCGTCTCCAGGAGCTTGCGCAGGGTCAGCACCCGGCCCAGCTCGATGTCGCGCTCGTCGGCCTCGTCGTCGAGGTCATCCCACGGGTTCTTCCAGGCCGAGAAGTCGAGCTGGTCGAGATCGGCCAGCTGCATCGTGGACACGATCCGGCGCGTCGACGCCGTACGCCGCAGGTCGCGGTCGTGCACGCAGACCAGATGCCCGTCGGCGGTCAGTCGTACGTCGCACTCGAGCCCCTCGGCACCCACGTCGAGCGCCTTCAGGTAGGCGCCGAGAGTGTGCTCGGCATTCTCGGCGCTCGCGCCGCGGTGGGCGACGACCTGCGGCCTCATGCCCCCAGTGTGGCCGACCGGGAGGCGTCGTGGTGCACGGCATGCCGCGGTGGTTGGATGCGGCGCATGCGCTTCTCCCAGCTCGACGTGTTCTCCAGCGAGTCATTTCGCGGCAACCCCCTCGCCGTGGTGCACGACGCCGACGACCTGACAGACGACCAATTGGCGCGGTTCGCCACCTGGACGAACCTCTCCGAGACCACGTTCCTGCTCGCTCCCCGCACGCCCGGGGCCGACTACCGGGTGCGGATCTTCACCGTGACCGGTGAGCTGCCTTTCGCGGGACACCCCACGCTGGGCAGCTGCCGGGCCTGGCTCGAGGCCGGCGGGCGGCCGGCCGGCGACGAGATCGTGCAGGAGTGCGGGTCGGGGCTGGTGCGGGTCCGCCGGGCAGGCGACCAGCTGGCGTTTGCGGCACCGCCGTTCCTGCGCTTCGGACCGGCCGACCCCGACGTCGTCGCCCGCGCCGCCCGCGCGGTCGGTCTCTCCCCGGACGACGTGGTGGCCGCCCAGTGGATCGACAACGGCCCGGGCTGGCTCGGGCTGCTGCTCCGGGACGCCGACACCGTGCTGGGCCTGCGGCCCGACCCGGTCGCGATGGGCTCCCTCGACCTCGGGGTGATCGGCCCGCACCCCGTCGGTGGCCCGGCCGACTTCGAGGTGCGTGCGTTCGTGCCCGGAGCCGGGGTCAGCGAGGACCCGGTCACGGGCAGCCTCAACGCCGGCTTCGGTCGCTGGCTGATCGACGCCGGCCTGGCCCCGGCGTCGTACGTCGCGGCGCAGGGCACCGTGATCGGACGCGTCGGCCGGGTGCACGTGGAGTCCGACGGCACCGACGTCTGGGTGGGCGGGCACGCCACCCTCAGGATCGCCGGCACCGTCGACTTCCGTCCGGCCTGAGCGAGGGCTACGCCGAGCGCCGCCAGGGCGTCACGAACGCGTTGGCCGGCAGGCCCTCCGCCGCCGCCTTCAGGGCGCCCGAGTCGGCCCCGTCGAGCTGCTCGCGCACCAGGTCGGCGTGCCCGGCGTGCCGGGCCAGCTCCTCGATCCCGTGCAGCATCGCGAACCGGGCCGTCGTCTCGGTGGGCTGGTGCCGCCCGTCCCAGGGCGCCGGAGGCTCGGTCAGGATCGAGTCGGGGTCGACCCGGGCGATGGCCGCGAGATAGCTCCACGAGGCCTTGTCGTAGGCCGCCAGGACTCCGGCGAGCGTCTCGTCGGCGGTGAGCGCAAAGCTGCCGAAGTACTCCGCGAAGGCCTGCTCGTCGAACCCGCCGGTCGCCTCGCCGCGGGCCACTGCCTCACGTCTGGCCCAGCCGTTGCAGACGTACGTCGCGTGCTTGAGCAGCCCGCCGATCGACAGGGCGCTGGCGCACGGGGTCAGCCGGGCCTCCTCGTCGGTGAGGCCGTGGGCGGCGTACCGCAAGGCGTCGAGCTGCTGCTGGAGGTAGCCGACGATGTTGTCGATCTCGGAGTGCTTGCCGGGCTGGTGCATGGGGTGTCCTCTCGCCTGGGTGGGTCGTCGGGACCACCCTCCCGGGGATGGAGGTCAGTTCCTGTCCGCTACCGCGGGAATGAGGTCTCGGCCAACAAATCTCGGCCAGGTGCATCCGGGCAGCCCCGTTCCGACGAGGAAGGGGTGACCTGGGCGCACCCGGCGCCCCACCCGAGAGGATCCCCGATGAAGAAGCTGCTCAGCCTCCTCCTCGCGCTGGTGGCCACCGTGGCCACCTTCGCCGTTGCCGTTCCCCCCGCGTCCGCGGCCGGCAACCGCAGCCTGGCCGCGGCGCTGACCTCCGACGGCAACCGCTTCGACCGCAACTCCTCCGACTTCGACCTGGTCACCGAGGCCGTGCTCGCGGTGCTGGCTGCCAAGCCGGGCAGCAAGGTCGGCGTGCTCACCGACGGCTCGGTGCGGGCGACCGCCTTCATCCCCACCGACCAGGCGTTCCGCCGGTTGGCCTACGACCTGACCGGCTCGTGGATCCGCAACGAGAAGAAGCTCTTCAACGCCCTGGTCAAGCTGGTGGGCGTGGACACCATCGAGGCCGTGCTGCTCTACCACGTGGTCCCGGGCGCGACGCTCGGCAGCGCGAAGGTCCTGAAGTCCGACGGCGCCCGGCTCGAGACCGCGCTCGGCAAGCACGTGCGCGTCGAGGTCCGCAGCAAGCAGAAGGCGTGGATCCGGCTGATCGACGCCGACCGCAACGACTGGAACCCGCGGGTGCTGCGGGTCAAGCTGGACATCAACAAGGGCAACAAGCAGATCGCCCACGGCATCAACCGGGTGCTCCGCCCGGTCGACCTCTGAGTCGGGACACCCCATCCCCGACGGCTCCCTGGGCAGGGGTACGGCGCCCGCCGTACCCCTGCCGCGGGCTGCTCCCGCACTTCCGGGCGTCGCCACGTCCGACTACGTTGGCGTGGTGACGGCAGGGAACGGTCGAGGCGTCGAGGCGCACGAGGTGCTGCGGCTGTCCTCCGGGCTGCGCTCGGGTGACCCGCACAGCCTCGCGCAGATCTACGACCGCTGGTCGGCCCTCGTGCACACGGTGGCGCTGCGGGCACTGGGCAACAGCCACGACGCCGAGGACGTCACCCAGCAGGTGTTCGTCTCGGCCTGGCAGGGCCGGCACAACCTGACCCCGTCGGAGCGGGCGTTCCCTGCCTGGCTGGTCGCGATCTGCAAGCACCGGGTGGCCGACCGCAGGGCGGAGCGGGCCCGGGAGGCCCGCCGAGTGTCGGCGTACGCTGCCGCCGGGCACGCCCTCACCGACGTCGGCGGGGCCAGGGACATCGAGGAGTCGGTGGACCGGGTCGTGGTCCTGCAGACGCTGGACGAGCTCGGGGACCCCCGTCGGGCAATCCTTCGGCTCGCCTTCTACGAAGACCTCACCCACGAACAGATCGCTCAACGGCTCGGGATGCCGCTGGGTACCGTCAAGAGCCACGTCCGCCGTGGACTGGTCCAGCTCAGGTCCCGAGTGCAGGAGGTGCGCGATGGAACACGTTGACGACGAGCTCCTGGCGGCGCTCGCGCTCGGTGACGACGACGAGCTCACCGCCGGGGAGCGCGCCCACGTCGCCGGCTGCGATCGCTGTCGGCTGATGGTCGACGAGCTGCGCGGCACGCTGGCGCTCACCCGCGCCACCGCGGACTCCGGTGAGCGCCTGGTCGCGCCGGGCCCGGGAGTGCGCGAGCGGGTGCTGTCCGCGGCTTCGGTGCCGGCCCCGGTCCCGCCCGCACCCCGTTCGGCAACCCGTTCCGCGCTGCGCCGGGTGCCTGCCTGGCTCGCGGTCGCCGCGTCGGTCACCGCCTTCGGCGCCGGTGGCGTCGCCGGCCTGCTGATCGCCGGCAACGGCGACGAGAGCCCCTCCACACCGGTGGCCGTCGTGGTCGCGAAGACCGAGCTGAGCACGCTCAGCGGCGACGCCGCCCGGGGATCCGCGCAGGTGGTGCGCGGCGACGGCCGGACGACGCTCCAGGTGCGGGCCACCTCGCTCGCCCAGGGCGGGGGGACCCACGAGGTGTGGCTGATCAACGAGGACGGCAAGCGGATGGTCGCCCTCGGCTTCCTGAGCCCCCAGGACGACGGCTCGTTCCTGGTGCCTGCACACCTGCTGGCCGAGGGCTACCGGATCGTCGACGTCTCGGTCGAGCCCGACGACGGCAACCCCGTGCACTCCGGCACCAGCCTGGCCCGCGGCCGTCTCTAGTCGTCCGTCTCGGCGGCCAGCCGCTCGAGCCGGCTCAGGGCCAGGGCGCACACCACCAGATAGCCGG
>JBBQRV010000232.1:0-5639 GCA_038214475.1 Propionibacteriales bacterium | reverse complement strand
CGGCCAGCACGGCGTCGGCCAGCGACTCCAGCTCGTCCTCGGCCACGACGGCCGCCACACCGATCCGGCGGGCTCGGGCCAGGTGGGTGTCCGGGGCGGCACCCAGCGCACCCGCGACGGCCACCGGGCGCACCCGGTGGCGCCGCAGGTGCTCGACGGCAGCGGCGTCGAAGCCGTGCGCGTCGAGGGCGAGCACGGCCACCTCGGCCTGCCCGAGGGTGGCCGCCGCGAGCAGGTCGTTGACGTCGACGCAGCGCTTCAGCACCACGATCCCCGGCCGGGCGGTCAGCAGTCCCAGCGCCGTGGACTCCCAGGCTGCGCCCGAGGCGAGCATCAGCACGCAAACGCGGTCCATGCCGGGTCAGCCGCGTCGCAGCAGGTAGAGGTTGTCGGTCTTGGCCCCCTGGACCACGGCAGCCACCGCCTCCGGGTCGGTCCCGTCGGGCAGCCCGATCGACACCCGTCGACCACCGACCCCGGCCAGGCTGTCGGCGCTGCTGGCCAAGCCGGTGACCAGCACGTCGGAGAGGCGGAGCACCGCCGTACCCGGGCCGGGCGTGGCGCCGCGCGCCTTCTCCACCGAGGTGACGAAGACGTCGACGCGGTCACCGCGGGCCAGTCCGTCGGGCACCCCGACACCCTCGAAGCCGAGGGTGAGCGTGGCCAGCGAGACTGACGGGCCGGTGCCCACCGCCGAGCGCGGCAGCAGCTCACCGGCGTCCACGTCGCGGCTGAGAGTGGTTCCCCGGGGCAGGGGCTCCTCGGCCGACAGGTATCGATCGGCGTCGGCCGCGTCGACGAAGCGGACCCGGCGGGCCACCACGTCACCGGCCTCGACGACGTCGCCGGACCCCATGCCGGAGCCCACCGCCCAGACCGCCACCGAACGGTCGGCGGAGCCCAGCACCTGCGCCCCGACCAGCACTGAGGCGGCCACGATCGCCACGCCCACCCAGAGCCGCGGGTCACGCCATCCGGGACGAGCGGCACGAACGGCGCCGGGGGTGAGGGAACTCCCGAGGTTGGTGCTCACGCACAGCATCATGCCCATCAGAACCCGGTTCGGTCACCCCGTCGTCCACAGGTTTCACCTTCCACAGCCCGGCGAGTTCGCCCTGAACCGTGCGCCGGTCGCGTGACAGAGTGTGACCATGCCCGGATCGCCCCGCTTCCTGACCCTGGCCGACGTGGCCGAGGTCCTCAACACCTCCAGCGCCCAGGTGTACGCCCTGGTCCGCCGAGGCGACCTGCCGGCGATCAAGATCGGTGGCCGGGGCCAGTGGCGGGTCGAGGCGACCCAGCTCGAGGGCTACATCGAGCGGCTCTACCGCGACACGCAGGCGTTCGTCGCGGAGCACCCGTTCGTCGAGAATGACTCCGGCAGCGACGGCTGAGGCCGGTTGCCGCTAGCCGTCCTCGCCGGCCAGCACCACGTCGACCTGCTGCTCGCGGCCGTCCCGCTCGAGGGTGAGGGTGATGGTGTCGCCCGGGCGGTGGGTGCGGATCTGCACGATCAGGGACTGACCGTCGGTCACGGACTGCTCGTCGACCTCCGTGACCACGTCGCCGTTCTGCAACCCCGCCTTGAACGCGGGTGTCCCCGAGAGCACCTCGGTGATCAGCGCCCCCGAGCCGTCCGGCTGCCCGCCGGTCTGCACCGAGGCGCCGATCACGGGGTACTGCGCCTTGCCGGTGGCCAGGATCTGGTCCGCCGTCGTGATCACCTGCTCGATCGGGATCGCGAACCCGACGCCGATGTTGCCCGACTCGCCGCCCAGGCTGCTGCCACCGGTGGTGGCGATGGCGGAGTTCACGCCGATCACCCGCCCCCGCATGTCGACCAGGGGGCCGCCGGAGTTGCCGGGGTTGATGGCCGCGTCGGTCTGCACCGCGTTGATGTACGACGTGTCGTCCTGCGACGCACCGGTGGTCACCGGCCGGTTGAGCGCGCTGACGATGCCGGAGGTCACGGTCTCGTTGAGGCCCAGCGGCGAGCCGATCGCGACGACGGGGTCACCGACGTTGAGCGCGGCGGCCGCGCCGAGGGACACCGGATCGAGCTTCCTGGCCTCGGCCACGTAGAGGACCGCCAGGTCGTAGACCGTGCTGCGCCCGATCAGCTCGGCGTCGTGGCGACGACCGCTGTGGTCGACGATCTGGATGGTGCCGCCGTCGGCGGCACCGGCGATCACGTGGTTGTTCGTGATGATGTGGCCCTGCTTGTCGAACACCCAGCCGGAGCCGGTGGCGGCGAGCGACTGGCCGTCGTAGTCGGCGACCACCTGCACGGTGCTGGGCAGCACCGCCTGGGCCACCGAGGCGACGGAGGCGTTTCCGGCGCCGATCGGCGGCACCGAGACGGTGTCGACGCCCTCGATGCCGTTGCGGACCGTGCCGCCGCCGTGGGAGTCGCGCCAGGCCTGGACCGCGACCCCGCCGGCCACTCCGCCCAGCAGTCCGATGACGAGCGCCAGCGCCGAGACCAGGGGCCAGATCCAGCCGGAGACCCGGGCCCGGGCCGGGGCCGGTCCGGGTGAGAGGTAGGCAGGGTGCCCGCCGAGGGGGTACTGGCGGGTCTCGTCACCGCCGAGCTGGCCCTGGAAGCCCTGGAAGCCCTGGAAGCCCTGGAAGTCGCGGGAGGCGAGGTACTCCTCGGTGCTGCTCCCGGGGGCGGGGTCGGCGTCGGGCCCGAAGAGCCCTCCGGGGGTGAACGGCGGAGCAGGCGAGTAGGCCGGGCCGGCGTACGGCGGCGTCATCTCATCGGCTTCCGGACCGGGCACCCCCGGCCGCTGCGAACCCAGCGAGCTCAGCGGCTGGGTGTGCTCCAGGCCCGGGTCGGGTGTCGCCGACGAGTCGAAGGTCTCGGCGACGGTCTCCCCGAGCGGGTCGGCCGATCCCCAGCGGTCGCCCTCGGGCGCGCGGGCGGAGAACGGGTCGTCGGGGGTGTCGCGCCAGTCGGGACGGGTGCCGTCGTCGTCGTTCACAGGCCCATTCTGGTCCACGCCGTCGCGACCAGGCGCACCGTGTCCGTCGGGTCGCGGTCGGAGACGGTCGTAGCGGTCGCCCCGCCCGTGGGTGTGCGCGTGGGGGTGGGCGTGTTGAAGATGCTCAGCGTCGGGGGACAGCGGTCGATGACAGGGGCCTGGGCGGGCGCGGCGCTGAACGCGATCACCCCGAACATCGCGGCCCCCACCGACCCGGCTCCGAGCGCGGCCAGGCCACCGATCCGGCGGGCCCGGTCGGTGCGGTCGACGGCAGGGCCGCCCCGAGCGTCCGCCCTCGTCTCGACGGGCTCGTCGAAGTACGGCGAGAAGGTCGCCCGGCTGCTCAGCGAGCCCTTGAGCGTGTCGGGGGCTGCGCCGGCGTCGGTGAAGGACAGGCAGGCCAGCTGGCGCTTGACCCACCCCTCACGCTCCACGGCGGCCCGGCAGGTGGGGCACCCGTGCACGTGGCTCCAGGCGCGCTCCTCGTCGGCCGGCGACAGCTGGCCGTCGACGAGCGCGGCGACGCGGGGCCCGAGGTGCATCATGAGCTGGTCACCCGGGTCTCCCGGACGCGCGGCACCCGGGGGCCGGAGAACCGGGTGCGGCCCGAGGCGGGCGCGCGGTGGGCGAGCGCGTCGCGCAGCATGGCCCGACCCCGGTGGATCCGCGAGCGCACCGTGCCCAGCTTGGCGTCGAGGATCTCGGCGATCTCCTCGTAGGTCAGCCCCTCGACGTCGCAGAGCACCACCGCGGCCCTGAAGTCCGGAGGGAGCTGGGCCAGGGCCCGCTCCACGTCATCGTCGAAGGTCCGCTCGGCGTACTCGTCGGCCGGCGAGCGGTCGGTGCTGGTGAGTCGCGCCTCGCGCTCGTCGGAGAGCGCGTCGAACCGGATCCGCTGCTTGCGGCGGGCCTGGTCGAGGAAGAGGTTCGTGGTGATCCGGTGCAGCCATCCCTCGAAGGTCCCCGGGGTGTACGTCGACAGCGACCGGAACACCCGCACGAACACCTCCTGGGTGAGGTCCTCGGCGTCCTGACGGTTGCCGGTCAGCCGGTAGGCCAGCCGGTAGACGCGGTCCGAGTGCTGCTCGACGATCTCGTCCCAGGTGGGGACCTCGCTCGCCGTGCTCTCCATCGTCATCTCCGGGTGTCGGGGCGGGTCGTGCCGGATCCTCAGGTTAGGCACTGCGCCTGAGAGAACCCTGTGAGTTGGCACCATCCTTGCTGGGAACAACGAGCGACCCCCCTCATCTGTTCCGGCTTCCGGGCGACGAAGGCGGTATCGTCTCGACCATCGTTGTTCCTGCCCCACAGCGCCCGTCGACCCCTCCGGAGGACACCATCACCACCCCGATCAAGCCGGCGAGCTGGACCTATGCCGAGGAGTTCGTCGCCGAGGACGACGTGCTCGTCGCCGCTCGGGCTCGCGCCGACGAGGTCGGGGTCGCCCCGATCGGGTCCGGCGTCGGCGCCACCCTGCGCTTCCTGGCCTCCGTCCTCGACGCCCGCGCGGTCGTCGAGATCGGCACTGGCACAGGCGTCTCAGGTCTCTGGCTGCTGCGTGGCATGCGCGCCGACGGAGTGCTGACCACCGTCGACATCGAGGCCGAGCACCAGCGGCTGGCCAAGCAGACCTTCGCCGACGCCGGGATCCCGGCCCAGCGGGCCCGCACCATCCCCGGTGCCGCGCTCGACGTGCTGCCGCGACTCACCGACGGCCACTACGACCTGGTGTTCTGCGACGGCGACAAGCGCGAGTACGCCGCCTATCTCGACGAGGCGATGCGGCTGCTGCGGCCCGGCGGGATCGTGGCGTTCGACAACGCGCTGTGGCACGACCGGGTGGCCGACCCGGCTCAGCGAGACGAGGAGACAGTGGCGATCCGCAGCCTCGGGCGCCAGATCGCGGAGTCCGAGGACCTGGTGCCCGTGCTGCTCCCGGTCGGTGACGGGCTGCTGGTGGCCAAGAAGCTGTGGAGCCCCGAGGCCGGCTGACCCGGCCGGGGCGGACGCCTCGGGAGCGCGGCAGCGACGCTCAGTAGCGTGGGGCGGCGGCGAAGCCGTCCCAGCCCTCGGCGACCGCGACGATGTCGCAGGCCTCGATGAGCACCGGCGCGCAGCCGATGATCTTCGATCCCGGTGCCTCGGCGGCTCCCTGGGCGAAGGTCGCCTGGAACTGCGCCCGGGCCTCGTCGGTGGCGAAGACGTAGCAGCCCTCGAACCACTCCCCTGCCCGCACCCGCCAGGTCTTGAACCGCAGCCCGGCCATGCCGGTGAAGCGGGCGTGCGAGGTGTCCGCGACGTACGCCGCGAGCCGGGCCTCGACCCCGCTGGGGGCGTCCGCGAGCGACCAGCGCACGGTCAGCCCCTTCACGAGCCCACGCCCTCGAGTGGCGCGTCCTGGCCCAGCCAGGCGAGCAGAGCCCGGGCCCCGAAGCCGGTCGGACCGGTGGTCCACTCGTGGTGCTCGGTGGGCGAGTCGCCCACCGAGGCGACGTCGAGGTGCGCCCACGGCACGCCGCCCGCGAAGTGCTGCAGGAACAGCGCCGCGGTGATCGCGCCCGGCGTGCCGGCGCCGTTGTCGGCATCGGCGATCTTGGAGGCCAGCTTGTCCTCGTAGTCGGCGACCAGCGGCATCCGCCACAGCGGCTCACCGGC
>JBBQRV010000231.1:0-5723 GCA_038214475.1 Propionibacteriales bacterium | reverse complement strand
ACCAGCGCCTCGGGCATGTAGCGGCCGCCGAAGTCGCCGAAGTAGCCGAGCTCGTCGGCCTCCCACTGCTGACCTGACTGCTGACCTGCCTGCTGACCTGCGTGCTGAACCGTCATCTGCGCCATCCCCTCATCCAGCCCGACCCGAAGGTCCGGTCAGTCCCGTCATCTCACGGACGGCACGCTCGGGGTCGCCGTCCTTCACCAACGCTTCCCCCACCAGCACCACGCCGGCGCCCTCGCCCACGAAACGGCGTACGTCGTCGGGGCCGGCGACCCCCGACTCGGCGACCTTGACCGCGGCGTCGGGGATGAGCGGGGCCAGTCGACCGAACGTGTCGGGGTCGACGGCCAGGGTCTTCAGGTTGCGGGCGTTGACGCCGATCAGCGTCGCGCCGAGGTCGACCGCGCGCGCCGTCTCGGCCTCGTCGTGCACCTCGACCAGCACGGTCAGGCCAAGCTCGCGCGCCTCGGCGTGCAGCTCGGCGAGCCGGCCGTCGGGCAGCGCGGCCACGATCAGCAGCACCAGGTCGGCGCCCGCCGCCCGGGCCTCGATCAGCTGGTACCCCGTCACGATGAAGTCCTTGCGCAGCAGCGGGGTGTCGACCGCCGCCCGCACGGCGCGCAGGTCGGCCAGGCTGCCACCGAACCGGCGCTCCTCGGTGAGCACGCTGATCGCCGCCGCTCCCCCGCGGGCGTAGGCCAGCGCGAGCAGCGCGGGATCGGGGATGTCGGCCAGGTCGCCCTTGCTGGGGCTGCGGCGCTTGACCTCGGCGATCACGCTGGCGCCGGGTGCCGCGAAGGCGGGCATCGGGTCCCGTGGCGCGGGTGCCGTGGCGACCAGGTCGCGCAGCTCGTGCACCGACACCGCGGACTCACGGCGTGCCAGGTCCTGGCGTACGCCGTCGACGATCTCGTCGAGGACTGAACTCACCGCACAACTCTCCAGATCCGGGCCACGGGGACGCCTCCAAGCCTCTCACGCGGGCCCATGTGCCCGGCGTCCACCTCCGAGCGCTGGTACGTGTGTACTCTCCTGACCCAACCGAGCCGTGAACCACTCGCGGCCAGACGAAGGGGCAGCGCACGATGAGCTACGAAGCACCTCCGCCGCCGCCACCGCCACCGCCGCCCGGGGGCGGCTACGGGCAGCCGCCCTACGGCGCCTCCCAGCCGGCCAGCACCTCGGTGCTGGCGATCGTCTCGCTGGTGCTGGGCATCCTGGGCATCATCCCGTGCTGCGGGGTGCTGGTCTTCGGCATCGGCGCCGCGATCACCGGAAACCTGGCCAAGAAGGAGATCGCCAGCTCCAACGGCCTCAAGAAGGGTGCGGGGATGGCCCAGTGGGGCTTCATCCTCGGCCTGATCGGTATCGCGCTGGGGGTCCTCTACTGGATCGGTATCGCGACCGGCACCGTGAACGCGAGCTTCAGCACCAACTAGCCACACCGGCGGGGTCACCCGCACGCGACGAGGTCGGGCCCGCCGGGTCCGGCCTCGTCCTGCGTGGCGGTCCCGGCTAGGGCTGCAGCCAGGCGCCGCCCGGCAGGTTGCGCCACACGGTGAAGACCAGGAGGGCACCGCACACCGACAGGTAGAACGCCTTGGAGGTCAGTACGCTCTCGGGCCGGCTGCGGCCCCGCCAGGCATCGATCACCCAGCGGCCGAGGACGAAGCCGAGGAGCGGGACCAGGGCGACGAACACGAGGTTGCTGTGCAACGCCGCGACCAGGTCGCCGTTGCCGAGGTCGTTGACCGCGCGTAGTCCCCCGCAGCCGGGACAGTAGACACCGAACAGGGCGTACGACGGGCAGACACCCCAGCTCCCCGACAGGTGGGGGTCGCGCAGGTGCAGCGCCAGGGCGCCCAGGCCCAGCGCGGCGACGGTGGAGACGGGCGCCGCCATCCTGTGCAGACGGCTTGCCCGTGCGGCGGGGTGCTCCAGCGTGTCGGTCATGGCGATCAGTGGTGGGCGCCGCCCATGCCGATCTTCTCCATGACCTGCCACACGACGATCGAGACCGGCAGCAGGGCCATCCCGATCCAGAAGACGACCAGGTCGATCGGGGAGAGCATCAGGCCGATGCCGGCCACCACGAAGCCCACGAGCGCGACGGACACGCCCGTCCAGGCGGCGGGGGTGTTGCCGTGGTTGTCAGCAGACATGCGGGGATTCTCCTCGGGGGACCGGGTGCGTCGCGCACAGTGTATTCAACCGGCTACGCGGTGGGGTCGCGCCCCTCGTCCATGGCGCGCCACAGGTCGAGGTTCGACTCCGGCTCGGCCACCGGACCACTGCCGGGTGCGTCGTACCGCCGGCCCATCTCGGGCCAGCGAGGTGCATGCACGACCGCCAGCAGGGTCGCACCGACCGACAGCAGGGAGCCGACCCACGCCAGCCAGTACCAGGCCGTGAAGTGGGTGCCGGTGTCGGTGCTCCCGGTCGCACCGAGCTGGCCCGCCACGGCGTCGGGCAGGGTGGCGAACCCGAAGCCGAGCACGACCACCACGCCGACCGCGGCCGCGGTGCCGAGCAGGATCACCGCGCGCCGCACCCGGCCCCGGGTGACCAGCAGCACGCCCCACGCAGCCAGCACCACGAGGCTGAAGGCCGACGCCAGCGGGAGCCTCCCGCTGTCGAGCACCGCGACGGCGCCGGTCAGGCCGTCGACGTCCGCCGCGACCAGGATCTTGGCGCTCGCCACGGCGGTGAGGGCTCCCGCCGCGAGCCCGCCCAGCACGATCGGGCCGAAGGTGCTGCGGCGGCGTGCATCCCCGGGTCCGCCGGCGTCGGGGGTGGGGTCGGGCGTGGTGTCGTCAGGCGTGGTGTCGGGCGTGGTGCCGGGCGTGGTGTCGGGCGTGGTGTCGTCGGGGCTGGGGTCGTCGGCTGCGTTGTCGTCAGGCATCGCGGCGGGCCGTCTCGGGGGATTCCGCGAGCAGGTCGGCGTCGAAGCAGGTGCGCTCACCGGTGTGGCAGGCCGGGCCCTCCTGGTCGACGGTGACCAGCAGGGTGTCCCCGTCGCAGTCGAGCCGCACCTGGCGTACCCACTGCCGGTGGCCCGACGTCTCGCCCTTGACCCAGTACTCCTGGCGCGAGCGGCTCCAGTACGTCGCCCGGCCGCTCTCCAGGGTGCGGGCCAGCGCCTCGTCGTCCATCCAGCCCAGCATCAGCACCTCACCGGTGCCCTGCTGCTGCACCACCGCCGGCACCAGCCCGGCGTCGTTGCGGGTGAGCCGGGCTGCGATGGCGGGGTCGAGGGTCGTCACGGCCACGATTATCCCTGCCCGGTGGTGGCCGGGGGTCAGCGGCCGTGGGTCGGTGCCACAACCGACCAATTGGCGTGTTGTGACACCCCGATCAGGTGCGGGACGCGTCACGACCGACCAATCGGCGTGCAGCGACCACGCCCGCGCACGGTCGGGCGTCACGACCGACCAATCGGCGGGTCGGGACAGCACCACCGCCCCCCAGACCCGTCGCGATCGACCAATTGGCGGGAAACGACACCCGCCTACCCCTGCTGTGCCGACCAGGACGCGTGCAGGCCGCCGTACACCCCGCCCTCGGCCACCAGCCGGCCGTGCGGGCCACGCTGGACGATCCGGCCCTGGTCGACCACCACCACCTCGTCGGCGTTCTCGGCCGTGGTGAGCCGGTGCGCGATGGTGACCGACGTCCGGCCGCTCATCAGCCGTTCCAGTGCCCGGTTGATCCGCATCTCGAGCTCGGGGTCGACGGCACTCGTGGCCTCGTCGAGCACGAGCAGGTCCGGGTCGGCCAGGTGCGCCCTCAGCAGGGCCACCAGCTGTCGCTCCCCTGCCGACAGCGACTCGCCCCGCTGCCCGACGCGGGTCTGCAGTCCACGCGGCAGCCCGGCCAGCCAGTCGTCGAGGCCCAGCTCGGCAGCCGAGGCGTGCAGCTCGGCGTCGGTGGCGTCGAGCTTGCCGTAGCGGGCGTTCGCCGCGAGCGTGTCGTCGAACAGGAAGCCCTCCTGGGGCACCAGCACCACCGAGCGTCGCAGCGACGCGTCGGCCACCTCACGCAGGTCGACGCCGTCGAGCAGGACCCGGCCGTGCGTCGGATCCATCAGCCGGGTGAGCAGCTTGGCGACGGTCGACTTGCCGGACCCGGTCTCGCCGACCACCGCGACCCGGCTGCCGGGCGCGAGGTGCAGGTCGATGTCGTGCAGCACCGGGGGGCCGCTGGGGTACTGGAAGGTCACCTTCTCGAAGCGGACGTCGATCGGGCCGTTGGGCAGCGACGCGCCGTCGACACCCGGGTCGACCAGGTCGGCCGGGGTGTCGAGGATGCCGATCACCCGGCGCCACCCGGCGAGCGCGTTCTGGGCGTCGGTGAGGATCTGGGTGCCCATCTGCACCGGGTTCACGAACAGGGTCACCAGGAACGCGAACGCCAGCACCTCGCCCGGGGTGATCTGCCCCGCCAGCCCGAGCTTGATGCCGAGGATCAGCACCGATGCGTTGGCCAGGCCGGCCGACACCCCGCCCAGCGAGAACGACATCACCGTGAAGCCCTGGGCCCGGGTGTTGGCCGCCTGGTTGGCCGCGATCGCGGCGTCGATACGGTCCTGGGTGCGCTTCTCCACCGCATAGGTGCGCACCACGGCCGCACCGACGACGGGCTCTGAGATGGCACTGAGCATGATCGCCACCTGCCGGCGCACCACGCCGTACGCCGCCGACAGCTTGCGCTGGAAGTACCGCAACGACACGAACAGCGGCAGGAAGCAGAACCAGACCACCAGGCACAGCTGCCAGCTGTACCAGGCCATCACCACGGTCGCGACCAGCATCTGGCCGACGCTGATGATGAAGATGATGCCGCCGAAGATCAGGAACTGGCTGACCTGGTCGACGTCGCTGGTGACCCGGCTGACCAGGGCGCCGCGGCGCTCGGTGTTCTGGGTGAGCAGCGGGAGGTCGTGCACGTGCCGGAAGGCCTTGATCCGCAGGGTGGCCAGGCCCCGCTCGGCGCTGCGGAACAGTCGCGCCGTCATCAGGTACGACGCCACCCCGGTGAGCACGATGGCCAGGGCCGCGACGACCCCCATCTCGACCATGAACCCCACGTCCGGCTCGCCGGGGCCCAACCCCTTGTCGAGGGTCTGCTGCACCGAGATCGGCACCACCACCTGCCCCAGCGTGGCCACCAGCGCCAGCAGGAAGGTGGCGCCGAACCCTTCGCGCAGCTCGGGTGAGTGGAACAGTCCGCGCCGGATGGTGGCGAGCGCCTTGATGTCCTCCCCGGAGTCCATGCTGGTGCCGCGAGGTGCCTGCGTCAGCGTGCTCATGCGTCCACCTCGTCGCGGGCGGCTCGGGGCTTCTCGTAGGCGTTGACCAGTCGGGCGTACGTCGGGTTGCGCTCGAGCAGCTCCTGGTGCGACCCGCGGTCGAGCACCCGGCCCTGGTCGAGGTGGATGACCTCGTCGGCCAGCCCGATGGTGGCCTTGCGGTAGGCGACCACCACGAGGGTGGGGCTGCCGCCCACGGATCCCGCAGCGGCCGCGCGCAGCCCGGCCAGGATCCGGGCCTCGACCTCGGGGTCCACCGCGCTGGTGGCGTCGTCGAGGATCAGCAGCCGTGGCCGGCGTACCAGCGCCCGAGCCAGCGAGATCCGCTGGCGCTGACCCTCCGACAGGATGGTGCGCCGCTCGCACTGCAGGGTGTTGTGCACCTAGGTCAGCGCCGCCATGAAGACGTCGG
>JBBQRV010000230.1:0-5800 GCA_038214475.1 Propionibacteriales bacterium | reverse complement strand
CTCGACGGTCCCCTCCAGGACCGGTCCGGACCCATCGATGCCGTCGAGGCGCAGGCGTCCCCGTCCGACGGCGACGATCTCGAAGGTGCCGTCGGGGTTGGGCACCGCGTCGGTGAGCTGCAGGTAGATGCCGACCCGCTGCAGCGACTGGCCGCCGTGCTCGCCCACCTCGTAGCCGTCGCGGATGGCCACCGACCCGAAGATCCGCTCGGCCGGGTCGGCGATCGTGAGCAGCCGGTGCACCAGGGCCCGGTAGCGGTCCTCGAACACGTGCAGCGGCACCCACACCCCGGGGAACAGCACGCTGTTCAGTGGGAACAGTGGCATCTTCTCGGTCACCCCCACACCGTAGGTGAAACCGGGTGAGCGCGTCCGGACGTCCCAACTAGACTGGCACCCATGATGCGCAGGATCGACCTCAGGAGCGCCGCCCGCGGTGCTGACGCAGCGGTGCTCGACTACCGCTCCGCGGTGCCGCGTGCCGAGTTCGACGTCGAGGCGGCCCTGCACGTGGTCAAGCCGATCTGTGACGCGGTCAGGGACCGTGGCCTGGAGGCGATCCGGGAGTTCTCCGAGCGCTTCGACGGCGTCAGCCTGCCCGACATCGCGGTGCCCGCGCAGGCCCTCGCCGACGCGCTCGAGGCCCTGGACCCGGCGATCCGGGCCGGGCTCGAGGAGTCGATCCGGCGGCTGCGCCAGACGTGCACGGCCGAGCTCGAGCACGACGTCGTGACCGACCTCGGCGAGGGCGCGCGGGTGACCCACCGCAAGATCCCGGTCGGCCGGGTGGGCCTCTACGTGCCAGGCGGGCTCGCGCCACTCGTCTCCAGCGTGCTGATGAACGTGGTGCCCGCACAGGTGGCGGGGGTCGAGTCGATCGCGCTCACGTCGTCGCCGCAGAAGGACCACGGCGGACTCCCGCACCCCACGATCCTGGCCGCCTGTGCGCTGCTGGGCATCGACGAGGTCTACGCCGTGGGCGGCGCGCAGGCCATCGCGATGTTCGCCTACGGCGCCGGGCCGTGCCGCCGCGTCGACCTGGTGACCGGCCCCGGCAACATCTACACCGTGTCCGCCAAGCGACTGCTCAAGGGCATCGTGGGGATCGACTCCGAGGCCGGGCCGACCGAGATCGCGGTGCTGGCCGACGACACCGCGGACGCGGCGTTCGTGGCCGCCGACCTGATCAGCCAGGCCGAGCACGACCCGCTCGCCTCCAGCGTGCTGGTGACGCCGTCCGAGCGGCTCGCCGACGACGTCGCCGCCCAGCTCGACAAGCAGATCGCGCTCACCCGGCACGTCGAGCGGATCCGCACCTCGCTCTCGGGACGCCAGTCCGCGGTCGTCCTCGTCGACGACGTCGACCAGGGCCTCGACGTGGTCAACGCGCACGCTGCCGAGCACCTCGAGATCCAGACCGCCGACGCGGCCGCGGTGGCGGCGCGGGTGCGCAACGCGGGAGCCGTGTTCGTGGGCGGCTACTCGCCGGTCTCGCTCGGCGACTACTGCGCCGGCTCCAACCACGTGCTCCCCACCGCGGGCTGCGCCTGCCACAGCTCGGGACTGTCGGTGCGTGCGTTCATCCGCTCGGTGCACGTCGTCGACTACTCGCGCAGCGCGCTCGCCGAGGTGGCCGGCCACGTCGTCACGCTGGCCGAGGCCGAGGACCTGCCCGGCCACGGCGCGGCGGTCCGCGTGCGCTTCGAGGGCTGAGCGCGATGACCGGGACCACGGAGGCGGCGTTCCCGCCGCTGCGCGAGGCGCTGCGCGGGCACACGCCGTACGGCGCACCGCAGCTCGACGTGCCGGTGCAGCTCAACGTCAACGAGAACCCCTACCCGCCGTCGGCTGCCGTGGTCGCCGACATCGCCACGTCGGTGGCCCAGGTCGCCGGCGCGCTGAACCGCTACCCCGATCGCGAGTTCGTCGAGCTGCGCACCGCCCTGGCGGCGTACCTGGGCCACGGCGTGCGACCCGAGCAGGTGTGGGCCGCCAACGGCTCCAACGAGGTGATGCTGCAGCTGCTGCAGGCCTTCGGTGGACCCGGCCGCCGGGCCCTCAGCTTCGCCCCGACCTACTCGATGTACCCCGAGTACGCGCGCGACGCGGTCACCGACTGGGTGGTCGGGCAGCGCGAGACCGACTTCTCGCTCGACCTCGACGCGGCGCGTCGTACGGTGCTCGAGGTGCAGCCCACGGTGGTGCTGCTGCCCTCGCCCAACAACCCCACCGGCACGGCGCTGCCGCCCGAGGCGGTGAGCATGCTCTGTGAGGCCGCCGGCGACGGGATCGTGGTGGTCGACGAGGCCTACGGCGAGTTCCGCCGCAGCGGCACGCCCAGTGCTCTCGAGCTGCTGCCCGCGCACCGCAACCTCGTGGTGAGCCGCACCATGAGCAAGGCGTTCGCGTTGGCGGGCGCCCGGCTCGGCTACTTCGCGGCCGCCCCGGAGATCTGCGACGCGGTGCGGATCGTCCGGCTGCCCTACCACCTGTCCGCGGTGACCCAGGCCGTCGCGCTGGCCGCGCTGCGACACGCTCCCGAGCTGCTGGGTCGGGTCGACGACCTGCGCGCCGAGCGCGACGAGACCGTACGCTGGCTCCGCGCGCAGGGCCTGACGGTCGCCGACAGCGACGCGAACTTCGCGTTGTTCGGCACCTTCGCCGACCGGCACGCCGTGTGGCAGGGGCTCCTCGACCGGGGGGTCCTCATCCGGGAGACCGGGCCGGACGGCTGGCTCCGGGTCTCGATCGGCACCCCGACCGAGATGGCCACGTTCAGGAACGCGCTCACCGACGTCATGGAGGAACCACGATGAGCAGGACCGCCGAGATCACCCGTGAGACCAAGGAGTCGAAGGTCCACGTGTCGGTCGACCTCGACGGCACCGGTCGCGCCGACGTGGCCACCGGGGTCGGGTTCTACGACCACATGCTGGCGTCCTTCGCCCGGCACTCGCTGGTCGACCTGGTGGTGCGCACCGACGGTGACACCCACATCGACGCCCACCACACCGTGGAGGACACCGCGATCGTCCTGGGTGAGGCGCTGCGCGAGGCGCTCGGCGACAAGAGCGGCATCCGCCGCTTCGGCGACGCCACCGTGCCGCTCGACGAGGCGCTGGTGCAGGCCGTCGTCGACGTGTCGGGCCGTCCCTACTGCGTGCACACCGGCGAGCCCGAGGCCCAGGTGTACGCCGTCATCGGCGGCGACTACCAGGGCAGCCTGACCCGGCACGTGTTCGAGACCATCTCGTTCCACGCCCACCTCGCGCTGCACGTGCGGGTGCTGTCGGGACGCGACCCGCACCACCTGGTCGAGGCGCAGTTCAAGGCCTTCGCCCGGGCGTTCCGCGACGCGGTCGCGCTCGACCCGCGCGAGACCGGGGTGCCCTCCACCAAGGGCACGCTCTGAGCGAGCCGATGAAGGACGTCGTCGTCCTCGACTACGGGTCGGGGAACCTCCGCTCGGCCGTGCGCGCCCTGGAACGGGCCGGGGCCCGGGTCACCTTGACCGCGGACCGCGGCGCCGCGATGGACGCCGACGGCCTGGTCGTGCCCGGCGTGGGCGCCTTCGCCGCGTGCATGGCCGGCCTGCGTGCGGTCAAGGGCCACGAGATCATCGGCCGCCGACTGGCCGGTGGGCGCCCGGTGCTCGGGATCTGTGTGGGCATGCAGGTGCTCTTCGCGCGCGGCGTCGAGCACGGGGTCGAGACGGTCGGGTGCGACGAGTGGCCCGGCGTGGTCGAGCGGCTGCAGGCGCCGGTGGTGCCGCACATGGGCTGGAACACCGTCGCCTCGCCGAAGGCAAGCGCACTCTTCGCCGGTGTCGAGCACGAGCGCTTCTACTTCGTGCACTCCTACGGCGTCCGCGACTGGACGCTGGTCACCCACGGTCGGACCCGGGCCCCGCTGGTCACCTGGGCCGAGCACGGTGGGGACCGGTTCGTGGCCGCCGTGGAGAACGGGCCGCTGAGCGCCACCCAGTTCCACCCCGAGAAGTCCGGTGACGCCGGTGCGGCCCTGCTGCGCAACTGGGTCGCGGGGTTGTGACCCGGCCGTGAGCAGGGAGCGAGCCCGTCGCCGCGCCGAGCGTGAGCGCGAGCAGGCCGTCAAGGCAGCCGCCCGGGCCGCCGAGGCCGAGCGCAGGGAGCGACGTGAGGCGCGGCGACGCGCGCTGACCGCGAGGCTGCCGCGCTGGCGCAGGGCGCCGGTCGGCAGGCTGGCCGAGCGGCGTCGCAACGAGCAACGGCTCACCTTCACGCTGCTGGCCGCCGCCAACGTGCTCACCTGGGTGGTCTTCCACGACTGGGCGACCCGGCTGCTGGTGCTGGTGGTGACCCTGCTGGTCGCGCCGGTGGTGCACACCATGCTGTTCCGGCGGCGCTGACGCCGCGCACCGGACCGTGTCGGCCCGCGTCCGCCGGCCCGCCTAGGATTCCCGGCATGAGTGGTTACCTCGAGCTGCTGCCCGCCGTCGACATCGCCGGTGGCCAGGCGGTGCAGCTGGTGCAGGGCGTGGCCGGCTCCGAGAAGCGCTTCGGCGACCCGGTCGAGGCGGCCCTGCGCTGGCAGCGGGCCGGCGCCGAGTGGCTGCACCTGGTCGACCTCGACGCCGCCTTCGGCCGCGGCCACAACCGGGCTCTGCAGGCCGAGATCGTGGGCGCGCTCGACATCCAGGTCGAGATGAGCGGCGGCATCCGCGACGACGAGTCGCTGGCCGCGGCGATGGCCACCGGCTGCCGCCGGGTCAACATCGGCACCGCCGCACTGGAGCAGCCGCAGTGGTGCGCAGCCGCGATCGCGGAGTACGGCGACCGGGTCGCCGTCGGTCTCGACGTCCGCGGCCGCACCCTCGCGGCTCGTGGCTGGACCCGTGACGGCGGGGACCTCTACGACGTCCTGGCCCGGCTCGACGCCGAGGGCTGCACGCGCTACGTGGTCACCGACGTGAACAAGGACGGCATGCTGCAGGGGCCGAACCTCGAGCTGCTGCGCGACGTGTGCGCGGCCACCGACCGCCCGGTGGTCGCCTCGGGCGGCATCACCGAGCTGGCCGACCTCGAGGCGCTCCAGGGCCTGGTCGCCGACGGCGTGGAGGGCGCGATCATCGGCACCGCCCTCTACGAGGGTCGGTTCAGCCTGGGGGACGCCCTGGCGCTCACCCTGCCCGGAGCGCGCAGGTGAGCCTCGCCGTCCGCGTCATCCCCTGCCTGGACGTCGACGCCGGCCGGGTGGTCAAGGGCATCAACTTCACCGAGCTGCGCGACGCGGGGGACCCGGTCGAGCTGGCCCGCACCTACGACGCCGAGGGCGCCGACGAGCTGACCTTCCTCGACATCTCCGCCTCGCACGAGGGGCGCGCGACCACCATGGCGATCGTGTCGCGCACCGCCGAGGAGGTGTTCATCCCGTTGACCGTGGGCGGGGGAGTCTCCTCGGTGGCCGACGTCGACCGGCTGCTGCGTGCGGGCGCGGACAAGGTCGCCGTCAACACCGCCGCGCTGCACCGGCCCGAGCTGGTCGCGGAGATCGCCGACCGCTTCGGCAACCAGGTGCTCGTGCTCTCGGTCGACGCCCGCCGCGCCTCGGGAACCCCGTCCGGCTTCGAGGTGACCACCCACGGCGGCCGGAAGTCCTCGGGGCTGGACGCCCTCGAGTGGGCGGTACGAGCCGCGGCACTCGGGGCCGGCGAGATCCTGCTCAACGCGATGGACGCCGACGGCACCCAGGACGGCTTCGACCTGGAGCTCATCCGCGCCGTACGCCGGGAGGTGTCGGTGCCCGTCATCGCCTCGGGAGG
>JBBQRV010000229.1:0-5812 GCA_038214475.1 Propionibacteriales bacterium | reverse complement strand
TCGGCCGCAGTCACGGCACAGGGCCTGAGCAAGCACTTCGGTGACGTACGCGCGGTCGACGAGCTCGACCTGGTGATCCTGGACGGTGAGTTCTTCTCGATGCTCGGGCCGTCAGGCTCGGGCAAGACCACGGTGCTGCGGATGATCGCCGGGTTCGAGGAGCCCACCGCCGGCCGGGTGTTCCTGGGCGGCCAGGACGTGACCGACCGGCCGCCCTTCGCGCGCGACGTCAACACCGTCTTCCAGGACTACGCGCTCTTCCCACACATGAGCGTGCGCGAGAACGTCGAGTACGGGCTGCGGGTCAAGAAGGTCGCCCGTGCGGAGCGCCGAGAGCGCGCCAGCGCGGCGCTGGCGTCGGTGCGCCTCGACGACCATGCCGAACGCCGCCCGCACCAGCTCTCCGGCGGCCAGCGCCAGCGGGTCGCGCTGGCGCGTGCCCTGGTCAACCGGCCTCGGGTGCTGCTGCTCGACGAGCCGCTGGGCGCCCTCGACCTCAAGCTGCGCCGCGAGATGCAGCTCGAGCTCAAGGAGCTCCAGCGCGAGGTCGGCATCACCTTCGTGTTCGTGACGCACGACCAGGAGGAGGCGCTCACGATGAGCGACCGGATCGCGGTGTTCAACCACGGCCGGATCGAGCAGGTCTCCACCCCCGCCGAGCTCTACGAGGCGCCGCAGACCTCGTTCGTCGCCGGCTTCGTGGGCACCTCCAACCTCCTCACCGACGCCGATGCCCGGGCCCTGCTGGGCCGTGACGGCACCTTCAGCATCCGCCCCGAGAAGATCCACCTGGCGCCCGACGCGACCGGCACCGGAAGCACCGGGACGGTCACCGCCGTGGTCTACCTCGGATCGGTGAACCACTACCTGGTCGAGCTCGACGGCGGCAGCACGCTCACCGTGCTCCGCCAGAACCTGCACGCCAGCACCGACGGCCACGACGTACGCCGCGGCCAGCGGGTCGCGCTCACCTGGGCCGACGAGCACGTGATCGACCTCAGCACCCACCCGAAGGAGACAGCATGAGAGCCAGCAAGGTTGTCCGCACGCTCGCCGGCACCGCCGTCGTGGCCCTGGCCCTGGCCGCCTGCGGCACCAGCTCGGGGGGCACCAAGGCCCCCGACGGCGGAGGTGTCTTCACGCCTCCCGACGTGCCGATGGCCGAGTCCCTCGGCGCCGACGAGGGCACCCTGAGCGTGCTGGCCTGGCCGGGCTATGCCGAGGACGGCTCCACCGACAAGAGCGTCGACTGGGTCACCCCGTTCGAGAAGGCCACCGGCTGCCAGGTCGACGTCAAGACGTTCGGCACGTCCGACGAGGCCGTCAACCTGATGAACTCGGGCCAGTACGACGTGGTGTCGGCCTCCGGTGACGCGTCCCTACGGCTGATCGCCAGCGGTGCGGTGGCCCCGGTGAACACCGACCTGGTGCCCAACTACGCCGACGTGTGGAGCTTCCTCAAGGACCGCGACTGGAACTCCGTGGACGGCCAGATGTACGGCATCCCGCACGGCTACGGCGCCAACCTGCTGATGTACCGCAGCGACCTGGTGGACCCGGCACCCACCAGCTGGAGCTCGGTCTTCGACGACTCCTCGCAGTACGCCGGCAAGGTGACGTCGTACGATTCGCCCATCTACATCGCCGACGCGGCGCTCTACCTGATGAACACCCAGCCCGACCTGGGCATCAAGGACCCCTACGCCCTGGACGAGAAGCAGCTCGCGGCCGCGGTCGACGTGCTCAAGGCCCAGCGCCAGAACGTCGGGGAGTACTGGTCGGACTACCTCAAGCAGATCCAGTCCTTCACCAACGGCGACTCCGTGATCGGCACCTCGTGGCAGGTGATCGTCAACCTCGCCCAGGACGAGAAGGTCCCGGTGGAGGCGATCTTCCCCGACGAGGGCTCGACCGGCTGGTCGGACACCTGGATGGTCAGCTCGAAGACCAAGAGCCCCAACTGCGCCTACGCCTGGCTCGACCACATCATCAGCCCGGAGGCCAACGACGCGGTCGCCGAGTGGTTCGGTGAGGCCCCGGCCAACGCCAAGGCCTGCGACCTCGCGACCGAGGGTTTCTGCGACACCTACCACGCCGGCGACCAGGCCTACTCCGACCAGATCCACTACTGGACCACTCCCATCGAGCAGTGCCTCGACGGCCGGACCGACGTCACGTGCACCACCTACCAGGACTGGACGACGGCCTGGACGGAGATCAAGGGCTGACCTTGGCGATCAACTGGCGACGACACCCCCGGCTGCAGCTGGGCCTCCTCCTGGGGCCGCCCATGCTGTGGCTGGGGGTGCTGTACCTCGGCGCGCTGGCCGCGCTGTTCATCACGTCGCTGTGGACCGTGGGGCCGTTCGGGCAGGGCATCACCCGGGACTGGAACCTCGACAACTTCCGCGAGCTGGCCACCGTGCCGGTCTACCGCACCGTCGCGGTGCGCACCCTGCTCACGGCGGTCACGGTCACGGTCGTCGACGCGCTGCTGGCGTTCCCGATCGCGCTCTACATGGCCAAGGTCGCCTCGCCGTCTCGCCAGCGGCTGCTGGTGATCCTGGTGCTCACGCCACTCTGGGCGTCGTACCTGGTCAAGGCGTACGCCTGGCGCGGCATGCTGTCGTCGTCAGGACCGGTGGCCTGGCTGGCCCAGCCGCTGGGCCTCGACACCCCCGGCTACGGACTCACCGCCACGGTGATCACGCTGGCCTACCTGTGGCTGCCCTACATGATCCTGCCGATGTACGCCGGGCTGGAGCGACTGCCCGACTCGCTGCTGGAGGCCTCCGCCGACCTGGGGGCCGGCACCGGCATGACGATGCGCCGGGTGGTCTTCCCGGTGCTGTTCCCGGCCTTCATCGCAGGCTCCATCTTCACGTTCTCGCTGACCATGGGGGACTACATCGCGGTCAAGATCGTCGGCGGTGCGAACCAGATGCTCGGCAACGTCGTCTACGACAGCTTCCTCACCGGCAACAACATGCCGTTCGCGGCGGCGGTGTCGACCATCCCGGTCGTGGTGATGCTGGTCTACCTGGCCGCGGTCCGTCGCACCGGCGCGCTGGAGAGCCTGTGAGCCGATGACCCTCTCGAGGACGACCCGCTGGCTGCTCGGTGCGCTGACCCTGCTCACCCTCGGGGTGATCTACGCGCCACTGGCGCTGGTGGTGGTCAACTCGTTCAACGTGTCGCGCACCTTCGCCTGGCCGCCACCGGGCTTCACGACGAAGTGGTGGTCGGCAGCCTGGGCCTCCGACGGGGCCCGCTCGGCCATCGGCGTCTCTGTCGAGGTGGCGCTGCTCTCGACCGCGATCGCGCTGGTGCTGGGCACGATGGCTGCCCTCGCCCTGGAGCGGTTCCGCTTCTTCGGCCGCGACACCGTCTCGTTGCTGATCATCCTGCCGATTGCACTGCCGGGAGTGGTCACCGGGATCGCGCTGGCCAACGCGTTCCTCACCATGTTCGGCATCCAGCTGGGCTTCCTGACCCTGGTGGTGTCGCACGCGACGTTCTGCATGGTGACGGTCTTCAACAACGCCATCGCCCGGCTGCGTCGACTCGGCGGCAACCTCGAGGAGGCCTCGTCCGACCTCGGCGCGGGCACCTTCACGACCTTCCGGCTGGTCACCCTGCCGATGCTCCGCTCGGCGCTGCTGGCCGGCGCGCTGCTGTCCTTCGCGCTGAGCTTCGACGAGATCATCGTGACCACGTTCACTGCCGGCCAGGGGTTGCGCACGCTGCCGATCTGGATCCTGGAGAACCTCTTCCGGCCCAACCAGGCACCCGTGGTCAACGTGGTCGCCGCGGCCCTGATCCTGCTCTCGGTGCTGCCGATCTGGCTCGCGCAGCGGCTCGCGGGCTCCGACGAGAGCGTCGCCGCCACCCGCTGAACTGGTCTGGACCGTTGGGCCGGCTTCGCGATTCCACGCGGGGCGTCCTGCGTGCAGAGCGGATTCGTCCGGCATCCCGGACGTCGGCGACGACACCGTTGTCCCGTCTTGGCTACCTCCGCTTCCCAGAGCGCGCCGAGATCGGTTGACAACGTTGCCATCCACCGTCAGGAGATCCTGTCCGGCGCCGGGCACCGACAAACGGGGGCGCCGATACGGAGCAGTCAACCCCTCGGGCCAATACTGCGAAACCCCGGACGCGCCCCCCGCGACCGGCGCACGATCGCCTCTCCCCCAGCTCGCCCCCACGAGCTCGAAGCAAAGGTGTTCCCCCATGAACATGCGCACCGCACTTCGCCGCACCAGCGGCATCCTCGCCACCCTGGCCACCGCCGCCGTCCTCAGCCTGTCCGCAGTCCCGGCCCACGCGCTGGCCGCCGACGACGACGGCGACGGCATGCCCAACTGGTGGGAGATCCAGTACGACCTGAACCCCAACAAGGCCAACGGCGGCGCCGACGCCGACCGCGACGGGCTCTCCAACCTCGGTGAGTGGACGGTCCGCACCTTCCCGCGCACCCAGGACAGCGACCGCGACGGCATCGACGACGGCGACGAGGTCGCCATGAACTCCGCGACCGCCGACCCGAAGGTCGCCGACACCAACGCCAACGGCGTGCTGGACGGCGACGAGGACCTCGACGGCAACGGCGTGATGAACGAGGACGAGGACGACGCCCTCGAGGCCTGCAACGCCAACGACGAGGACACGGACGGCGACTTCGTGGCCGACGAGGACGAGAACGACTTCGGCACCTCCACCACGAACCCCGACACCGACGGCGACGGCATCCTCGACGGCGAGGAGGACGCGAACGGCAACGGCATCAGCGACGAGGACGAGGACGACTCCCCGAACGACGTCTGCACCGCGACCACTGAGGACGACGACGACGTCATCATCGTCATGTGACACCCCGACCCTGATTCGACCCGGTCCGCACACCGCGGGCCGGGTCGTCTCACGGGTGGACGTCAGGTGGCCACGGCGTACGCCGCGAGCTCACCGGCCAGGTCGGCGTGTGCCCGCCCGCGCACCAGGGTGCCGTCGGCGGTGTGCTCCATGACGTCGATCTCGCCCTTCTGGTGCAGGCGGTTGATCAGGTCGCCGCGCTCGTAGGGCAGCAGCGCGTTGAACTCGACGCCGGGGTGCGGGAGCTCCTCCTCGACCAGGGCCAGCGCCTCGGCGATCCCCTCACCCGTCCTGGCCGACACCACCACGGAGTGCGGCTCACGCTGACGCAGCCTGGCCAGCACCATCGGGTCGGCCGCGTCGGCCTTGTTGATCACGATCAGCTCGGGCACTCCCGTGGCCCCGATCTCGGCGAAGACCTCGCGCACCGCGGCGATCTGGCCCTCGGGGTCGGGGTGCGAGCCGTCGACGACGTGCAGGATCAGGTCGGAGTCGGCCACCTCCTCCAGCGTCGAGCGGAACGCCTCGACCAGCTGGTGGGGAAGGTGCCGGACGAAGCCCACGGTGTCGGACATCGTGTAGATCCGGCCGTCCGCGGTCGTCGTCCGGCGGGTGGTGGGGTCGAGGGTCGCGAACAGCGAGTCCTCCACCAGCACGCCCGCGTCGGTGAGCCGGTTGAGCAGCGACGACTTGCCGGCGTTGGTGTAGCCGGCGATCGACACCGACGGGATCGCGTGTCGCTGGCGCTCTGCGCGTTTGGTGTCGCGGGTGCCCTTCATCGCGGTCAGCTCGCGGCGGAGCTTGGCGATCTTGGTGTTGATCCGGCGCCGGTCGGCCTCGATCTTGGTCTCACCGGGACCGCGCCCACCGATGCCCTCACCGCCGGAGACGCGGCCACCGGCCTGGCGCGAGAGGTTGCCACCCCAGCCGCGCAGACGCTGCT
>JBBQRV010000228.1:0-5884 GCA_038214475.1 Propionibacteriales bacterium | reverse complement strand
GCTGGAGGCGGCGTCGGTCGGCGACACGCCGGTCGCGCTGCGGGACCGGGCCCTGCTCGAGCTGCTCTACGGCGCCGGGGCTCGCATCTCCGAGACGGTCGGGCTCGACGTCGACGACCTCGACCTCCACGAGGGCACGGTGCTGCTGCGCGGCAAGGGCAGCAAGGAGCGGCTGGTCCCGGTGGGCTCCTTCGCCCGGGAGGCGGTGTCGGCGTACCTGGTGCAGGGCTGTCCGGAGCTGGTCGCCACCGGCAAGGGCACGCCCGCGCTGTTCCTCAACGCCCGCGGCGGGCGGCTGTCGCGGCAGAGTGCCTGGACGGTGCTGGTCAAGGCCGCCGACCGGGCCGGGGTGCGCGCCGACGTGTCCCCGCACACGATGCGGCACTCGTTCGCCACCCACCTGCTCGACGGGGGGGCAGACGTCCGGGTCGTGCAGGAGCTGCTCGGGCACGCCAGCGTCACCACCACGCAGGTCTACACCCTGGTCACCGTCGACAACCTGCGCGAGGTGTTCGCCACCGCGCACCCGCGGGCCCTGGACTGACCTCGCCCGGCCGCGGGGGTGCTTCAGCTGCGGCGGATCTCGAGGGCGCCGTCGGCGAACTCCTTGCGCAGCGCCAGCTTGTTGAACTTGCCGACCGAGGTGCGCGGCACCTGGTCGATGAAGGCCCAGGCGTCGGGCAGCTGCCATCTGGCGAAGGTGGTCGCGAGGTGGTCGCGCAGCTGGGCGGGGGTGGTGGCGGCGCCCTCCCGGAGCACGACGGTGGCCAGCGGCCGCTCGTCCCACTTCTCGTCCGGGATGCCGACCACGGCCGCCTCGACCACGTCGGGATGGGCCATCAGCGCGTTCTCCAGCGCCACCGACGAGATCCACTCGCCGCCGGACTTGATCACGTCCTTGGCGCGATCGGTGAGCGTGATGTAGCCCAGCCGGTCGAGGGTGCCGACGTCGCCGGTGCGCAGCCAGCCGTCGCGGAACTTGCCCGGGTCGTCGTCGAGGTAGTACCCGCCGGTCACCCAGGGGCCGCGGACCTCGAGCTCGCCGACCGACTCGCCGTCGCGGGGGAGCGGCTCACCGCTGTCTCCCACGATGCGGGCCTGCACGCAGGAGCCGATCCGGCCCTGGCTGGCTCGGTAGCGCCACGCCTGCGGGCCCTCGGGGCCGCCCTCGACGCCGGCCGGCGGCCACGCGACGGAGGCCACCGGGCTGGTCTCGGTCATGCCCCACGCCTGGATCACGGTGACCCCGTGCCGCTCGTGCAGGGCCTGCTGCAGGCTCAGGGGTACTGCGGAGCCGCCGCAGGGCACCAGCCGGATCGAGGACAGGTCGGTCGGGTGCTGGTCGGCGTACCCGAGGATGTCGTTCCAGATCGTCGGCACCGCGCCGGAGAGGGTGACCCTCTCGTCGCGGATGAGGCGCGCCAGCGGCTCGGCCTGGAGCCAGCGGTCGGGCATCACCAGCGCGGCCCCGACCATCATCGCGGCGTAGGGCAGCCCCCAGGCGTTGGCGTGGAACATCGGCACGATCGGCAGCACCCGGTCCTTCGACGACAGCGCCAGCGCGTCGCCCATGGCCACGCCCATCGAGTGCAGGAACGCCGAGCGGTGGCTGAAGACCACGCCCTTGGGGTTGCCGGTGGTGCCCGAGGTGTAGCACATCGCAGCGGCGTCCCGCTCGTCGATGTCCGGCCAGTCGAACGTCGGCGAGGCGGCGGCCAGCACGTCCTCGTAGCGGTGGATCTCCGGGCCCGACCCGGCCAGCACCGAGAGGTCGGCGTCGGCGGCCTCCGGGCCCGCCACCAGCACGTGGCGCACCGTCTCGAAGGTCGGCAGCAGTGCCGCGAACGGTGCCAGCAGGCTGGCGTCCACGATCACGACGTGGTCCTCGGCGTGGTTGGCGACGTAGGTGACCTGGTCGGGGAAGAGCCGGATGTTGAGGGTGTGCAGCACCGCCCCCATCGCCGGCACCGCGGCGTAGGCCTCCAGGTGCTCGGCGTTGTTCCACATGAACGTGGCCACCCGCTGGTCCGAGTCGACGCCCAGTGCACGCAGCGCGCCGGCCAGCCGAGCAGCCCGCTCGGCGACCTCGGCGTACGTGCGCCGGCGTACGCCGTCGGGCGTGGCAGTGAGCACCTCGGTGTCCGGGTGCACGGTGGCCACGTGCTCGAGCAGTCGGCCGATGGTCAGCGGGACGTCCTGCATGGTGCTCTTCACGGGGGCTCCTTCGGGTCGGCGGCGGTCCCATCCTGCCGTCCGGGCCGCTCCTGCGCACGGGTCAATTCATCCACAGGTTTGTCCACAGGTGGGGGCGAGCCTGTGCACCCCGAGGCGCCGCGGTTCCACACTCTCTCAACAGATTGCGCCGGTGACCGGTGGGAATGGCCGGGCGCCTTGTCGCTGCCGGAGAGCGGGTCCTAGAGTCCGTGCAGCGAGTTGTCGCCCTGTCGACAAAGAACCCCAGTACCCGCGGGTCTCTCGTCGTCGGCGCCGTCAGGCAGGATGTGGAGGTGGACCCCTCGTGAGTGGTCCTGTGCAGTTCCCGGGCCAGTCCGGGGCTTCGGCCCCGGCGATGCCGCCCCAGTACCGTCCGCCGACCACGGAAGCAGAGGATCGCGTGCCCGACCCCGTGCCCTTCGAACGACCCGAGGGCTCCCCGGCCACTCCCGCCCAGGCCGACCAGGCCGCTCCGGTCGCCCACGGAGCCCCCCCGGAGCGTCGCGAGATGCCGGCCGAGCTGTCCGGCCCGTCTGAGGCAGCCGCTCCGATCGACCCGTCGGTCGCCCTGGGCCCGACCGGACGCCCGATGCCCGTGATCCCGGAACCGGGTCCGGTGCGGGCCCGGGAGCGGGCCCGGGTGATCGCCATGTGCAACCAGAAGGGTGGGGTCGGCAAGACCACCACCACCATCAACCTGGGGGCCTCGCTGGCCGAGTTCGGCCGCAAGGTGCTGCTGGTCGACTTCGACCCGCAGGGGTCGCTGTCGGTGGGCCTGGGGCTCAACCCGCACGAGATCGAGCTGACGATCTACAACCTGCTGATGCAGGGTGACGTCACCCTCGACGAGGTCGTCGTGCCCTCGGGCGTCCCGGGCATGGACCTGCTGCCCTCCAACATCGACCTGTCCGCCGCCGAGGTGCAGCTGGTGCACGAGGTGGCCCGTGAGCAGACCCTGCAGCGGGTGCTCGCCCCGGCGCTGAGCCACTACGACGTGGTCCTCATCGACTGCCAGCCGTCGCTGGGGCTGCTCACCGTCAACGCGCTGACCGCCTCCGACGGCGTGATCGTGCCGCTGGAGTGCGAGTACTTCGCGCTGCGCGGGGTCGCCCTGCTCAAGACCACGATCGACAAGGTGAAGGAGCGCCTCAACCCGCGCCTCGAGGTCGACGGCGTGCTCGGCACCATGTTCGACGGCCGCACCCTGCACAGCCGTGAGGTGATGGAGCGCCTGGTCCAGGCGTGGGGCGACAAGGTCTTCCACACCGTCATCCGCCGCACCGTGAAGTTCTCCGACTCGACCGTCGCAGGCGAGCCGATCACCACCTATGCGTCGACCTCTGCCGGAGCCGAGTCCTACCGGCAGCTCGCCAAGGAGGTGCTGGCCCGTTGTCTCGACGGGTGAGCCTCCCGGCGGCCGACGACCTGTTCCGTCCCACCGCGGGGTCCGACAGGCCGGCCCCGGACCCGACCGCGGACCCGGCGCCAGAGCCGGCCGTCCGGGCCGTGACCGAGTCGGACCGGGAGCGCAGACAGGCGACCGAGCGGGAGACCGAGCGTGAGGCGGCACGCCTGCGCCGCACCAGCGGCCGGGTGCGCCACGACGAGAAGATGACCGTCTACGTCACCTCCTCGGAGCTGCACGACCTCGAGCATGCCCGTCTGGTGCTGCGCTCGGCGCACGGGATCGCGGTCGACCGTGGCCGGCTGGTCCGCGAGGCGCTGGCCGTGGTGCTGGCCGACTTCGAGGCCAACGGCGAGGACAGCGTGATCGTGCGTCGTCTCGACCAGTCATGACCCCGGCATGACCCTTCCCGACATCGCCGTCCCCGAGCCCGCCGAGGCCACCTCGGGGTTCGAGGTGCGGCTGGTCAACTTCGAGGGCCCCTTCGACCTGCTGCTCAGCCTGATCGCCAAGCACAAGCTGGACATCACCGAGGTGGCGCTCTCGCGGGTCACCGACGAGTTCATCGCGCACGTCAAGGCGGCCACCGTGCAGTGGGAGCTCGAGGAGACCACTTCGTTCCTGCTGGTCGCCTCGACGCTGCTCGACCTGAAGGCGGCCCGGCTGCTGCCCCAGGGGGACGTGGAGGACGAGGAGGACCTCGCCCTGCTGGAGGCGCGCGACCTGCTGTTCGCGCGGCTGCTCCAGTACACGGCCTTCAAGCAGGTGGCGGGCGTGCTCGCCGTACGCCTGTCGGAGGAGTCGAGGCGGCACCCGCGTGCGGTCGGCCTCGAGGAGCGGTACGCCGGACTGCTGCCGGAGGTGCTGATCGGGATCGGGCTGGAGCAGTTAGCCCGGCTGGCGGCGCGGGCGATGGAGCCGCGCCCCGTGCTCGAGGTGTCGCTCCAGCACATCCACGCGGCCCGGGTCTCGGTGCGCGAGCAGGCCGCGCTGGTCGTCGACCGGCTGCGGCGGACGGGCACACTGACGTTCCGGGCGCTGTGCGGCGACTCGCCCGACACCCTCACCACCGTCGCCCGGTTCCTGTCCCTGCTGGAGCTGTTCCGCGAGGGCGCGGTGTCCTTCGACCAGGTGAGCCCGCTCGGCGAGCTCACCATCCGCTGGACCGGTGCCGAAGACGGCGAGGTGGAGATCCACGACGAGTTCGACGGGGAGCCCCCCGAGGACCTGCCTGACGACCTGTCCGAGAGCCCGCCCGGTGCGGCCGAGCCCTCTGACCACAGCGACGCGGGTGCCGAGACCGCCCCCGCGGATCCCCCGAACCAGGAAGCCGACGCGTGAGCGACGAGATGACCGAGACACCCCGCACGGACCCCGCGGAGGCACCGACCGCCGACGAGACCCTCGAGGTCGCGCTGGCCGACCTGCGGCCGGCCCTCGAGGCGGTGCTGATGGTGGCCGACCAGCCCCTCGACGGGCTGACGCTGGCCTCCGCGGTCGGGTACCCGCCGGGCGAGGTCACCGACGCCCTGGCCGCCCTGGCTGCGGAGTACACCGAGCAGGGGCGCGGCTTCGAGCTGCGCAACGTGGCCGGCGGCTGGCGGTTCTACACCCGGGAGGAGTACGCCGCGGTGGTGGAGGCGTTCGTGCTCGACGGCCAGCAGGCCCGGCTCACCCAGGCAGCGCTGGAGACGCTGGCCGTGGTCGCCTACAAGCAGCCGGTGTCGCGAGCCCGGGTCTCGGCGATCCGGGGCGTCAACGTCGACGGTGTGATGCGCACCCTGCTCTCGCGGGGGCTCGTGGAGGAGGCCGGCCACGACGGCGAGAACGGCGCCCACCTCTACCGGACCACCGTCTACTTCCTGGAGCGGATCGGGGTCACCTCGATCGACGAGTTGCCCGAGCTGGCGCCGTACCTGCCCGACATGGACGACATGGAGGACGACCTGGCCGCCCTCGCCGGTGGACCCGCGCCGCGGGAGGCCGCGCCGGTCGAGGCTGCCGCTTCCGTCGAGCCCGGGGAGCCCCCGCACGCGCTCGACGGCCCGGTCGAGCCCTTCCCCGACGGCCCCGAGGACGACGCGTGATCGAGACCGACGACGAGGGCCTGATCCGGCTGCAGAAGCTGCTCGCCCAGTCCGGGATCGCCTCGCGGCGCAAGTGCGAGGAGCTGATGCTTGCCGGTGAGGTCGAGGTCGACGGCGAGGTCGTCACCCGCCTCGGCACCAAGGTCGACCCCCGGGTCGCGGTGGTGCGGGTGCGTGG
>JBBQRV010000227.1:0-5904 GCA_038214475.1 Propionibacteriales bacterium | reverse complement strand
CTGGTCACCCGGATCCGCAAGCAGGAGTCGCCCCGGGCCCCGGTCGCGGCGGCCGAGACCACCAAGGCCAAGGCCAAGACGACCCGCACCCAGGCGACCAAGGCCGCGGACGCGGCGGGTACCGCCACCAGGACGGTCGGCAAGGACGCCGCCACGACGGCGAAGTCGACCGTCAAGTCGGCCACCAAGAAGTCGGCCCCCGCCCGCAAGAAGGCGGCCACCGCCGAGAGCAGCGCCAAGGCCACCGTCACTGCGGCCAAGAAGACCGCGGCCAGCGCCGCGGAGGCCGTCGTGGACGCCGCCGAGAAGATCGGCGACTGACCCGACGCACAGACCTCGACCCCCGGACCCGCACGGTCCGGGGGTCGTTGGCTGTCCGGCCACTGGCCGTCCCGCTGACGACTCCCGGTCACTGGCCCTTCGCGGCGTAGCTGCTCTCCACCTGGCGTTTGTGCGGACGCCACCAGTCCTCGTGGGCGGCGTACCACTCGATGGTGGCGGCCAGGCCGGCGTCGAAGTCCGCGCGGCGCGGATGCCAGTCGAGCTCGGTGCGCAGCTTCGTGGCGTCGATCGCGTAGCGCAGGTCGTGACCGGCCCGTTCGGTGACGAGGTCGACCTCGTCGGTGCCCCGGCCGAAGTGCGCGAGGATCCGGCCGGCGACGTCGAGGTTGTCGCGCTCGCCGTCGGCGCCCACCAGGTAGGTCTCGCCGATCCGGCCCGCGTCCAGGATGCGCAGCACCGCAGACGAGTGGTCCTCCACGTGGATCCAGTCGCGCACGTTGCGGCCGGTGCCGTAGACCCGGGGGCGGCCGCCGTCGATCACTGTGGTGATCTGGCTGGGGATGAACTTCTCGATGTGCTGCCAGGGGCCGTAGTTGTTGGAGCAGTTGGAGATCGTGGCCCGCACGCCGAAGCTGCGCACCCAGGCCCGCACCAGGTGGTCGGAGCCGGCCTTGGCAGCGGAGTACGGGCTGCTCGGGTTGTACGGCGTGTCCTCGGTGAATCGGCCCGGGTCGTCGAGCGCCAGGTCGCCGTACACCTCGTCGGTCGAGATGTGGTGCAGTCGGGTGTCATGGCGCCGGGCGGCCTCGAGCACGGTGAAGGTGCCCACCAGGTTCGTCTGGATGAACGGGCCGGGCTCGGTGAGCGAGTTGTCGTTGTGCGACTCGGCCGCGAAGTGCACGACCGCGTCGTGCTCGGCGACCAACGGGTCGACGAGCGGCCCGTCGGCCACGTCGCCCACGACCAGGCTGAATCGGTCCGCGGGGAGCCCGGCGAGGGCGGCCTCGGAGGCGGCGTAGGTGAGCTTGTCGAGCACCGTCACCCGGCTGTCGGTGTGGGCGAGCAGGTGGTGCACGAAGTTGGAGCCGATGAAGCCGGCACCACCGGTCACGAGGACGCGTTGCATGGCGGCGAGTCTAGGAGAGGCCGGCCTGCCTAGGATCGGGGCCATGCGCGGAATCATCCTGGCGGGCGGCACGGGCAGCCGACTGCATCCGATCACCCAGGGCATCAGCAAGCAGCTGGTGCCGGTCTACGACAAGCCGATGATCTACTACCCGCTCACCACCCTGATGCTGGCGGGGATCCGCGACGTCCTGGTGATCACCACCCCCCACGAGGCGGAGGCGTTCACCCGGCTGCTCGGTGACGGCTCCCAGTTCGGGATCTCGCTCACCTATGCCGAGCAGCCGAGCCCCGACGGGCTGGCCCAGGCGTTCCTCATCGGTGAGGAGCACATCGGCAGCGACTCGGTGGCCCTGGTGCTCGGCGACAACATCTTCTACGGCCCCGGTCTGGGCCTGCACCTCAGCAGGTTCGCCGACGTCGAAGGCGCAGTGCTGTTCGGCTACCGGGTCGCGGACCCGTCGGCGTACGGCGTGGTCGAGTTCGACGACGAGGGCAGGGTGCTCTCCCTGGAGGAGAAGCCGGCCCGGCCCAGGAGCGCGTACGCCGTGCCCGGGCTGTACTTCTACGACAACGACGTCGTCGGCCATGCCCGCGAGCTGGAGCCGTCGGCGCGCGGTGAGCTGGAGATCCTCGACCTGACCCGCCGCTATCTCGATCGGGGGCGACTGCGGGTGGAGCTGCTCTCGCGCGGCACGGCCTGGCTCGACACCGGCACCTTCGACTCCCTCAACGACGCCAGCAACTTCGTGCGCACCATCGAGGGTCGGCAGGGACTCAAGATCGGCTGTCCCGAGGAGGTGGCCTGGCGGCTGGGCCACCTCACCGACGCCGAGCTGGCGCAGCGGGCCGAGCCGCTGACCAAGAGCGGCTACGGGGCCTACCTGCTCGGGTTGCTGGACCGTTGACCTTCCTCAACCGATGGGTTGACGAAGCCGGGTGACGGTCTCCAAGCACCTCAAGGTGCTCGAGGAAGCCGGCCTGGTCTCGCGCAGCCGCGACGCCCAGCGGCGTCCGGTGCACCTCGACGCGGAGGTGTTCGACCTGATGACCTACTGGATCGAGCGCTACCGCCTGGAGGCGGAGGTTCGCTTCCGTCGCCTCGACGACGTGCTTTCGGCCATGGATGCCGACGGTGCGGACCGGCCGGACCCCACCGAGCAGGAACGAGGAGCATCATGACCAGCACCCGCCACCGGGTCGAGATCGTCGCCGACCCCCACCTGCCCACGATCACGATCGTGCGCGAGTTCGACGCCCCGCGGTCCCGGGTGTTCCGGGCCTGGATCGAGCCCGAGCTGGGGCCCGGTGGCTCGGCCCACGGAACACCGAGATGCGCCTCGACGTGTGGGAGCCGCGCACCGGGGGCCACTACCGCTACGCCGCGGTGCGGGCCGGCGAGGTGATTGCCGGCTTCTACGGCTCCTTCCACGAGGTGCGGCCCGACGAGCGGCTCGTGCAGACCTTCACGTTCGACGGCTACCCCGACGGGGTGAGCCTGGAGACGATGACCTTCGAGGAGCTCGACGGCGGCCGCTGCCGGACCACCGGTCGGTCCGTGGTCGCGTCGCTCGAGGTGCGCGACCTGATCCTGTCCAGCGGGATGGAGGTCGGCGTCCGCGAGGGCTACGAGAAGCTCGACGAGCTGCTGGTCGCTCAGGCCGGGTAGGCGTCCCCGGCGCGGGTGCGCGCCTCCCAGGCGCTGGACACCATGTCGTGCAGGTCGTGACGCATCGCCCAGCCGAGGTCGCGGGCAGCCAGGTCTCCGGCGGCCACGATCCTGGCCGGGTCTCCGGGACGACGGTCCTGCACCAGCGGGGTGAAGTCGTTGCCGGTCACGTCGCGGATCGTGTCCATGATCTGGCGCACCGAGCTGCCGGCGCCGCTGCCCAGGTTGTAGACGGGCTCGAGCGGCTCACCCGCGGAGAGCTTGCGGGCCGCCTCGACGTGGGCCAGGGCCAGGTCGGTCACATGGATGTAGTCGCGCACGCAGGTGCCGTCGGGGGTCGGGTAGTCGTCGCCGTTGATGCGCGGCGTGCCGCCCCGGTAGAGCACGTCGAAGACCATCGGGAACAGGTTGTGCGGGCTGGCGTCGAACAGCTCGGGGGACCCGGACCCGACCACGTTGAAGTAGCGCAGTGACGTGTGCTTCAGCCCGTGGGCGCGACCGGCGTCGCGCAGCAGCCACTCTCCGATCAGCTTCGACTCGCCGTACGGCGACTCCGGTGCGAGCGCGGTCTCCTCGGTGACCAGGTCGACGTCGGGGGTGCCGTAGGTGGCGGCGCTGGAGGAGAAGACGCAGCTGTCCACGCCCACCGTCTTCATGGCCCGCAGCAGCATGATCGTCGCGGTCACGTTCTGCTCGTAGGTGTGCAGGGGGCGGCTCACCGACACCCCGGCGTACTTGAAGCCGGCGACATGGATGACGCCGGTGACGGCGTGCTCCCGCAGCGTGTGCTCCACGGCCTCGGCGTCGAGCAGCGACGCCTTCACGAACGGCACGTCCTCGGGCACGAAGTCGGCGAAGCCGGAGGAGAGGTCGTCGATCACGACGGTGGGGATGCCGGCCTCGACCAGGGCGCGCACCACGTGCGCTCCGATGTATCCCGCGCCGCCCGTGACAAGCCAGGTCATGTGCTCTCCCTCGTTCGTGCCCACTGTGGTCCTCCGACGTCGACAGGATAGGCGCCCGGCCCCGACGACCTACACTCGCTCGAGTGCGGCGACTGGTGGCGGGTTGCACGACCGGGGTGGTCGTCGTGGCTGCGACCGTCGTGCTCACCACGCGGGCCGCCGAGGCGCCGCGACCGTCGTCGCAGACCGGTCAGGACACGGGTCGGCCAACCGGGGCCCAGGCCGGTCGGGTGCGGGCGGACCCGGTGCCGGGCCGGGTGAGAGGGCGGCTGGTCGTGCTCGACGCCGGGCACCAGCTGGGCAACCACAACTTCCCCGACGAGATCTCCCGGCAGGTGCCGGCAGGAGGCTTCGAGAAGGACTGCAACACCACCGGGACGGCCACCGACGACGGATATCCGGAGGCCAGCTTCGCCTTCGACGTGACCAGCAGGGTGGCCTCGGCGCTGCGGGCGCGGCGCGTGCGGGTGGTGCTCACCCGGCGTACTGACTCCGAGCGCCGGTGGGGGCCGTGCGTGGACGCCCGGGGCCGGGCCGGCAACGACGTCGGTGCCGACCTCAAGGTCAGCCTGCACGCCGACGGCTCGTGGCAGGGTGCCGGCTTCCACGTCATCGAGCCGGCGCCCCGGGCGCTGCCGTCTCCTGCCGTGCGCACCGCGTCGTACCGGTTGGCGACGGCGCTGCGTGATGCCTTCGACGCGGATGGGTTCGCCCGGTCGACCTACCGTGGCCGGGCCGGGCTCGACAGGCGACGTGACCTGGCCACCCTGAACCTCTCCCGGGTGCCGGTCGCGCTGGTGGAGTGCGGCAACATGCGCGACCCCGCCGAGGCGGCCGTGATGGAGTCGGCCCGTGGGCGCCAGCGCTACGCCGACGCGGTGGTGGCGGGCGTGCTGGCCTACCTGCGCTCCTGAGCGGGCGGGTCCGACCCGACCGTCGGCCCGCGGGGCGACGTACCCTCGTGCGGTGAGACGACTGAGGACGCTGTGTGCCGCGCTGCTGGTCGCCGGGATCGCTGCCGGCCTGCCGGCTGGCCCTGCCGCGACCGCACTGACCTCCACCGCGGACGGTGCCGGCACCGCGGTGCTGCCCCTCGACGGTGTGGTGGTCGTGCTCGACCCCGGCCACCAGCTGGGCAACCACAACTTCCCGAAGAAGGTCAACCGTCTGGTTCCCGCCGGCGGGTTCAGGAAGGCCTGCAACAGCACCGGCACGGCCACCAACGGCGGCTATCCGGAGGCGACGTTCACGTTCGCGGTCTCGCGCCGCATGAAGGCACGTCTCGAGGCGCTCGGCGCGCGGGTGCTGCTCACCCGCACGACCAACCGGCAGGACCGGTGGGGTCCCTGTGTGGACGCGCGGGGACGACGCGGCAACGCCGTGCACGCCGACCTCAAGCTCAGCATCCACGGCGACGGGCACCTCGGCGGCGGCCGCGGGTTCCACGTGATCGCCCCGACCGACCGCAGGCCCTGGACCCACGACATCTTCCGGTCCTCGCATCGGCTCGCGCTCGCGGTGCGGGCGGCTCTGCGGACCCGTGGAGTACCGGTGGCCGACTACGTCGCCGGCGGCGACGGGCTCGACCGCCGCGGCGACCTCGGCACCCTGAACCTGAGCGACATCCCCACCGTGATGGTGGAGCTCGGCAACATGCGCAGCCGGGTGGATGCCCACCGGATGACCACGAAGGCGGGCCGGGAGCGCTATGCGCGCGCCCTGGTCGCCGCTGCTCGCGGCTTCCTCGGCAGATGACCCGATGGCCCCGGGGTCCCCGGGGCCGCCGGTGTCCTACTTGGCCTTGCGGGCCCGTGAGGCGGTCTTGGCGCGCTCGTGGGCGTCGAGCACGACCTTGCGGATCCG
>JBBQRV010000226.1:0-5949 GCA_038214475.1 Propionibacteriales bacterium | reverse complement strand
GAGCTGGTGCTCGACGAACGCGCGCGAACCGCCACCCTGGGCGACCAGCCGCTCGAGCTCGCCCGCAAGGAGTTCGACGTACTCCTCCTGCTCGCCTCGCGGGTCGGCGAGGTGGTCACCAAGCGCGAGCTGCTGGCCGAGGTCTGGCAGCAGGCGTACGGCGGCTCCGACCGCACCGTCGACGTGCACCTCTCGTGGCTGCGGCGCAAGCTCGGCGAGACCGCGGCCGAGCCGCGCTACCTGGTCAGCGTGCGCGGCGTCGGGGTGCGCCTGGTCGACCCCGGTGAGTCCTGATGCGTCGACGGATCTCATGGCTGGTGGTCGCCACCACGTCGACGATAGTGGTCTCCTTCGTGATCCCGCTGTGCCTGCTGGTGCGCACCCTCGCCGAGGAGAAGGCGATGGCGGCCGCCGACCAGGAGGCCCACAACATCGCCATCCTGGTGACGAGCCTCGGCAGCGACGCCAACCTGGCCGAATCGGTGGCCCGGCTGGACGATCGCGGCACCCCGACGACCGTGGTGCTGACGCCGGACGGCACCTGGCTGGGCAGCGACCGGCCCGTGCAGATGGACGCCGAGCTCACCCGCGGACTCGTCGACGCCTTCACGGTCACGGACTCCCGCGGTGGCCGGGTCTACCTGCCGGTCGTGGCCGAGAACGGCACCTGGGTGGTCCGCTCGTCGGTGACGGCGGCCGACCTGCACAGCGGGGTGGCCCGGGCATGGATCGCCATCGTCGGACTCGGCCTGCTGCTGCAGCTCCTCGCGCTGCGGGTGGCCTCCGCGTTGGGCCGGCGGATCAGCGAGCCCCTGCGCGAGGTGGCCTCGGTGGCCCACCAGCTCCGGGAGGGCGACCTGACCGCACGCGCCGACATCTCCGGCACCGAGGAGACCGAGGAGCTGGCCCGGGCCCTCAACGGCCTCGCCGAGCGCACCGAGGAGCTCCTCGTCGCCGAGCGCGCCGCGGTGGCCGATCTCTCGCACCGGCTGCGGACACCGGTGACCGCGCTGCGCCTGGACGCCGAGGCGGTGACCGAGCCCGAGCTGGCCGACCGGCTGCAGGAGCACATCGCGTCGCTGCAGCGCACCATCGACGCCATCGTCAAGGAGGCCCGGCGTCCGGTGCGCACCGACTTCGCTCCGGTGAGCGACGCGGTCGAGATCGTCGGTCGGCGGCTGGCCTTCTGGTCCGCGCTCGCCGACGACCAGGGCCGGCAGCTCGGCATCGACCTGCCGGCGGGCCGGCTGCCGGTGGCGGTGGCGGGGGACGACCTCGCGGACGTGGTCGACGTGCTGGTCGACAACGTCTTCGCGCACACCCCCGAGGGCACCGGGTTCCGGGTCAGCCTCAACGAGATCGTCGGGCAGGTCTGCCTGGTCGTGCTGGACGACGGGGCAGGGCTGCCCGCCGAGGGACGCACCGAGCGCCGCGGCAGCACCGGGCTCGGTCTCGACATCGCGCGTCGTACGGCGAGCGCGGCCGGTGGCCGGCTCACCCTCGAGAGCCCACCCGAGGGTGGCACCAGGGTCGAGGTGTGGCTGGCCCTGGCGACCGCCGTCGAGATCTGACCTGCGCCGACCCGATCCGAGGATCAGGCGTGCAGGCCGCCGCCGCAGCGACTCAGTGGCCCTCGGGCTCGTCGGGGTCGTCCTCATCGCCGTGGTCCTCACCGTGGTGGTCACCGGGCTCGGGCGCCTCGGTCTCGGCGGGCTCGGGCGCCTCGGTCTCGGGGCTGTCGTCGGTCTCCGCCGGCTCGGCCGCATCGTCGCTCGGCCCGGAGCCGGACGTGTGGCCCTGCGACTGGCCGCTGCTCGACTGGGCTGCAGCGGGCGGGGCGGCGATCACGACGGTCTGGACCACGTCGGTCACACAGGCGTTGCCCTCCCGGTGCGACGGCTTCGCGCACGGGGCGAAGGCGAAGCGCACCCCGGGCCTGGTGACCTGGGCACGCGGCGGCTGGTCGGTGGTGGACGAGACGGTCGCGGGTGCAGTGCCGCTCGCCGCCACGAACTGGTAGGCGACGGCGCCACCGCCGATTCCGGCGACGACCGCTGCGGCGGACACGAGTCCAGTGATGGTCTTCATGGCCATGATCGTGCTCCCGGTTGTCCTATGGGCGTGTCGCGAGAACCTCAAGTCTGCATCAAAACGCGTGTTGAGGCGGACTTAACGCAGTTATGACGCGATCTTGTGTCCGGTGCGGGAGGATTGCACCATGACCTACACGCCGAGGACCCGCGATCGTTACCGCGTCGCCGTCGCCGCCGTCACCGGAGTCACCACCATCGGCGCGCTCACCGCGACCGGCTGGCTGGGTGGCGTCGCAGCCGCCGACTACTCCAAGCAGGAGCTGCAGCGCCAGGCCGAGCAGGCCGCCGCCGCCGCCAAACAGGCGCGCCAGCAGGCCCGCTACGAGGCCGCCGTGGCCCGCCAGCAGTCGCTGGCCGAGGGGCCGAAGGTCATCCTGCGCCAGCGCCCCCAGAAGACCCGGGTCTCCACCCAGTACGTGCAGGCAGCCGGCACCTCGTCCGTCGGCCCGGGCGGGTCGGTCTCCTACCCGTCCACCTCCCAGCCGGCGTCTGGCACCGCCTCCCCCAGCGGTGGCCAGGCGCCTCCAGCAGCACCCGCGGCAGGGCCGGCCCCGGCCGCTCCGCCCCCGCCCCCTCCGCCGCCGCCCGCCCCGAGCACCGGGTCCTGACCGGAGGATGACGATGTCGACCACCAGCCGGATCGACGCGTTGGGCACCTACGTGCACATCGGCACCCGGTGCGATGCCGACATGGCGACGGCCGAACGGCTCGCGGTCGAGATCCTGGCCGACGTCGACCGCACCTGCAGCCGCTTCCGCGACGACTCCGACCTCACCCTGGTCAACAACCAGCCGGGACGCTGGGTCGAGGTCGACCCACTGCTGGTCGCGGCGGTGGCCGCCGGCTGCGAGGCCGCGCGGCAGACCGACGGCCTCGTCAACCCGCTGCTGGGCCGACCACTGGTGCAGCTCGGCTACGACCGCGACTTCAAGACGCTGGTCGAGTTCGAGGAGGCTCCGGAGCTCACCCCGTTCCCCGGGCCCGCTGCCGGGCCGTCGACCTCGACCTGGGAGCAGATCCGGCTCGATCCTGACGGCGCGGTGATGATCCCCACCGGCACCGCGCTCGACCTCGGCGCCACCGGCAAGGCCTGGGCCGCCGACCTGATCGCGGCAGCCTGGCTCGACCAGCTGGCCGAGCCGGCCCTGGTCAGCCTGGGCGGCGACATCCGGATCACCGCCGGTGACCTGGAGCCGTGGCGGATCGCCATCTCCGAGCACCCCGGTGCCGCCACCGCCGTCGAGATCGGTCTCGACCAGGGCGGCCTGGCCACTTCGAGCACCCAGGTGCGCCGCTGGCGGCGCGGCGGCGTACGACGCCATCACCTGATCGACCCGCGCACCGGTCTCTCCGCCGTCGAGGTCTGGCGCACCGTCACCGCCACCGGCCCCACCTGCGCCGCTGCCAACACCGCGAGCACCGCGGCGATCGTGCTCGGCGCCGAGGCGCCCGAGTGGCTCGCCGACCGCGGTGTCAGCGCCCGTCTGGTCTCCCATGCCGGCCAGGTCGCGCACGTGGGCGGCTGGCCGAGCGGGGAGCCCACGCGCTGATGGACGGTCCTCTCCTGTGGTACCTCAACCGCAGCACCGGCTTCGTGGTGCTCGCGCTGCTCACCCTGTCGGTGGTGCTGGGCGTGCTGTCCACCGGCGGCAAGGCCGGCGGCGCCGGCAAGGGCCTGCCGCGCTTCGTGAGCCAGTCGCTGCACCGCAACGTGTCGCTGCTGGCGATGCTGATGCTGGCCGCGCACATCGTCTCCGCGGTGGTCGACACCTTCGTCGACATCCGTTGGTGGCAGGCGTTCGTGCCCTTCGGTGCGACGTACATGCCGCTGTGGCTCGAGCTCGGCACCCTGTCCTTCGACCTGATGCTCGTGATCACCCTGACCAGCCTGGTCCGCTCCCGCATGAAGCACCGCTCCTGGCGGATGATCCACCTGCTGTCCTACCTGAGCTGGGGCCTGGCGGTCGTGCACGGGGTCAAGATCGGCACCGACATGTCGCGTGAGCAGGCGTGGGGCCTGATCGCCACCGCCGTCTGTGTCGGCCTCGTGGTGCTCGCTGGTGGGTGGCGACTGCTGCTCGTGCTGCTGCGCCGAGACCCGGTGAGCGAAGCCGACCGGAGCTCCGTATGAGCCTGCCCTCCCTGCTGCGCGAGACCCGCGCGGACGGTCCCGCCGCGTCCCCGGTCCCGATCCCGACCGACATCGAGATCAGCACCGGGCCGGCACTGCTCGCCGGGATCGACGACGGCCCCGGCCTGGTCGCGCACCGGGCCCGCTACGGCGACCTGCCCCGGCTCGACCTGGCCACCCTGATCGCGCTCACCGAACGGATCGCGGTGCGGGGACGCGGCGGCGCCGCCTTCCCGTTCGCCACCAAGCTCAAGGCCGCCGGCAACGCCAGCGGACGCGCGGTCGTGGTGGTGAACCTCTCCGAGGGCGAGCCGGCCAGCGCCAAGGACAGCTCCCTCGCGCTCACCAAGCCGCACCTGATCCTCGACGGCGCGGTCATCGCGGCGAAGGCCCTGGGGGCGCGCCAGCTGCACGTCGTGGTGCCCCAGGAACGGCCGCTGGTCGGCGCGTCCCTGCGCACCGCGCTCGGTGAGCGTCGCGACCGGATGAGCGTCAAGGTGCACGATGCCGAGCCCCGGTTCGTCGCCGGACAGGCCCGTGCCGTGCTCGAGCTGATGTCGGGCCGGCCCAACCTGCCGGTGACGGCCTGGGCGCCGGAGGCGATGGACGGACACCGCGGCCGCCCCACGCTGCTCTCGAACGCCGAGACCTGGGCGCAGGTCGGCCAGCTGGTGCTGGCCGGCGAGGACGCCTACCGACGCCATGGTCTGCCCGACGAGCCGGGCACCACCCTGCTCACCCTGGCCTCCACCACGCAGCTGCCGCACGTGGTCGAGGTGGGCTACGGCACCCCGCTTCGCGAGGTGCTCCCCGCCTCCCGGCACGGCCGGCCGCTGCTGCTCGGCGGCTTCCACGGCGCCTGGGCCACCTGGCCGAGCGTGGCCGGCGCCACCGTGTCGGTGCCGCGGCTCGCCGAGCTCGGCAGCCCGCTGGGTGCGGGCGTGCTGCTCTCGCCGGCCGCGGACGAGTGTCCCGTCGAGCTCACCACCCGGATCGTGGAGTACCTGGCCGGCCAGAGCGCCGGGCGCTGCGGCCCCTGCTTCAACGGGCTGCCCGCGCTGGCCACCGCCGTGCGCGCCGTGCACGACGGAGTGGGCGGCACCGCCCGGGTCGACCAGCTCAGCGACCTCGTCGTACGACGAGGCGCCTGCGCCCACCCCGACGGCACGGTGCGGCTGGTGCGCTCTCTGCTGGCCACCTTCCCGGCCCTGGTCGCCGCGCACGCCGGCGGCCGCTGCGAGCCGGGGCGAGAGGTCGAGGCCTCGTGAAGCGCAACCTGCGCGTCGACTGGCCTGCCTGCAAGGCGCGCGGCCTGTGCCACGAGCTGCTGCCCGAGGTCGTCGACCTCGACGAGTGGGGCTACCCCGTGGTGCGCGGCCCGGTGACCGAGGAGATCCTCGCCGATGCCCGCGAGGCCGTGCGGGCCTGCCCGCAGCTCGCGCTGCGCCTGACGCACTGACCCACCCGGGCACTGCCCACCGAGCGACCGGCCAGAGCGACCGGCCCGAGCGACTGACCCGACGGACTGGGCCCGACCCGACATGGGCATCGCTCCGACGCCGAATCGCAACGAAATCGGTATCTGATTCCCCGTTGTGCGCGGGATTCCGCATCACCTATGGTGCACAGGTCACCGATCCGGAGGGGAAGGCAGATACCCCGTGAGTGAGTCCAGCCCATCTGCCGCCGGGGCCGTCCGACTCGAGGGGATCGTCAAGACGTTC
>JBBQRV010000225.1:0-5978 GCA_038214475.1 Propionibacteriales bacterium | reverse complement strand
CCACAGCCTCGGAGATGCGCGCCCCGGTGCCGTAGAGCAGCTCGAGCAGGGCCCGGTCCCGCAGGGCGAGCGTGGTGCCGGGTGACCCGGCTGCCTCCAGGATCGCCTCCACGTCGGCCAGCGGCAGCGCCTTGGGCAGCCGCTTGGCGGGCGACGGCGGCTTCACTCCCCCTGCCGGGTCGGTGCCGGCCAGGCCGTCGCGCACCGCGAACTTGTGGAACCCGCGCACCGCCACCACCGTGCGGGCGGCCGACGTGGCCGACAGCGGCGGGTGCTCGGCGTTTCCCTCGCGCAGGCTGACCAGGAACGCCGACACCACCGCCTCGGTGATCTGGTCAAGAGCCGTGAGGTCACGCGACTCCAGGAACGCCAGGTAGCGGCGCAGGTCGCGGCGGTAGGACAGCAGGGTGTTGCTGGCCAGGCCGCGCTCGACGGACAGGTGGTCGAGATAGGTGCGCACCGCGCGCACCAGCTCCGCGGCGCCCGGGGCGCCCGGCTGGTCCGTCGAGCCGGCGCCGGACACCGTCAGGCGAGCACTCCGTCGAGCGAGACGGCCGCGATGCCGGTCGCCTCGCCGACGGGGCCGTTGGTGAGCTGGCCGGCGTGGGTGTTGAGCCCCAGGGCCAGCGACCGGTCGTCTCGGCACGCCTGGACCCAGCCCTTGTCGGCCAGCGCCATCGTGTAGGGCAGGGTCGCGTTGGTCAGCGCGTACGTCGAGGTGTTCGGCACCGCGCCGGGCATGTTCGCCACGCAGTAGAAGGTCGAGTTGTGCACCTGGTACGTCGGGTCCGCGTGCGTCGTCGCGTGGGTGTCCTCGAAGCAGCCACCCTGGTCGACGGCGATGTCGACGAGCACCGAGCCCGGCTTCATCTGGGCGACCAGGTCGTTGGTGACCAGCTTGGGAGCCTTGGCACCCGGGATCAGCACCGCGCCGATGACCATGTCGGCCTCGCGCACCTGCTGCTCGATGGCCAGCTTGGAGGAGGCCAGGCCGTGCACCCGGTTGTTGTAGCGCCAGAAGGACATCCGGAGCTTCTCGAGGTCGGTGTCGAGGATGGTGACGTCGGCACCCATCCCGAGCGCGATGTTGGCGGCGTTCTGACCGGACACGCCGGCACCGATGATCACCACCTTGGCGTTGGCCACGCCGCCCACGCCGCCCATCAGCACGCCGCGGCCACCCTGCGCCTTGAGCAGCGAGTAGGCGCCCACCTGGGGCGCCAGGCAGCCGGCGACCTCGGACATCGGGTACAGCAGCGGCAGGCCGCCCGAGGGAAGCTGCACGGTCTCGTAGGCGATGCCGGTCACGTTGCGGGCCAGCAGCTCCTCGGTGAGCGGCTGGTCGGCGGCCAGGTGCAGGTAGGTGAAGAGGGTCAGGCCCTCCCGCATCCGGTGGTACTCCTCGGCCACGGGCTCCTTCACCTTCAGCACCATGTCGATGCTGCCGTCGGTGCCCCACGCCGCGTCCGCATCCGGGACGATCGTGGCACCGGCCGCGACGTACTCCTCGTCCGAGATCGACGAGCCCACCCCCGCCTCGCGCTGCACATAGACCTGGTGACCGTGAGCCGTGAGCTCGTGCACGCCGATCGGCGTGATGGCCACGCGGTACTCGTGGTTCTTGACTTCCTTCGGCACGCCGACCTTCACGGGAGAACTCCTTCTGCTGTGACCCGTCCCACGCCTGTGGTTCGGCGGTGAGACTACTCCTCCTCGCGGTCGTGCCGTCAGGCACTCCGGTCAGCCGTGATCGAGGCCCCGGACCCTGGCCGCCAGCACCGCCTGCACCACCGGCCCGTCGGCGACCCGGCCGTCGAGGACCGCGGCGAGCAGGTCGTCGAAGGGCACCCGCACCACGTCCATCTCGGCCTCCTCGTGCTCCGGCTCGAAGTCCCCACGGGGGCTCGGACGCAGCCCGGTGGCCAGGAAGATCTCCATCCGCTCGTCGGTGTAGCCCGGCGACGACCAGGTGCTGAGCAGTGGCGTCCAGTGCTCCGCCTCGAGCTCGACCTCCTCGCGCAGCTCGCGCTGCGCGGTGAGCAGCGCCGACTCGTCGCCGGCGTCGCGGAGGCCGGCAGGCAGCTCCAGGAGCCGGCGCCGTACGGCGTGCCGGTACTGCCGCAGGCAGACCACCCGGCGCTGGTCGTCGAGGGCCAGCACCACCACCGCTCCCGGGTGCTCCAGCACGAGTCGGCGGAAGTCCTCGGCGTCCGGCTGTCCGGGAGGGCGGATCCGGTCGGCGCGCAGTGCGATCACCCAGCCACCGCGGTAGAGGTCCTCCGACTCCGACACCGGCCACGAGTCGTCGGGCTGGTCGGAGATCGGTCCTGGATCTGCTTCCATGGTCGGGACGCTACCGTGCACTGACCACACGATCACGGGAGGCAGCCCATGTCCGACACCGCCAGCCTGACCCAGCAGGAGGCGTCGAAGCGGACCGCGCTCCTGGCCGTGCAGCACTACGACATCGCCGTCGACCTGACCGGGCTGCTCGAGGGTGACACCGTCGAGACCAGCTCCACGATCTCGTTCACCTGCACGTCCCCGGGGGCGAGCACCTTCGTCGACTGCGCGGCCCGGGTACGGCACGCCACCCTCAACGGCATGCCGCTCGACCCCGGCTCCGTCATCGGCGGGAAGCTCCCGCTGCCCGAGCTGCTGGCCGACAACGTGCTGGTGGTGGCTGCCGCCCAGTCCGACACCGGCTCGGCCGCAGGCATCCTGCGGACCGTCGACCCCAGCGACGGGCTGGTCTACGTCTGGACGTCGTTCGAGCCCGACGACGCCCGCCGGCTGTGGGCCTGCTTCGACCAGCCGGACCTGAAGGCGCCGCACCGCTTCACCGTCACCGCGCCCGACTCCTGGACGGTCACCAGCAACCGCGCACCCGAGTCGGTGCAGGAGACCCCGGACACGGCAGCCGTTCAGGCTCCCGCGCGCACCTGGTCCTTCCCCGACACGCCCCCGCTGTCGACGTACGTCGTGGTGGTCAACGCCGGCCCCTTCCACGAGATCCGCGACCAGCGGGGCGGCCACGACCTGGGGCTCTTCTGCCGCCAGTCCCTGGCGCCGTTCCTCGACCGCGACGCCGAGGAGCTCCTCGACCTCACCGAGCGGGGCCTCACGTTCTTCGGCGAGCGCTTCGGCTCACCGTTCCCCCAGGAGCGCTACGACCAGGTGTTCGTGCCCAACATGGGCGGAGCGATGGAGAACTGGGGCTGCGTCACCTGGACCGACGCGGTGCTCTACCGCAGTCGGCCCTCGCACTCCCAGCGCGCGCTGCGAGCCTCGGTGCTGCTGCACGAGATGGCGCACATGTGGTTCGGAGACCTGGTCACCATGCGCTGGTGGGACGACCTCTGGCTCAACGAGGCGTTCGCCTCCTGGGCCGCGACCTGGGCGGGGGCGCAGGCCACCGAGTACACCGAGGGCTGGGCCGGGTTCCTGGCCAGCCTGAAGCAGGACGGCTACCGGATGGACATGAGCCCCGGCACGCACCCGATCCGCGGCGTGGTCCCCGATGTCGCCCAGGCGATGGCGAACTTCGACGCGATCACCTACGTCAAGGGCCAGAGCGTGCTGCGCCAATTGGTCGCCTACGTCGGCGAGGACGCGTTCGTCGAGGGACTGCGGGCCTACTTCCGCGACCATGCCTGGGGCAACACCACGCTGTCCGACCTGATGTCGGCCATCGGTACGGCGGCCGGGCGCGACCTCGGCCCCTGGACGACCGCCTGGCTCGACAGCGAGGGCACCGACACCCTCACCCTGGAGGGCCGCACCCTGCTCGCTGCCGCGACCGACGGCGGCGAACCCCGTCCGCACCGGCTGCAGGTCACCAGCTACCGGGTGGCTGACCGGCTCCGCGAGGTGGGCACGGCCATGGTCGAGACGACGGGTGCGCGCACCGTGCTGGAGCTGCCCGAGGCCGACCTGCATCTCCTGAACTCCGGCGACCACACGTTCGCGGCCGTACGCGCCGAGCCGGCCGTCCAGAAGCTGATGCGTGAACGGGTCGGCGAGCTCCCCGACCCGGTGTCGCGCGCCCTGGTCGTCACCACCGCCTGGGACATGCTGCTCAAGGGCGAGCTGGCCGCTTGCGACGTGGTCGCGACCGCCACCACCGCCCTGGCCACCGAGCGCAGCAGCGCGGTGGTGGAACCGTTCCTCGGGGTCGCGCTACGAGCCGCCGAGCAGTGGGCGCCCCCGTCCGAGGCGCCGCAGCTGCTGGCCCGCGTCGCCAGGGCCGCTGCCGCGCTCGCCGACGTGCCCGAGCACCGTCAGCCTGCGCTGCGGACCCTGGCGTCGTCGGCCTCCGAGTCGGCCGACTTCGACCTCCTGGACGCCGAGGCAGACGTCGACCTGGCCTGGCGGGTGGCCGCCCGCCGGGCCGAGCTGGGCCGCTACGACGCCGACGCGGTCAACGCGCTGCTCGCCCGCGATCCCGACCCCGACGCCCGTTACCGGGCGCTGGGGGTCCGCGGCGCCCGCCCGCTGGCCGAGGCCAAGGCCGAGGTCTGGGAGGCGGTGATGCTGGAGCGCTCGGTGCCCGTGGGCATGGGTCTGATCGCCCTGGCCGGCTTGTTCTGGCGGGCCAGCCAGGCCGAACTGCTGCAGCCGTGGACGGTCCGCTACCTCGACCAGGTCACCCGGCTCGGCGGCGGCGGCATGCTGTCCCTGGGCTCGATCCTGCGCGGCATGTTCCCCACGCCGGTGGCCGACCAGGCGTTCCTCGCCCGGGCCGAGGAGCTGGCCGCGTCACCCGACACGCATCCGGCCGCGCGCAGCACGCTGCTCGCCGGCTGCGACACCGTACGCCGGATCCTGGACGCCCGGGGCACGTCTTCCGCGGGCTGACGCGTCAGTCGTCGTCGTCCTTGCGGCGCAGGCCGGACTCGTCGATCGGGAACCTGAGCTCGCGCTGCCGGGCGATCGCCGCGCCGACCAGGCCGGCGAACAGCGGGTGCGGCCGGGTGGGCCGGCTGCGCAGCTCCGGGTGCGCCTGGGTAGCGACGTAGTAGGGGTGCACGTCGCGGGGCAGCTCGACGAACTCCACCAGGTCGAGGTCGGTGTTGGTGCCCGAGAACACCAGGCCAGCCTCGGCGAGCTGTTCGCGGTAGGCGTTGTTGAACTCGTAGCGGTGCCGGTGCCGCTCCTCGACCGAGGCCGAGCCGTAGACCTCGCGCACGATGCTGCCGCTGGCCAGCGCGGCCGGGTAGAGACCCAGCCGCATGGTGCCGCCGAGGTCGCCGGCGCCCTCGACGTAGTGCTTCTGCTCGGCCATCGTGGAGATCACCGGCTCGGGGCAGTCGGGGTCGAACTCGGTGGACGCTGCCTTCTCCAGACCGGCGACGTTGCGAGCGAACTCGATCACCATGCACTGGAGGCCCAGGCACAGGCCCAGGGTCGGGATGCCGTGGGTGCGGGCGTAGGTCAGTGCGCCGAGCTTGCCGTCGAGGCCCCGGATGCCGAAGCCGCCCGGCACGCAGATCGCGTCCACGTCATGGAGCTCGCGGTGGGCACCGTGGGGGTCGGCGCACTCGTCGGAGGGGACCCAGCGGATCCGGACGGCGGCCTCGTGGGCGAAGCCTCCGGCCCGCAGCGCCTCGGCGACGGAGAGGTAGGCGTCGTGGAGGTCGACGTACTTGCCGACCAGCGCGACGGTCACCTCCTCCTTGGGGTGGTGGACCTTGCGGAGCAGGTCGTCCCACGTGGTCCAGTCGACGTCGCGGAACGGCAGGTCGAGCCGGCGTACGACGTAGGCGTCCAGACCCTCCCGGTGGAGCACCTTGGGGATGTCGTAGATCGACGGCGCGTCCGCGGCTGTGACGACGGCGTCCTGGTCGACGTCGCACATCTGGGAGATCTTCTTCTTGATCCCCTCGGGGATCTCGCGGTCGGCCCGGCAGACGATGGCGTCGGGCTGGATGCCGATCGAGCGCAGGGCCGCCACCGAGTGCTGGGTGGGCTTGGTCTTC
>JBBQRV010000224.1:0-6043 GCA_038214475.1 Propionibacteriales bacterium | reverse complement strand
ATGGACCTGAAGAGCGCCCACGCGGCGGTGCTGATACTCAAGTGGACTCCTCCCACGGCCCCGCGTCATCGGAAACACACCTCAGTGACCCCTATTGGTCATGCAGGTCACCCGATCGGGCGAGCCCGTCCGGGTGACCTGACCCGCAGGGGCCCCGGGTGCGCACTACAGTCGGCCGCATGCAGCCGGGCGCCACGACCACCCCTCTGGTCCTCGGCCCGCTGATGAGGTACGTCGACGACACCTCGGCCACCGTCTGGGTGGAGACCGGGCACGCCGCCACCGTCCGGGTGCAGGCCGGCGCGCACGCGGCGCAGGCGCGCACCTTCGCCGTGCACGGTCACCACTACGCCCTGGTGGAGCTCACCGGACTGCCTCCGGGCACCCACACGGCGTACGACGTGCACGTCGACGAGCAGCAGGTGTGGCCGCCGGCCGACTCGCCGTACCCACCGTCGGTGGTGCCGACCCTGCAGCCGGGAAAGCCGCTGCGGCTGGCCTTCGGCTCCTGCCGCACCAGCGTCGGGCACGACGAGCAGGGCAACGACACCCACGGGGTCGACGCACTGCGCGCCTATGCACTGCGGATGGCGGGCGTCACGAACGCAGGGGGGCAGGACCCCGACGGCGAGTCGCTGCGCTGGCCCGACCTGGCGCTCTTCCTCGGCGACCAGGTCTACGCCGACGAGACCACCGCGGCGATGCAGGAGTTCATCGAGTCGCGGCGCGACATCTCCGAGCCGCCGTGGACCGAGCTGAAGGACTACGAGGAGTACGCCCACCTCTACCAGCTGGCGTGGAGCGATCCCGCCAACCGCTGGCTGCTCTCGACGCTGCCGACGGCGATGATCTTCGACGACCACGACCTCCGCGACGACTGGAACACCTCGCGCGCGTGGAAGGACGAGATGGAGGCGACGTCCTGGTGGCACGGCCGGATCGTGGCGGGGCTGGCGTCGTACTGGGTGCACCAGCACCTGGGGAACCTCTCGGCCGACGCCCGTGCCGAGGACCCGATCTGGCAGCTGGCGGCCTGCCACGACGGCGCCGACGAGCTCGATCTGAGCGACGCGCTGGACGCCTTCGCCGACCGGGCCGACCAGGAGCCGGAGAGCTACCGGTGGAGCTTCGCCCGAGACTTCGACACCCAGGCCCGGCTGGTGGTCGTCGACTCCCGGTGCGCACGGGTGCTCGACCCCGACCGCCGGTCGATCCTCGACGACGCCGAGACGGCGTGGCTCGACGACCAGCTCCGGGGCGGGTTCGACCACCTGCTGGTCGGGACGTCGCTGCCCTTCCTGCTCGCTCCCGGCCTGCACTACGTCGAGGCCTTCAGCGAGGCCCTGGCGGCGGGCGCATGGGGCGCACGCGGCGCCCGGTGGGGCGAGAAGATCCGCAAGACCGCCGACCTGGAGCACTGGGCCGCCTTCCAGAAGGGGTTCGCCGAGGTCACCGCGATGGTGCTGGAGGTGGCCTCCGGGCGCCGCGGACCCGCACCGGGCACGGTGACCTTCCTGTCCGGCGACGTGCACCACAGCTACGTGTCGGAGGCGCGTCGGCGCCGGACGCGTCGGGGCTCGAGCGGCGCACCGCTGCAGAGCAGGATCGTGCAGGCGGTGTGCTCGCCGATCCGCAACCCGTTGTCGCGCAAGTGGCGCTTCGCGACCGCGGCGCTGTCGTACGGCGTCGCGGGCCCGATCGGCCACGTGGTCGCCAGGTCGGGCAAGGTCCCGAAGTCGGCGCTCACCTGGAAGCTGGTCAAGGGGCCGTGGTTCGACAACAACCTGGCCACCCTCGAGGTGCGTGACGCGGGGCTGCGGATGTGGTGGGCGACGGGCACCGTGCACGACGACGAGCAGGAGCGGCCGCGGCTGGAGGTCGTGGCCGACGTGCTCATCGACGTCAGGCGCGGGCCGTCAGCTCGCCGTACGGTGACGCCATGAGCCACCCACTCTTCGACGTCACCGGTCGCATCGCGCTGGTCACCGGTTCGAGCCGTGGCATCGGTCTGGCCCTGGCCCGCGGTCTCGTCGAGGCCGGCTGCGTCGTCGTCCTCAACGGACGCGACCCAGCACGTCTGGCGCAGGCTCGGGCCGAGCTGGCTGAGCGCACCGGAGCCGAGGTGCACCTCGCCGCGTTCGACGTCACCGACGGCGCAGCCGTCGCCGCCGGCATCGCGGAGATCGAGGACGGCGTGGGCGCCCTCGACATCCTCGTCAACAACACCGGCACCCAGCACCGGGCACCGTTCGCCGAGTTCGGTGACGAGGAGTGGCAGCACCTGCTCGGCACGAACCTCACCAGCGCCTTCCTGGTGGGCCGCGAGGTGGCTCGGCGGATGATGCCGCGAGGCCACGGCAAGATCGTGAACATCTGCTCGCTGCAGAGTGAGGTCGCCCGCCCGGGCATCGCGCCGTACGCCGCCACCAAGGGGGCCCTGAAGATGCTCACCAAAGGCATGTGTGCCGACCTGGCGCCGCACGGCATCCAGGTCAACGGACTGGGCCCGGGCTACATCGAGACCGAGCTCACGGCGGCACTCGTCCGGGACGAGACGTTCAGCGACTGGGTGCAGGGTCGGACGCCGGCCGGTCGCTGGGGTCGGGTCGACGACCTGGTCGGCACGCTGCTCTACCTCGTGTCACCCGCGTCCGACTTCGTGGGCGGCCAGGTGATCTACGTCGACGGCGGCATGCTGGCGGTGCTCTGAGCCGACAGACCGGTTCCGGGGGCCCGGATGGGGTGCTCGAGAGGGGTCGTCCGCGCCTGGGTAGTGCGCCGATAAGCAACATTATGTCAATATGTACGGACGGAAGGGGCTCCCGGGCAGCTCTGGTACTCCCCTCGCCGGGCCGGGACCGAACCCGTGTTCAGGCGGTAGGTTCGCCCCATGAACGCGACCCTGGACGTGCTGACGGTGGGCTACGCGCGAGATCGGGTGGCCGGCACGGTCTGCCTGGTGCGCGACGGCGACGCGACGATCGTCGTGGATCCCGGCATGGTGGCCAGCCGGGACCTGATCCTGGAGCCGTTGGCGTCCCTGGGTATCAGCCCCGACGACGTCACCGACGTGGTGCTGAGCCATCACCATCCCGACCACACCGTCAACATCGCCCTGTTCCTCAACGCCCGGGTCCACGACTTCCAGGCGACGTACGTCGACGACCTGTGGCTCCGCCTCGACGCCGACAGGGACCTGGCGCCGTCGGTGCGGCTGATCGGCACTCCCGGCCACACCCCTCAGGACCTCACCACGTTGGTGACCACCGACGACGGGCTGGTCGCGCTCACCCACCTGTGGTGGAAGGCCGACGGCCCGGCCGACGACCCCTACGCACCAGACCGCGAGGTGCTTGCCGCCTCGCGACGTCGGGTGCTCGCGCTGTCCCCCGTGCTCATCGTGCCGGGCCACGGCGCCCCGTTCGCCCCGGACCAGACGACCCCGGTCTGAGACACGCACGACTCCCGGGCCACGGCCAGCCGTGGTCCGGGAGCCCGGGTGTGCGTCAGCTCAGCAGCTGAACTGGAACTCCACGGTCGAGCACCAGTCGAGCCCGGTGCCACCCCAACCGCGGTCGATGCCGGCCCCGCCACGCAGCCGGTCCGGGCCGGCGTCGCCGTACAGCTTGTCCGCCCCGCCGTCACCGTCGAGCACGTCGTGCGCGGCACCACCGGACACCGTGTCCCTGCCGGCGCCACCGCTCAGCACGTCCTTGCCCGCAGCGCCGTCGATCTCGTCGGCACCCGCCTGGCCCCAGGCCTTGTCGTCGCCGTCCTCGCCCTTGAGCAGGTCGTCACCGTCCTGGCCGTAGAGCTTGTCGTCGCCCGGCCCTCCGTAGATCTTGTCGTCGCAGGCGCCGCCGTACACCCGGTCGTCGCCCTTGCCTGCGACGATCCGGTCGGCACCCCCACCGCCGAAGATCACGTCGTCGCCGCCGCGGGCGATGATCACGTCGTTGTCGGGCGTGCCGACGAGCACGTTGTTGCCGTTGTCGCCGACGACCAGGATCCCCGGGGTGCTGCAGGGCCCCGTCGTGGTGGTCGCGGAAACGGAACCCGCGGTGAGTCCCAGTGATGCCAGTGCGAGCCCTCCCAGGGCCAGCGTGGTGTGGATCTTCATGATGATGTTCCCCTCGGTCGAGGCCGCCCCCCTGGCGGCCGGCCACAGCACACCAACCGGGCGTCATCACCACGTCAGCACCGGATCAGACCAGTTGGCGCCGCCTCCCCACCCGAACGGCACCACGCTGACCACATCTGACTAGTCCTTCGGCGTCATCTTTACCCAACCTGGGCCATTCCCCCACGGCCGATCGGCGCCCCCACAACACTTGAAGCCTCAACCACGGGGGTTTCACTCATGTCATTGCGCGCACTCGCGTACCGAACGAGCACCACGGTGCTCGTCGTCGCGCTGGCGTGCACCCTGGGTTCGTCCGCGAACGCCGCAGCGCCCGAGTCCGCGACTCCCACGCAGCCCGCAGTTCCCGCGCTGCAGCTGCGCGCGGCCAAGCTCCAGGCCGAGTTCGTCCGGGCCTCGCTCGACCTCGACCGGGCCCGCTTCGACCTGGCCGCCGCCCGGTCCGAGGTCCGGGTGGCGAAGGCCACCGCGGGTCGCGCGCAGAGCCGCGCCGACATCGAGTCGGGCACCCTCGGCTCCTACCTCAGCGACCTCTACGTGCGTGGCCCCGCCATGGACTCCGACCTGATGCTCCTGCTCACCGGACTCGACCAGACCGACGCCATGTGGCGCCAGAACCTGGTCTTCGAAGAGGTCTCCGCCGACCAGGCCACCGTGGTCGAGCGAGCCCAGCGCGCCCAGGCAGCCGCCGACCTGCTGCACGAGGCCGCCCGCGCGAAGCAGGACGAGGCGGATTCCGCCGCCGAGCGCGTCCAGGTGGTGCTGCGCGACATCTCGGTGCGCGCCGACGAGGTCACCGCCCAGGTCGAGGACTCCCTCACCGACAACGCCGACGCCGCCCTCTTCTCCGACCGCCAGCAGGAGGCCCGCGACCAGGCCGCCAAGGGCGTGTGGCAGGGCTACCGAGGCAGACTCCGGCGCGCCGACGTCACCCCGCCGCGGGCGCGGGCGCTGGTGAACCCCGCACATCTGCCGCGCGGACTGAAGCCGCTGCGCGGCAAGGGACGCCACCTGATCCCGGGCGTGGCCGTGACCGCCGGTCCCGGCAGCGTCACGGTGCTCCCCCGCCAGGTGGTCGCCGCGATCGACGCCGCCTACACCGCGCTGGGAACGCCGTACGCCGCCGGCAGCACCGGCCCGGAGACGTATGACTGCAGCGGGCTGGTGGCCGCCTCCTACCCGGGCCTGCACCTGCCCTCGACCCCGGCCGGGCAGTACGAGAAGACCACCGTCGTGCCACGCGCCGACATCCAGGTCGGTGACCTGGTCTTCTTCGCCACTGACGGCGCGGGCATCCACCACGTCGGCATCTACCTCGGCGGCAACCTCATGCTCGCCGCGGACGGCACCGCCAGCCAGGTCGGTGTGCTCAGCCTCCCGAGCCGGCCGTACGCCGTGACCCGGCCCTCGCTGCCCCTGCGCGGCAAGGCGCACCCGGCGCCCGAGGGCGACGGCTCGCAGCAGATGTCGTGCGGGGCGGAGGTGTCGGCCGGCGGCGTGACGAGCGCCGGCATGGTCTCCCCCGTCGCCGAGGGCTCCTTCCACTTCACCGGGCGCTTCGGTGACCCGGGCGCGCACTGGGACTCCGGCTTCCACACCGGACTCGACTTTGCGGCACCCGTCGGCACCCAGGTCGTCGCCGCCCGCGAGGGCACCGCGTCGATCTCCCACCCGGCCTGGGCAGGCAACCTGGTCACCGTCGACCACGGCGATGGCCTGACCAGCCGCTACGCCCACCTGTCGGCGATCTACGTGAAGCCCGGCGAGCGTGTCCTGGCCGGCCAGGGCATCGGCGCCGTCGGCCAGGAGGGCAACACGACCGGCCCGCACCTGCACTTCGAGGTCGTGGTCCTCGACACGCCGGTCGACCCGATGCTCTTCCTGTCCTCCGAGTCGAGCGAC
>JBBQRV010000223.1:0-6052 GCA_038214475.1 Propionibacteriales bacterium | reverse complement strand
TCACGCTCGCCGGAGACGAGCGTCATGTCGCCGCCCTCCTTGGGCACCGCGCCCTCGGAGACCACCACGATCGGGGAGTACGTCGACTCGAAGCGGGACTCGACCAGCGCACAGACCTCGTCGATGTCGAAGGGCTGCTCGGGGATCAGCACCGTGCTGGCGCCACCGGCGATGCCGGCGTGCAGGGCGATCCAGCCCGCGTGCCTGCCCATCACCTCGACCACCAGCACCCGGTGGTGGGACTCGGCGGTGGTGTGCAGCCGGTCGATGGCCTCGGTCGCGATGTTGACCGCGGTGTCGAAGCCGAAGGTGAAGTCGGTGCCCGACAGGTCGTTGTCGATGGTCTTGGGCACCCCGACCACGTCCACGCCCAGCTCGGCCAGCTTGGTCGCCACGCCCAGCGTGTCCTCGCCGCCGATCGCCACCAGCGCGTCGACGCCGTCGGCGGCCAGGTTCTCCTTGATCCGCTCCACACCGCCGTCGACCTTGAACGGGTTCGTGCGGCTGGAGCCGAGGATGGTGCCGCCGCGAGGCAGGATGCCGCGGCACTGCTGCACCCCGAGCTCCATGGTCAGGCCCTCGAGGGGGCCCTTCCAGCCGTCGCGGTAGCCGACGAACTCGAAGCCGTACTCCTTCACCCCGCGACGTGCGACGGCGCGGATGACCGCGTTGAGACCTGGGCAGTCACCGCCACCGGTGAGCACTCCGACGCGCATGCGTCCTCCTGTTGGATCGTTCACAGCACTGGAGTGACAGCCTGCCACGCACATCGCGCGCTGGCGACCTGTCCAGCAGGTAGGCGCGCGGATATCCTCGGAGCATGGACGAGCCCGACGAGGAGCGCTTCGAGCTGACCCAGCACGTGCAGAGCTTCCAGGGCATTCCCGACGACGCCCGGATGCTCGGTCTCGACCGGCACACCCAGGAGGGCGCGCTGGTGGCGATGGCCGGCTCGCTCAACCCGGCCAAGCTGTCGCACAAGGTGGTGGCGTGGGTGCTCCTGATCGCGTTCATCGGCCCCGGCCTGCTCGGGCTGGTCCGCAACATCTTCTGACTCAGGCGGCCGAAGGCTCCGCTGCCCGGTTCGTGATCCGTTCCGCCGCCTCGGCCAGCGTCGCGCCCAGCAGCAGGGCCAGCGCGGCACCACCGAGGCTCATCGTCGTCAGGACCAGCCAGATCATCGAGGCTCCCCGGTCGAGCAGCCAGGCGAAGCTCACCGGGGCGACCGTGCCGGCGACGTTCCAGGCGAGCTGGATCAGCGAGAGGTAGCGCCCGCGCAGGTGGTCGGGCGCCGCCTCGGCAGCCAGTGCCGCATGAACGGGGCCGCCGGTCACCTCGCCGAGGGTGAGGACCACGGCACCCAGCAGCACCACCACGGTGGCCGCTCCCGCCGCCAGCCGGCTGGCGCCGAGCAGCACCACGAACGACGCCGCGAAGGCCAGGTTGGCCAGGGCCAGCATCCGCCAGCGTCGGCGACCGGTCATCGCGCGCACCACCAGGCCCTGGCCGAACCCCACGATCACCGTGTTGAGCGTGAACACGGCACCGGTCACCCAGCCGGGCAGCCCGAGCAGCGTGGTGACGTAGACCGGGATGGCGAAGTTGAGCGCCATCAGCGCCGTCGACCAGATCAGCTGGCACAGCCACAGCAGCCGGTAGGGGCGGTCGCGCAGCACCACGCGCCAGCTGCCCGGCTGACGGCCGTGCGAGGTAACCGCGATCGCCGGCACGGCCAGCAGCAGGCCCAGCGCCACGACGTACGACACCGCGTTGGCGGCCACCACCAGGGCGTAGGCGGTGTGGGTGCCGATGGTGATGGCTAGGCCGCTCACCAGCCCACCCACGGCGAATCCCACGTTGCGCAGCGCCCCGAGGAAGCCGAACCACTTCTCCCGCTCACCCGGTGCGGCGATGGCCACCACGATGTTGCCGTAGGACCCCCAGAACGCGGTCCGCCCGATGGTCACCACGACGGTCCACCACAGCACGCCGGCGAACGACTCGGTGAACAGGTAGGCGGCGAAGCCGAGCGCCTGCAGGGCGTTGCCGGCGAGCAGGACCGTCTTGGCGCCGTACGCGTCGACGACGCTGCCGAGCACGGGCCCGACCGGGAGCGTCACCAGCGAGGCGATCGAGATCGCCGCACCCACCTGCACCAGGGTCAGGTCGGTGGTGGCCAGGAAGTAGAGCATCGCGACGGGCATGAACACCCCGCTGCCGACCGCGTCGACGGCGATGGCGGTCACGAAGCGTCGGTGGCGCCCCACCGAGGGGAACCCGAGTCTGTCCAGCACTCCCCCATTGTGGAACCTCTACCGCAGTTGAGGGCAAGCGGATATTCGGACCGGCCGGTCACACCGACCTCACCTCGGGGTCCCGGCCCGGTCTCGGTGCGCCTCGCTACGCTCCCCCCATGACATTCTCGATCGTGGCCAGGTCAGCTGACGGCGAGTCGTGGGGCGTGGCGGTGGCCTCGAAGTTCCTCGCGGTGGGCTCGGCGGTGCCTGCCGCGGTGGCCGGGGTCGGCGCCATCGCCACCCAGGCCGACGCCAACGTCGCCTACAAGGGGATGGCGCTCTCGCACCTCGACGACGGTGCCACCGCCTCCGTCGCCCTGACCCGGCTGCTCGAGGAGGACCCGGGCCGTGACCATCGCCAGGTCGGCCTGGTCGACGTCGACGGCGCCGCCGCCACCCACACCGGCGTCGAGTGCCTCGACTGGGCCGGCGGCGTGACCGGTGACGGGTACGCCATCCAGGGCAACATCCTCACCGGCCCCGAGGTGGTCGAGGCCATGGAGCAGGCGTGGGCCGCCACCCCGGCCGACGTACCGCTCTCCGTCCGGTTGCTGGCCGCGCTGCGGGCCGGTGACGACGCCGGCGGTGACAGCCGTGGGCGGCAGTCGGCCGCCCTGCTCGTGGTGCGTGACGGCGCCGGGTACGGCGGCAACGACGACATCGCGGTCGACCTGCGCGTCGACGACCACGCCGACCCGGTCGCCGAGCTCGCGCGGCTGCTCGACCTCAACGACCTCTACCTCACCGCCTCCACCCCTGAGGAGCAGGTGCCCGTCTCCGTCGACCTGCTCGACGAGATCGAGGCGAAGGCGAAGGCCCTCGGCGCCCGCGACTTCCATGCCTGGGTCGGCACCGAGAACTACGAGATGCGGGTCGCGGCCGACGGATCCTGGATCGACGCGAAGATCCTGGCGATCCTGCGCGACGCGTGAGTGCGGTCTCGGTCTGGCTCTCCGACGCGGCTGCCGTGGTGGGCCGCGACGGCGCCGGGTGGACGCACGAGTTCCACGGAGCCAGGCCGCACGACATCTGGCACGCCTTCGAGTGCGCCACCGCCGACCTCTCCGGCCCGGTGTCGGAGCTGCGGGTGAGGTGCACCAGCCCCCGGCTCGCGATCTGGGACGCCGAGACCTCGGGCTCGCCGGTCGACCTGCTGGGCGCCGACGAGGTGGGCGGGCTGGCCGCTGCACAGCCGCACACCTGGGCACTGCTCGGCACCGGCCGCTACCTGCTCGGCACCCTCGACTCCTACCTGGTGGCCCGGCTGACCCGTGGCACCTGGCACGTCACCACCGACCCCCGCGCCTGGCCGGTGCCCGAGGCCGCCCGGCCGGACGTCGTCGCGACCGGGTCGCGGGTCGGCCGCACCGAGCCGTCGGTGCTGCACGGTCTCGACGTCCCGATCGTGCTCACCGACTGAGGCGGTCCACCACCGCCCGGGCCGCGTCGCGGGCCCGGGTGGCCTCGCGCAGTGCGTCGTCGGCCTCGGCACGCACGTCCTCGGCGTCGGACAGCTCCTCGTCGACCCCCTCGGCCCGGTCCTCCAGCTCGGCGAGCCGGCGCCGGAGCTCCTCGACCTCCGACTGCAGCTGCAGCGACGTCGCCTCCAGCTCGGCCAGCTCGCCGGCGGCGCTCTCCACGGCGGAGCCCGCCTCGGCCCGCTCGGCCTCCGCGGCGTCGAGCTTCTCCTGGGCCCCCGCCAGCGCCTTGGCGTCTGCGTCGGGGTCCGGGACCACGTGCAGCTCGGGTCGGGCCGGCTGCACCGCTTCTGACGAGATCGGGGTGGGCGTGAACCCGAGGGCCTCCGGCACGCCCACCGAGTCGACCAGGTCGCTCAGGTCGCCCAGCCCGGTGGTGGCCAGCGCCGCGACCAGCAGACCGCTGCGCACCGCCGACGCCGCGCCCTCGTCGACCATCGCTGCCGTGAGTGTCGCCTCGACCTGGTCGGCGACCGCCGACGTGACCCGCAGTCCGCGGTCGGCGGCGTGCGCCCGGGCCGTGCTGGTCACCGCCGCGGTGAGCTGGCGGCGCTGGCGGGTCAGCGCCCGCAGCTCGTCGCCCGCCAGGCTGGCCTGGGCCGCGCGCAGCGCGGCACCGACGCTGAGCACCTGCTCGACCTGGGCCGCCTCGCGGCGCACCAGCAGGTTGACCACCCAGGCGGCCACCGACGGCTTGCGCAGCGCCTTCACGGCCCGCGACAGCTCGGGGTCCGACGCCTTCAGCTCCTTGGCCCGGGCATCGCGCCCGGGCGTGAACTCCGCCAGGTCGAGCCCGTAGAGCTCGTCCGCGAGTTCGAGAAGCCGGTCCACGGGACGAGCATAGGAGGCGCCGTGTTTGTCATGCTGTCCCCGTGGGCGTCACCCTCACCGTCGAGCGCTTCCAGCCGTTCGGCACGACACACTTCGTGCTGCTCGGCATCTTCGCGCTCGGCGTCTGGTTGGTCGTCGTGTGGGGCCGCAGGCACCGAGACGGCCCCAGGGAGCAGGCCGCGCGGCGCGCCTTCGCGTTGGCCCTGCTGGCCTTCGCCGGCTCGCTGCAGGCCTACCAGCTGACGCCGGGAGACTGGGATCCTGCGACGTCCCTGCCGCTGCACCTGTGCGACCTGGCCTGGCCGGCGGCCGCGTTCGCACTGTGGACCCGCAACCAGTGGGCCTCGGCATTCACCTACTACGTAGGTCTCAGCATCACCAGCCAGGGCATCCTCACCCCGTCGCTGGGCGAAGGCTTCCCGGACCCCCGATTCTTCGGGTTCTGGGGAATGCATCTCCTGGTCGTGTGGTCGGCGGTCTACCTCACCTGGGGTCTCGGCCTCCGCCCCTCCTGGCGCTCCTACCGCGTCATCCTCGCCGCGACGGCGGTGTGGGCGGTGGCCACGTACGCCTTCAACGTCGTCGCCGACACCAACTACGGCTACCTCAACCGCAAGCCGTCGTCGGCGTCCGTGCTCGACGTGCTCGGACCGTGGCCCTGGTACGTCGTCGCCGAGGCGGTCATCGTCGTGCTGGGCTGGATGCTGATCATGACCCTGCCCTGGGAGCTGCGTGCGCGAGCGCGCAACCCGGCGGGACCAGGAAGCGGGCTCACTCGTCGTCGAGGCCCTGTTCGATGGCGTAGCGGGTGAGCTCGACCCGGTTGTGCATCTGCAGCTTGCGCAGGGTGTTCTGCACATGGTTCTGCACGGTGCGGTGGGACACGAAGAGCCGGTCGGCGATCTGCTTGTAGGACAACCCCTTGGCCACCAGCCGGAGCACCTCGGTCTCGCGGTCGGTCAGCTGCGGGGCACCCGGGTCGTGGGCCGGCGCCTCGAGCAGCCGTCGGTACTCGCCGAGCACCAGGCCGGCCAGGCCCGGCGTGAAGACTGTGTCGCCGAGCGCCACCCGTCGTACGGCGTCGAGCAGCTCCTCGCGGGAGGCCGACTTCACGAGGTAGCCGGTCGCCCCCGCCTTGACCGCGTCGAGCACGTCGCTCTGCTCACCCGACGCCGACAGGATCAGCACGCGCACCGACGGGTCCTGGCGGACCACCTCCGCGGTCACCTCGACGCCGTTGGGCGCCGGGATCTGCAGGTCGAGGACCATCACCTGCGGCCGCGCCGCAGGGAAGCGAGCGAGGGCCTCGCTGCCGTTGGCGGCCACCCCGACCACGTCGAGGCCGGCCGCGACCAAGTCACGTTCGACCGCGTCGCGCCACATCGGATGGTCGTCGACCACCATCACCCGGATCGGCTGCTGGTCGGTCTCCGAGTCCATGGCCTG
>JBBQRV010000222.1:0-6063 GCA_038214475.1 Propionibacteriales bacterium | reverse complement strand
GGCTGCCGTCGAGGAGGCGCTGCTCGATGTCTCGGACGGCGCGGGCGATCAACGGCGGCAGCAGCGGGCTGGCATGGTCGGCCAGGACCGTGATGTCCAGGACGCCCTCGATCCGCTTGGTGAGCGGGTGCCGGATCGGGTGGCCGTAGCAGCTGAAGCTGCGCAGCGCCTCGGCGAAGTGCTCAGGGCCGTTGATCACGATGCTGCGCCGGGTCTCCATCACCGTGCCCAGCGCGTTGGTGCCGATGTCCTCCTCGAGCAGGCTGGCCCCCACCCGGAGGTTGAGGGCGTCGAACCCGTCCTCGATCCTGCTGTCGTCGGACCAGCGGCGCACGATCCGGCAGTCGCGGTCGACGAGCACGGTGGAGTACTTGGTGTCGCGCAGCCGGCCGTCCAGCTCCTCCAGCACGGGGGTGGCGGCGACCATCAGCGGCCCCTCGCGGTCCACGTCGACCGGCTGGAGCTCCCCGAAGATGCGCGAGGGGTCGAGGCCCGACAGGTCGGAGCGCAGCCAGGAGTCGGCGATGTCGGCGCGCCGCGGGGCGGGTGGCTCGTGCGTGCCCGGACGGGGCATCAGCGCTCCTCTCGTCGTGCGACAGCTCGGTCGCGAAACGGAATCTCTCCGAGGTGTGTCCTGCTTCACAGTAGCCCGCCGGACCAGCCCGCGGGAATGTCCAACTCCTGAACAGTCGGGGAGCGCAGTCGGTGGCAGTGTGGTGGCCATCACACCCACCCAGGAGGCCCTTGATGAAGACCACCGCCGCCGTCGTCTACGAAGCCGGCAAGCCGATCGAGATCGAGGAGCTCGACCTCGACAAGCCCCGTGAGGGAGAGGTGCTGATCCGCTACACCCACGCCGGCCTCTGCCACTCCGACGTGCACGTGGCGCACGGCGACCTCGAGGCGCGACTGCCGATGGTCCTGGGCCACGAGGGGGCCGGCATCATCGAGGAGGTCGGTCCGGGGGTGACCCGGGTCAAGCCCGGTGACCACGTGGTGTGCTCGTTCATCCCCAACTGCGGGTCGTGCCGCTACTGCGCGAACGGCCAGCAGTCCATCTGCGACATGGGCGCCACCATCCTGGAGGGCTACCTGCCCGGCGAGCGGTTCCCGATCACCGGGCCGCGCGGCCAGTACGGCGCCATGTGCATGCTCGGCACCTTCAGCCAGTACGGCGTGATCCACCAGAACTCCGCCGTCAAGGTCGATGACGACCTGCCCCTGGAGAAGGCGGTGCTGGTGGGCTGCGGCGTGCCCACCGGATGGGGTGCGGCCGTCAACACCGCCAACGTCCGTCCGGGCGACACGGTGGCCGTCTTCGGCATCGGCGGCATCGGCATCAACGCCGTGCAGGGCGCGCGGCTCGCCGGGGCGAAGAACATCATCGCCATCGACCCGCTGGAGAACAAGCGCGAGAAGGCCATGGAGCTCGGCGCCACGCACGCGTTCTCCAACGCCGAGGAGGCCACGGCGGCCATCACCGACATGACCCGCGGCCAGATGGCCGACTCGGCGATCCTCACGCCCGGGCTGATGACCTCCGAGATCGTGGCCAGCGGCTTCCACTCGGTGGGCAAGGGCGGCGTCGTGGTGCTGACCGGGCTGAACAAGGTGATGGAGCAGACCATCGAGCTGCCCGGCACGATCATGACGCTCTACCGCAAGTCGCTGAAGGGCAGCCTGTTCGGCGACTGCAACCCGACCGTCGACATCCCGAAGATCCTGGGTCTCTACCAGAGCGGAGACCTCAAGCTCGACGAGATCATCACCAGGACCTACACCCTCGACCAGGTCAACGAGGGCTACGCCGACCTGCTCGAGGGCAAGAACGTGCGTGGCGTCGTGGTGCACGAGCACCCGTGACCCGAGCACCCGTCACGGGGTCCCCCGGCGGGGGGCCGGGGATCCCCCGCCCCGACCCCCCGCCGCGGACCCCTGTCGGTGACTCGTCGGATGACCCAGTGGGCGCGAGGGGCGCCACGCAGGTGGTCGACCGGGAGCTCGAGGCCGAGCTGCTCGAGGCGGCCCTCCTGAGTGGTGCCCACGTGCTGCTGGAGGGCCCGCCCGGCACCGGCAAGTCGACGCTGCTGCGTCAGGTGGCCTCGGGACGGCACGTGCCCTTCGTGCTCGTGGAGGGCAACGCCGAGCTGACGCCGTCACGACTGGTCGGCCACTTCGACCCGGCGCTGGTCCTCAGCAAGGGCTACCGGCCCGACATCTTCGTCGACGGCCCCCTGCTCGAGGCGATGCGCAGCGGCGGCCTGCTCTACGTCGAGGAGCTCAACCGGGTGCCTGAGGAGACCATCAACGTGCTGCTCACGGTGATGTCGGAGGCCGAGATCACCGTGCCACGGCTGGGCCGGGTGGCGGCCGCGCCCGGGTTCGGACTGGTCGCCGCGATGAACCCCTACGACGCGGTGGGCACCGCCCGGATCTCCTCGGCGCTCTACGACCGCACCTGCCGGATCGCGATGGGCTACCAGCCGGAGCCCGCCGAGCAGCGGATCGTGGCGATGCGCAGCGACTGCCCCGATGCCGGCTGGCGCGACCGGATGGTCGCCCTGGTCCGGGCCACCCGCGCGCACCCGGACGTGCGGATCGGGTCGTCGGTGCGTGGCGCCATCGACGCCGTGGGACTGGCCGGTGAGCTGGCCCGGCTGCGCGGCGTACCGCTCGACGACTGGACCGTCGGCCTGCAGTCGGCGCAGGCCGCGCTGACCGGACGGATCAAGCTGCAGGAGTCGTGCGGCCGCACTCCCGAGCAGGTCGTCACCGAGCTCTACGAGAAGGTCTTCGGGCCGCCGCCGGAGTCCCGCGAGCAGGGGAGCGAGGCGGGGGAGTCGGGGGAAGCCTGAGCCCGCCCCCCGGGGCGGGCCGTGCTCCTCCTGCCTCACCGCGCGACCGGACGCCCGGCGCCCGCAGCACCGGGCGCAGCGAGCTGGCCCGCAACCCCCGCTTCGCCGAGCTGTCTCCCGAGCTCGGTGAGCTCGACCACGAGGCGCTCCAGCAGGCGATGGCCGAGGACCCTGACGCGACGCTCACCCTGCTGGTGTCGATGGCCTCGGCCACCGACGAGCGGCTCCGGCTGCTGGTGCGCGCGCTGGCCCCCCGGCTGATCCTGGACCGCTGCCGTAGCGGCATGCCCAGGCGGCGCGGGGTGGGCCGTCCTCGCAACGTGCCGGCGCACCTGGGCGGCGAGCTCGACGTGGATGCCTCGATGGACGCCATCGCGACGGCGTACGGGGAGGGGCGCGCACCCGGACTCGACGAGCTGACCGCCCGCGACTGGGGCCGCCCCGAGCTGGCGCTGTGCCTGGTGGTGGACCGGTCCGGCTCGATGTCGGGGGCGCGGCTGGCGACGGCCGCCGTGACCGCCGCCGCCTGCCTGGTGCGGGCGCCGCGCGAGCACGCGGTGATCGCGTTCGCCCGGTACGCCGACGTGGTGGCGCCCCTGGAAGGCGCCCGGGACCCGGGACGGATCGTGGAGGACGTGCTGGCGCTGCGGGGGCACGGCATGACGTCGGTGAGTGCCGCCCTGGAGGAGGCCCGTCGCCAGCTGGCCGGCTCGCGGGCCGCGCGCCGGGTCACCGTGCTGCTGTCGGACTGTCGCTCCACCGACGAGGTGGATGCGCTGCCGTCGGCGCGCGCGCTCGACGAGCTGCTCATCCTGGCGCCCGCGGACGACGCCGACGAGGCGCGAAGGATCGCCCGCGAGAGCGGTGCCCGGGTCGGCGAGGTGGCCGGTGTCGACGACGTACCCGCGCTGCTGGACTCCCTGCTCGACCCACGCTGAGGCCGGCCGGCCCGCACGATTCGGTCCCGGGGGCCTCCCGCTGATAATCTCGACAGGTTGTCCCTGACGGACGACACTGCCGTCCAACGGCCGCGGATCCAGAGTGCCCGGGTGAACAGGCCCCGGCGCGCCGCGCAGCGAGAACCGAGAAGGAGCCCCCATGTCGATTGGTACCGACGCGGAGACCAAGAAGAAGATCATCGCCGAGTACTCCACCAATGAGGGCGACACCGGTTCGCCCGAGGTGCAGGTCGCGCTGCTGTCCCACCGGATCAGCCACCTGACCGAGCACCTCAAGGTGCACAAGCACGACCACCACAGCCGGCGTGGCCTGCTGCTGCTGGTCGGCCAGCGCCGCCGGCTGCTCAACTACCTGCAGAAGACCGAGATCGCGCGCTACCGCTCCATCGTGGAGCGTCTCGGCCTGCGTCGATGACTCGAAGGGAGCGGTGACCCGTCAGGGGCGCCGCTCCCGTCGCTTTCCCGGCCGAGCCGCTAGGCTCGACCTGCACCATCTGCACCACCCAACTGAACAACGCACATCCATCACCAGGAGCGACCCGCACACGTCTGGCCCGGTCCTCGGTAGTGGCCTTCAGAACCGCCCCACTCGGGGCGCCTCCTGCGGGCCTCGATCGAAGACCGGCCCCCCTGCCATCAGGGGAAGGCGGGAAGCACATCGCCGCAGTCGCTGCGACTGCCCCCGTCCCGGGCTGATTGCCCAGACGGATGCGCGGACCGCTCCGCGAAGAGAAAGGGACACCCTTGACCGAGGGACCCGTCATTTCCGCCGTTGAAACCGTGCTCGACAACGGCAAGTTCGGCAAGCGGACCGTCAAGTTCGAGACCGGGCTGCTGGCCCGCCAGGCGGCTGGCTCTGTCACCGCCTACCTCGACGACGAGACCATGCTGCTCTCGGCGACCACCGCCGGCAAGCAGCCCAAGGACCACTTCGACTTCTTCCCCCTGACGATCGACGTCGAGGAGCGGATGTACGCCGTGGGCCAGATCCCCGGCTCGTTCTTCCGCAGCGAGGGCCGCCCGGGCGAGGACGCCATCCTCACCTGCCGCCTCATCGACCGGCCGCTGCGCCCGACCTTCAAGAAGGGCCTGCGCAACGAGGTCCAGGTCGTCATCACCGTGATGGCGCTCGACCCCGACCAGCCCTACGACGTGCTCGCGATCAACGCGGCGTCGCTGTCCACGCAGCTCTCCGGCCTGCCGTTCTCCGGCCCGGTCGGTGGCGTGCGCGTCGCCCTCATCGAGGGCCAGTGGGTGGCGTTCCCGTCCCACAGCCAGCTCGAGGACGCGGTCTTCGACATGGTCGTGGCCGGCCGGGTGACCGACACCGGTGACGTCGCGATCATGATGGTCGAGGCCGAGGCCACCGAGTCGACCTGGAACCTCGTGCAGTCCGGCACCAAGGCACCGACCGAAGAGGTCGTCGCCGGCGGTCTCGACGCTGCCAAGCCGTTCATCAAGCAGCTGTGCGAGGCGCAGGCCGAGCTCGCGAAGGAGGCCGCCAAGCCGGTGGCCGACTTCCCGATCTTCCTCGACTACGAGGACGACGTGTACGCAGCCGTGGAGTCCGCCGTGCAGGCCGACACCGCTGCTGCCCTCGTCATCGCGGGCAAGCAGGAGCGCGAGGAGCGCCTCGACGAGATCAAGGCGTCGCTGCTCGAGAAGGTCGCCGGTCAGTTCGAGGGTCGCGAGAAGGAGATCGGTGCCGCCTACCGGTCCCTGACCAAGTCGCTGGTGCGCGAGCGCGTGCTGCGCGACAAGATCCGCATGGACGGTCGCGGACTGGCCGACATCCGGCCTCTGCACGCCGAGGTCGCCGTGATCCCGCGCGTCCACGGCTCGGCGCTGTTCGAGCGTGGCGAGACCCAGATTCTGGGCGTCACCACCCTCAACATGCTCAGCCTCGAGCAGAAGCTGGACACGCTGTCGCCGGAGAAGACCCGCCGCTACATGCACAAGTACGTCTTCCCGCCGTTCTCCACCGGTGAGACCGGCCGCGTCGGTTCGCCGAAGCGGCGCGAGGTCGGCCACGGTGCCCTGGCTCGCCGGGCGCTGCTGCCGGTGCTGCCGACGCGTGAGGAGTTCCCCTACGCGATCCGTCAGCTCTCCGAGGCGATGGGCTCCAACGGCTCCACCTCGATGGGCTCGGTCTGCGCCTCGACCATGTCGCTGCTCCAGGCCGGTGTGCCGCTGCGCGCACCCGTCGCCGGTATCGCCATGGGCCTCATCACCGGTGAGGTCGACGGCAA
>JBBQRV010000221.1:0-6076 GCA_038214475.1 Propionibacteriales bacterium | reverse complement strand
GAGCTTCCTCATCGCGAGCCCGCTGGTCAACGAGGTCGCGATCGGCCTGCTGCTGACGTTGTTCGGCGTGAAGATCACCCTGGCCTACGTGGGTGCTGGGCTTGCGATAGCCATCACTGCCGGCTGGTTGCTCGGACGGCTCAAGCTCGAACGCTACGTGGAGCCCTTCGTGTTCGAGACGGTCCTCGGTGGCCAGGTGATCGACTCCACCGCCGGGCTGACCTTCAACCAGCGTGTCCAGATGGGCGCCGAAGAAGTCGGCTCCATCCTTCGCAAGATCTGGCCCTACCTCCTGATCGGCATCGGGCTGGGCGCCGTGATCCACGGCTGGGCTCCGGAGGACTTCTTCACCCAGTACGCCGGCCCCGGCAACGCCTTCGGGGTGGTGGTCGCCGTCCTCGTCGGGATCCCGCTCTACTCGAACGCCGCGGGCATTCTTCCCCTGGTCGAAGCCCTCTATGCCAAGGGCCTGCCCATGGGCACCCTGCTCGCCTTCATGATGGCCGTGGTCGCGCTCTCGATGCCCGAGATGATCCTGCTCCGGCGCATCCTCAAACCCCAGCTCCTGGCCATCTACCTCGCCGTGGTCGGCTCCTCGATCGTCGCCGTGGGCTACCTGTTCAACTACCTGCTCGCCTGAGTCCCCACGAAAGGAAGACCGACATGATCATCAAGATCCTCGGCCCCGGCTGCAAGAACTGCAAGAACCTCGAGCGCGCCACCAGAGAGGCCCTCGACCAGCTCGGCATGGACGCCACCGTGGAGAAGGTCGAGGACTACGCGGCGATCGTCGGCTACGGCATCATGTCCACGCCCGGTCTCGTCGTCGACGACAAGGTCCTGGTCTCTGGCCGCGTCCCGAGGCCTGCGGAGATCAAGAAGCTCCTGACCACCGCGGCGGCATCATGAGCGCGGCGGCTGTCGGCGGCGCCGCGCCCCTGGAGTACCGGCTCAGCGCACGGACCATGCACGGGGGCGAAGCCGACGTCACCGCAGCGGAGACCGTCATCCCGCTCGACGCGGGCTGGGCGAGCGCACCCACCGGTGCTCCGGGCCCGGCCGATCTGCTCGGCGCCGCCTTCGCCGCCTGCCTGCTCAAGAACCTGGCCCGTTCGGGCGCCCTCTTGGGTTTCGACTACGAGGACGCCGTGGTCGACGTCGTGTTGCGCCGGCAGGACGCGCCCCCGAGGTTCGTCTCGGTCGAGTACGCGCTCCGGGTGACCACCGAAGAGCCTGAACGGCGCCTCGAGCTGGTGCACACCAACCTCCGCAAGTTCGGCACCGTCTACAACACCCTCGCGTCGGTGTGCGACGTGCACGGCACCGTCACCTCGGTGCCTGCGGCACCGAAGCGCTAGCCACCGCTCCGGCCTACAACTCGAGGATGCGCCTGAGGTTGCGGAGGTCCTTGCCGTTGGCGCGGCGCATCGCGGTGGCCATCAGTGGTGCGGCCAGCTGGCCGAAGCCCGAGGGCTGACCACTGTTGCGCAACGACATCCGGGTACCTCCGGTGGGGGTGTCCTGCCAGGTGTACGTCGTACGCATCGGGAACGGTCCCTGCGCCGTGCTCATCATGAGCCGCTCCCCGGGCACCAGCTCGCGCACCTCGTAGGTGTAGGCGAGACGCCTCCCCAGGAAGTGGGCGACGAAGGCGATCCGCGAGCCCACGACCGCGGGTGGGGGAGTCTCCCAGCGGACCGATTCGATGTTCGCGTACCACGAGGGTGCGTTGTCGGGGTCCGCAGCAAAGGCAGCCACCCGCGCCCGGGGCACGTCGAACTCGATCGAGGTCTCGACGTCGATGGCCATGTTTCGCAGCCTAGTCCGCAGGCGAGCCCGCCCCGACGGCCTGATCGAACGGCTCACCCGTCGCCAGCGCCGCCGGTTCAGTCGAAGATGCCCGCGTACGCGTTGAGCGCGGGCTGGCCGCCCAGGTGCGCGTAGAGCACGGTGGAGTCCCGGCCGATCTCGCCGGAGGTGACCAGGTCGACCAGGCCGGCCATCGACTTTCCCTCGTAGACCGGGTCGATGATCATGCCCTCCAGTCGCCCGGAGAGCCGGATCGCCTCGACCGTGGACTCGACCGGGATGCCGTAGAGGTCACCGGCCCAGCCCTCGAGCACCTGGATCTCGTCGTCACGCAGGTCGCGGCCCAGCTCGATGAGCGAGGCCGTCGAGCGGGCGATCCGGGCCACCTGGGCGCGGGTCTTGTCGAGGGTGGCGGAGGCGTCGATGCCGAGGATCCGGCGGTGCCGGGCATCGCCGCTCTCCTGCAGGGCGGCGAACCCGGCGATCATGCCGGCGTGCGTGGATCCGGTGACCGTGCACACGACCACGGTGTCGAAGAAGACGTCGAGCTGCTTCTCCTGCTCGGCGACCTCGAAGGCCCAGTTGGCGAAGCCGAGTCCGCCGAGCGGGTGCTCGGAGGCGCCGGCCGGGATGCCGTACGGCGTGCCGCCCGCCTCCTCGACCTCGCGAAGCGCGTCCTCCCACGACGTCCGGATGCCGATGTCGAAACCGGAGGGGTCCAGCCGCACGTCGGCGCCCATGATCCGCGACAGCAGGATGTTGCCGACCCGGTCGTTGACCGGGTCGTCCCAGTCGACCCATTTCTCCTGCACCAGGCGGCACTTCATGCCGAGCCTCGCGGCCACCGCGGCGACCTGCCGGGTGTGGTTGGACTGGATGCCGCCGATCGAGACCAGCGTGTCCGCGCCCTGGGCGAGGGCGTCCGGGACGATGTACTCCAGCTTGCGGGTCTTGTTGCCGCCGAAGGCGAGCCCGCTGTTGCAGTCCTCGCGCTTGGCCCAGACCCTGGCTCCGCCCAGGTGCGCGCTCAGGCGTTCGAGGGGGTGGACCGGGCTGGGCCCGAAGGTCAGGGGGTGGCGCGGGAAGTCGGCGAGTGACATCGGTCCTCCTGGGACGGCGAACGGGTGGGTCAGGGCTCGAGCAGGGGGGCGAGGGTCTGCCAGGTCTCGAACGAGACGGCCTCGGCGTCGACGGTGTCGCCCCGCTCGCAGGCGTCGATGAGCCGGGCGTGCAGGGCGACCGACGCGCGGCCGCTCAGAGAGGAGAAGCGCACCCGTTCGAGCCGACGCAGCAGGGGAGTGAGCTGGTCGAGCACCGCCGCGACGGCGAGGTTGGCAGCCGCGGTGACGGGGACGCCGTGCAGCTCGTCGTCAGCGGCCAGGGCCGCGTCGACGTCGCCGGCCCGGAGTGCGGCGGCGAAGCGGTCGTTCGCGGCGCGCATCCGGTCCAGGTCGTGGGCGGTGAGCTGGGCGACCGCCTCGCGGACGGCGAGCCCGTGCATCGCCGCGACCACCGCTTGCGCGTCCCGCGTCGCCCGTACGTCGAGCGGGCTGACCACGGTGGAGCGGTGTGGCGCGGCGATGACCAGCCCGGACTGCTGGAGCCGGAGCAGTGCCTCGCGCACGGGGGTGCGGCTGACCCCCAGCCAGCCGGCCAGCTCCTGGTCGCGCAGCTGTTCGCCGGGGGCCAGGGTGCCGTCGACGATCGCGTCGCGGAGCCGGCTGAACACGTCGTCGCGGAGCAGCGCACGCGGTGCGAGGGGCGCTTCCTGCGGAACGGGCATGCAATATATTAGTGCCGAGGAGACGGTCCGGGTCAAGGCACGGTCGGACCAGGGACCTTGGGCCCGGGCCAGCGCCGCGGCCGGGCCCTAGCGTGGGTGGCGGCCGAGGTCGCCCGAGCGTCGCGCCGTCGGAGGGTCCCGTGAGAAGCAACCGCCTGCTCGGCTCGGGCTTCGTGCTCCTCGCTGCCCTCATCGCCGGCTACGTGCTGCTCGGCCCGCTGTTCCTCGGAGTCCTGCGGTTCCGCACGTCGGCCTCCGGGCTCAACCAGGTGCGGGGCGGGGACCTGGCCGCGCTCTGCGTCGTCGTGCCCAGCAGCCTCGTGATCGCCCTGCTGGCCCGCCGGGGTCATCCGGCGGCCCCGTTCCTGGGCCTGGCGCCGGCGACCTTCGCGATGTACACCTACTCGCAGCTCATCCTCGGGAACGAGTACCTGTCCCTGCCCGGCAACGTCGAGCGCTTCTTCCCCCTGCTGCTGGCGCTCTTCGTGCTGGCGGCGGCGCTGACCCTCGGGTGCTGGTCCCTCGCCCGGGCCGAGGTGCTGCCGGCGATGTCGCGACGGCTGGAGCGGGGGAGCGGCATCCTGCTGGTGGTGATGGCGGTCTTCGTCGTGGTCGGGATCCACCTCCCCGGCCTCGTCGACGCGATGGGTGAGCGGCCCAGCGGGGCGGCGTACCTCGAGACCCCCACGACGTTCTGGGTGGTGAAGTTCTACGACCTCGGCATCGTGGTGCCGGCCGCACTGGCCGTCGGCGTCGGCCTGCTGCGCAGCCGGCCCTGGGCCCGGCAGCCTGCCTATGCCATCCTCGGTGGCTACGTCCTGCTCGCCTGGTCGGTGGCCGGGATGGCCTGGACGATGCTGGCGAACGACGACCCCGACGGCTCGCTGGTGATGGCGCTCGGCATGACCGTGCTCGCCGGGGCCGGCACGGTGTTCGCGCGGGCGCTCTACCGCCCGCTCTTCCAGGTCCGCGCCGGACTGCGCGTCACCGAGCTGTCGAGTCGCGGGACCTGAGCGCACCAGGCCGCGCACCCCCGAAACTCACCTGCTGTCGACGAGCCGGGGCCCCCATACTGTCCACACCCGACCCGGGGTGGCAGAGCGGAGGACGTCGTGGCGACGAGTGCGAGCCCGTCCGGACCAGACGGGGAGCGCCCGGGTCCGCGGCGCTACCTGGTCGTCGGCGACACCGAGCTTGCGGTGAGGGTGTGCCGGGTGCTTGAGGACGCCGGCCACGCGCTCGCGCACCTGCGCCGTCCGAGCGACGACGAGCTGCGCACCGAGCTCGGGTACGGCGTGTCGGGGGTCGCCGTCCTCATGCGCGACGACGTCTCCGTGCTGCGCTACACGCTGGCGGTGTCGCACGTCGACACCGAGGTGGCCATCGTGGCGTCGATCTTCGACCGCACCATCGGCGGTGAGCTCACCCGGCTGCTCCCGCACGTCGTCGTGACCTCACCGGCGGCCCTGTCGGCGCCGATCCTGGCCGACCAGGTGACCCGCGCGGTGGCCACGCCGAGGCGTCGGCTGCGCCTGCCCGTGCTGCGTCGCTCCCCCTGGAGGGCCCTGGACCCCGGGTCTCGGATGCTGTTCGCCGGGGCCACCGGACTGGCCACCGTGCTGCTGGTCGACTTCGTCTGGCTGGTGCTGAGCCACGGCGGCGACGCGCTGCTGAGCCTGCGCGAGGCCGCTCTGGTGGTGGCCACGGTGGGGCCCGGCGACGTCAACGCGGGACGGTTCTACGTCGTGTTCAGTGCCGTCGCCATGCTGGCCACGCTGGCCCTGACCGCGATGTTCACGGCCGGTCTGGTCGAGGGCCTGGTGCGGCAGCGGCTGGCCACCGTCTTCGGGCGGCGGTCGATCCCGCGCCGTGACCACGTGGTGGTCATCGGCTTCGGCCAGATCGGCTACCGGCTCTGCCTCGAGCTGCAGGCGCGCGGGGTGCCGGCCGTGGCCGTCGAGCGCGACGCCCACGCGAAGAACCTGCGGCTGGCCCGGGGCGCCCACCTCCCGGTCGTGATCGGCCACGGGGACGACCGCGAGCTGCTCCAGGCGCTTCGGATCGATCGGGCGCTCGCGGTCGCGGGCGTCGGCGCCGACGACCTCGACAACGTCGCGGTCGCGGTGGCCGCCCATGCCGTCGCCCCCGACGTGCACGTCGTGCTCCGGGCGGGGGAGCAGGAAGCGGTCGCCGAGACCCGGTCGCTGCTCCCGCTGGGCGAGACCCACGACGTGCACGCCCTCACCACGTCGTACGTCTGCGCCACGCTGCTGGGCAGTGCTCCGGTCCGGCTCGTCGTCGTGCCGCACCTCGGGATCGACGCGGTCGGGTCCGACGGCTCACTGACCAGGTACGCCTCGCCCGCGCGGCGCGAGTGCAGTCACCGGGTGAGCTGACCCGCGCCGCGCGCGGCGCTCACAGGAGGTCGTCGGTGAGGTGGTTCGGCGTGCCGAAGCGGTGCGCGGTGATGCTCACCGCCTGCTC
>JBBQRV010000220.1:0-6091 GCA_038214475.1 Propionibacteriales bacterium | reverse complement strand
GATCCGGCCGCTCAGGCGGCCGTCGACGATCTCGAGCTCGTTGGCCCGCGCGAAGTGCACGCCGAGGTCCTCGGCGAGACGGTCGGCGATCTGGGTGAACCCGCCGGAGACGATCGCGAACCGGTACCCGAGCCGCTTGAGGGTGCGCACCATCGTGCGGGCGCCCGGCGCGAGCACGATGCCGTCGTAGACCTCACCCAGCGCAGACTCGGGCACGCCCTCGAGCAGGGCCACCCGGGAGCGCAGCGACTCCTCGAAGTCGAGCTCGCCGCGCATCGCGCGCTCGGTGACCTCGCGGACCTCGTCCTCGCACCCCGCGTGCGCGGCGATCATCTCGATCACCTCGCCCTGGATCAGGGTGGAGTCGACGTCCATCACGATCAGCCGCATGCCGCGGCGCACCAGGTCGGCCGGCTGCACGGCGATGTCGACGCCCTGGCGTGCGGCCTCGGCGGCCAGCACCGGCCGCAGCACCTCGGTGTCGGCGCCGGAGACATGCAGGTCGATGGCGGTGACGGGGTAGCGCGCCATCCGCTCGATCCGGTCGATGTTGGCGCCCGCGTCCGCGATCCGCCCCGTGACGGCGGCGACGGCCGTCGCCCGTAGCGGCATGCCGAGCACGGTGACGTGGCTGCGCTCGCTGCGCCGGGCCCGGTTGTCGCCGGTGCCCCGGTCCACCTCGACGTGCATGTCGAGCTCGTCGGCGACCCGTTGTACGGCGTCCCGCAGCCGCTTCCAGTCCCGAGGAGCGGTCACCAGGAGGCCGAGCACGAGGCGCCGGCGGAGCACGATCTGCTCGATGTCGAGGACCTCGACCCCGGCCTGGGAGAGGGTCGCGAACAGGCGCGACGTGACGCCGGGTCGGTCCTTCCCGGTGAGGGTGATCAGCAGGGTGTCGGGCGAGCGGTCGGTCATGGCAGCGTCACCGTAGCCCGTGGGCCGACGGTGCGACCCCAGTAGGGCCGATCGTGGTCGTCTGTACCACCCAACATGACTCGATCGTGTCAGTGCGATGACCGGAGATCAGGGGGATGGTCGATCAATGGACACCTTCAAGGCCAGGGGGGCCCGCATCGTGTCAGCACTCGGTGCCGCTCTCCTCACTCTCACCCTGACCGTTCCCGCGCAGGCAGCCGTCTTCGTCGACGACACCCCGGAGGCCGCCTGGCGCACCAACGGGCCGGTGCTCGCGACCGTCGTCGTCGGTGACACCGTGGTGGTCGGAGGCCACTTCACCGACGCGGTCTCACCGACCGGCCAGCACGTCGCGCGACGAAACCTGGCTGCCTTCTCGCTCTCGACCGGCGCGCTGCTCACGGGGTGGCAGGCCGACGCCGACGCCGATGTGCGGGCGCTCGACACGGACGGCACCGACGTGTGGGTCGGTGGCTACTTCACCCACGTCGCCGGTCAGGGACGCCGACACCTGGCCAAGGTCAGCGTGGCCACGGGAGCCCTCGACGACGCGTTCGACCCGGCGGCCACCAACACCGTTCGCGCGATCGCGGTCGTCGGCGCCGACGTGGTGGTCGGCGGCATGTTCAGCCGGGTCAACGGCGCCCTGCACCGGCGGATCGCGCGGCTCGACGCCCGCACGGGCGCGCCTCGGCCGGGCTTCACGGCCTCGGCGAGCAAGGCAGTGTGGGGTCTGGCCGTCGACGAGTCCCACGGTGTCGTCTACGCCTCGGGGGTGTTCGACGCGCTCAACGGGGTGCCGCGCCAGGGCGCCGGCGCACTCGATCTCGCCACTGGCGACACGACCGGCCCCGCCTTCGCAGGCTCGGCGATCCCGACCCTCGGCCTCGACCTGAGCCCCGACGGCACGATGCTGTACGGCGCCCTGTCCTCGAACACCTGCGTGGCCTGGCGGACCACCACGGGCAACCGGGCCTGGGCGATTCGCACGAACGGCAACATCCAGGCCGTGAAGTACTTCGACGGCACGGTCTACTGCGGCTTCCACGACGGCTACCAGGGCGACACGACCGTGAAGCTCCTGGCCGTGGATGCGGTCTCGGGCGCGATCGACGCCTCGTTCCGACCGTCGATCAACAGCTTCCTGGGCGTCCGGGCGATCGACGTGACGGCGGACGGGCTGGTCATCGGAGGCAACTTCAACCGGGTCTCGGGAGTCAGCGCACGCGGGTTCGCGCTTTTCCGCCGCTGACGATCGGTGTCAACCCCAGAGTTGGGATACTGGGGGCGCCGTGGCGCACGGGCCAGTCAAGCTGGCGTGGATACGTCATCGCCCTCGACCGGTCTGGCACGCACGATTTTACGGTGCCCCTCTCTCGCACCGCCGTCCGCTCGTTCGTGCTCACGATCGCCCTCGTGGCCAGCCAGGGACTCGCCGCGGGCGCAGGTGCGGCGACGTACCGGCCCGTCGCCTCGACGAGCTGGGGAGTCAACGGCAACGTGCATGCGGTGCTGGTGGTGGGGGACACCCTGGTCGTCGGCGGGACCTTCACCGCGGCGGTGTCACCGACCGGGCAGTCGGTGGCGCGTCGCAATCTCGCCGCGTTCTCCGTCAGCTCCGGCGCACTGCTGACCGACTGGCACGCCGATGCCGACGCCGGGGTCACCGCGCTGGCACATGTGGGCGACTACGTCTACGTGGGCGGGACCTTCCTCAACGTCGGCGGCGTGCCCCGGTCCCGGCTCGCGAAGCTCGACGTCACCGACGGCAGCGTCGACCCCGCCTTCGCCCCCGCGGTGAAGGCAGGGGTGAAGGCCATCGAGGCGGCATCCGGGTCGCTCTACATCGCAGGCGCCTTCGGGGCGGTCGGCCCTCTCAAGCGGGCCCGGGTCGCCAAGCTCGACCCGACCACCGGAGCACCTGACCCGGTCTTCAGCGCCTCGCTCAGCAAGACGGCCTACGGGCTGGCGGTGTCGCCGCTCGACGGCACCGTGTGGGTGTGCGGGCTCTTCGACACCGCCGACGGGAGTGCCCGCCTCGGTCTCGCCGGGCTGGACCCGGCCACCGGTGCCCTCTCGGGTCCGGCGTTCACCAACACCGACGTGCCGATGTACGGGATTGCGACCAGTCCCGACGGCAGCACCCTCTTCGGGGCCCAGAAGAGCAACCAGGGATCGGCCTGGCGGGTGGACACGGGGCGGCGCACCTGGCGGGTCGGCACCGACGGCAACGTGCAGGCGGTCGAGTACTTCGACGGCACCGTCTACCTCGGCTTCCACGACGGCTACCAGGGCGACACGTCGCTCAAGCTTCTCGCGGTCGATCCGGCCAGCGGCGCGGTCGACCCGACCTTCCGGCCGGCGATCGACAGCTTCTACGGCGTCTTCGCCCTCGATGCCACGGCCAACGTGCTGGCCGTCGGCGGGGCCTTCAAGAACGTCACCGGGGCCGCGCACAAGCACGTCGCCCTGTTCACTCCCTGACGGTTCAGGGTCCCGGCCACGCCTCGGGTGAGCAGGCGGCCACGACCGCGCGACGGGCGGCTGCTCCCAGGGACCGCACCGCCTCGCGGCGGGCGGCCGCCTCGGCCACGCTGATCGCCACGCCGTCGTCCTCCAGGGCCAGGTCGACGATCCGCAGGGCGAGGCAGCCCCGCGAGGCGAGGTCGACGCACGCCGGAGGCGTGCCCGCGGGGCCGGGCTCAGGCTGGTGACGTCGCAGTGCCATCAGCTCGTCGGCCAGCTCCGGACGCCAACGGGCGACCTCGAGTGCCGCCAGTGCGTCGGCGGTGCCGATCAGGGCGGAGCGCAGCGAGCGATCGGCCTCTCCGACGTCAGGCAGCTGTCGTCGGCTGGCCGGCAGGGCCCGCCACACCACGCCACGCCCGGCCCGCACGGGCACCAGCCCCAGGCCGGCGTCGGCGAGCACCACCGCCTCGCCCTGGTCGACGGCCTCCAGGTTGAAGGCCGGAGGGCCGCCCAGCCCGACCAGGTCGCCCTCGGCCGGAAGAGCCAGCCCCGCACCGGTCGCGCCCAGGCCGCGCAGTCGACCGAGGGACAGCACCAGGGGGACCGGTTCCCGTGCGCCCGGCAGGTCGACCACGTCGTGGGCTGCGTCGTCGCCGCGCACCGAGTCGAGCAGCTCGTCGGGGCTGACCAGGCCGCGCAGCCACGCCGTCAGCCACCAGGCGAGGCGGCCGGAGTCGGGAAGCGTGCGCGGGGGTCGATGCACCACGCGGGCGAGCCTACGACCATGGATAGGGTGAGCCCATGAGCAGTGTCCTCGACTTCGCCGACGTCACCGTCCGGCGTGGCGAGGCCACCCTGCTGGCCGGCATCCACTGGTCGGTCGACGAGGACGAGCGCTGGGTCATCCTTGGCCCCAACGGCGCGGGCAAGACCACGCTGCTGCAGCTCGCGGCCGCCCAGATCCATCCGACGTCGGGCGTCGCCGCCGTGCTCGGCGAGGAGCTCGGCTCGGTCGACGTCTTCGACCTGCGCCCGAGGATCGGGCTCACCAGCGCTGCGATCGCGGAACGGATCCCGCGTCACGAGCGGGTGCGCGACGCGGTCGTCTCGGCGTCGTACGGCGTGGTCGGGCGGTGGCGGGAGGACTACGAGTCGCTCGACCACCACCGGGCCGGACAGCTGCTGCGGGAGCTCGGCGTGCTCGAGCTCGCCGACCGCACCTTCGGCACCCTGAGCGAGGGCGAGCGCAAGCGGGTCCAGATCGCCCGCGCGCTGATGGCCGACCCGGAGCTGCTGCTCCTCGACGAGCCGGGCGCCGGGCTCGACCTGGGCGGGCGTGAGGACCTGGTGCAGATCCTGTCGATCCTGGCCAACTTCGAGCAGGCGCCGGTCATCGTGATGGTGTCCCACCACGTGGAGGAGATCCCGCCCGGGTTCACCCACGCCCTGCTGCTGCGGGAGGGCCGGATCGTGGCGACCGGGCCGATCGACGAGGTGATCACCAAGGACGCGCTGTCGGAGACCTTCGCGATGCCCCTGCTGGTGACCCGCGAGGACGGCCGGTACGCCGCCCGGCGCCGCCCGGCCACGCGCCGTCTCGCGAACTGACGGGGTCGGCCAGCACCTGCAGGCTAGGGTTGACCCATGATGGACTGGCTGGGAGACAACACGAGCGCGGTCTGGCTCGGTCTCGCAGTTCTGCTCGGCGTGCTGGAGATGATGAGCCTCGATCTGGTGCTCGCGATGCTCGCCGGCGGAGCCCTCGTGGGGATGCTCGTCGCGCTCATCGGCCTGGGCGTCCCGCTGCAGATCGTGGCGGCCGCCGCCGCCTCCGTGGCCATGCTGGCCCTGGTCCGGCCGGCCGTGGTCAAGCGCCTGCACGGCGGCCCCGAGCTCAGGCTCGGGCACGGCAAGCTGGTCGGGACCCAGGGCGTGGTCACCGAGCCGATCTCCGCGCTCCAGTCCGGGCGGGTGAGACTGGGCGGCGAGATCTGGTCGGCACACCCCTACGACGAGACCCTGACCATCGCGCCCGGCGAGACCGTGGAGGTCCTCGAGATCCGCGGCGCCACTGCCTACGTCCACCCGATCCCCGGCATCGAGTCCTGAAAGGTCACCCATGCCCTCTGCTGTCGCCATCCTCCTGCTCCTGCTGCTTGCCTTCGTGGTGGTGCTGCTCTCCAGGACGGTGCGCATCGTCCCGCAGGCCCGCGCAGGCATCGTCGAACGGTTCGGCAAGTACAAGCAGACGCTGCCGGCAGGCCTCAACATCGTGGTGCCGTTCGTCGACAGGGTGCGCTACATGATCGACCTGCGCGAGCAGGTCGTGAGCTTCCCGCCGCAGCCGGTGATCACCGAGGACAACCTGGTCGTCTCGATCGACACCGTCATCTACTTCCAGGTCACCGATCCGGTGGGAGCCACGTACGAGATCGCCAACTACATCCAGGCGATCGAGCAGCTCACCATGACCACGTTGCGCAACATCGTCGGCGGCATGGACCTCGAGGAGGCGCTGACCAGCCGCGACGAGATCAACACGCGCCTGCGTGGGGTGCTCGACGAGGCCACCGGCAAGTGGGGTGTCCGGGTCAACCGGGTCGAGCTCAAGGGCATCGACCCGCCGCCGTCGATCAAGGACTCGATGGAGAAGCAGATGCGCGCCGACCGCGACAAGCGGGCCGCGATCCTCACCGCCGAGGGCCAG
>JBBQRV010000219.1:0-6222 GCA_038214475.1 Propionibacteriales bacterium | reverse complement strand
GCCTCGACGGCCACGTTCACGGCGCTGCTCGCCGCGCTGCACCGGGCCAGTGGTGGGAGGGTGCGTCTCGACGGCCTCCCGGGCGGCCGCTACACGGTCTACGGATCCACCCAGGCGCACTCGTCGCTGCTCAAGGCCGTGATGATGAGCGGACTGGGAGAGCACAGCCTGCGCACCGTCGCGGTCGACCCGGTCACCCAGGCCATGGATCCCGCGGCGCTGCGGGCCGCACTCGAGGCAGACCGCTCGGCGGGCCTGGTGCCGGTCCTGGTGCAGGCGGCGGTGGGGACCACGTCGACCGGCGCGATCGACCCGGTGGCCGACCTCGGCGAGCTGGCCCGCGAGCACGGCGCGTGGCTGCACGTGGATGCCGCCTGGGCCGGGGTCGCCGCGGTCTGCCCGGAGCTGCGCTGGATCAACGACGGGGTGGCGGAGTTCGCGGACTCCTACGTGACCAACCCGCACAAGTGGCTGCTCACCACCTTCGACTGCAGCACGTTCTGGGTGCGAGACCGGGCCGCGCTGGTCGGGGCGCTGTCGATCCTTCCGGAGTACCTGCGCAACCCGGCCAGCGAGTCGGGTGCCGTCGTCGACTACCGCGACTGGCATCCGCAGCTGGGCCGGCGCTTCCGGGCCGTGAAGCTCTGGACGGTGCTGCGCACCTACGGGCTCAGCGGGCTGCGCAGCCACATCCACGCCGGTGTCGAGCAGGCCGGCCGCTTCGCCGACCTGGTGCGGGCCGACGGCCGCTTCGCGCTGGTCACCGAGCCGGTGCTCGGCCTGGTGGTCTTCCGCCTGGTCGAGTCCGACCAGGCGACGATGGCGCTGATGGAGGCACTCAACGCCTCGGGGTTCGCCTACCTGAGCCACACCCGGGTCGACGGCGTGGCCGCCCTGCGGCTGGCCGTGGGCGGGTGGCGCACCACCACGGAGGACGTCGAGGCGACCTGGCAGGCGATGCTCGACCTCCTCTGACCGGGGGCTCGCACCCTCGTGGAGGGCGCGCCGGAGGGTGACTTCGCCCCTAGAAGCGAGACATGAACCTGTCGAAGGCGCTCGGGTCGTGGACGTGGAACCAGCGCTCCTTCTGGCGCCCGTCATGGAACTGCATGACCGACCTGACGTCGAAGAACTGCTCCTCGCCGTCGACCGCTGCGCCGAACCGCTGCACCGCCAGGACGTGGTCGTCGGAGCCGGAGACGCAGACATCCACCAGAGTGAAGGTGCCTTTGGTCCGTTGCATGAGCTCTCGCAGGTACGCCACCAGGCTGTCTCGGCCCTCGAAATCCCTGGCCATCCACGAGGTTCCAGGCAGGTGCCAGACCACGTCCTCGTGGATGGTGGTCGCCAGCGTGTCGAGGTCACCGGCACGGAAGGCGTCGGCGGCGCGCCGGTAGGTGGCGGCGTCGGGGTGCTCGGTGCTGATGATCGCGGCGTTCGTGGTCATACGGGCGATCATCCTCGCCCGAGGCTGTCCGTCAATGACCCGTGTCGGCGCCTGCAGGTGGCCTGCGCCGCGGTCAGTGCCGCACCGAGGCTCCGTCGCTGGCCGTGCCGGCGAGGAAGCCCGGCACCCCGAAGCCTCGCGCAGCGAACCGGGCGAGCACTCCGTCGGCGACGGCCTCGCGGTGCTCGTCGGCCACCAGCACCAGCGCACTGCCGCCGAAGCCGCCGCCGGTCATCCGAGCACCCAGCGCGCCTGCGTCGAGCGAGGCCTCCACGACGGCGTCGAGCTCGGGGCAGCTGACCTCGAAGTCGTCGCGCAGCGAGGCGTGCGACTCGGTGAAGAGCGCACCGACGCGGGCCCAGTCGTCCGCCTCGACCGCATCGACGACGCCGCCCACGCGGCCGGTCTCGGTGACGACGTGCCTGGCCCGCCTGACCAGCACTCCGTCGTCGAGCCCGGCCAGGGCCTCGACGTCGGTCACCTCGCGCAGGGTGGCCACCCCGAGCGCCGTACAGGCGGCCGCGCACTCGCGTCGGCGCTCGCCGTACTCGCCGCCGGCATGGCTGTGGCTCACCCGGGTGTCGACGACCAGCACCGACAGGCCGGCCGCCTCCGGCCGCCAGGTGACCCGACGGGTCACCCGGTCGGCGCCGGGGCCGAAGTCGAGGAGCAGTGCCTCTCCAGGACGCCCGAGCACCGACACCGTCTGGTCGAGCCCACCGGTCGGCGCCCCCACTCCCTCGGTCTCGGCGCGGATCGCCACGTCGACGAGCTCCTCGGGGCTGAGCCGGCCCTCGGCCACCGCGGCAGCCACCGCACAGATCAGGGCAGCCGAGCTCGACAGCCCGCTGCCGATGGGGACGGCACTGTCGATGCGGACGTCGAGACCCTCGACCCCCAGACCCGCCTCCCGCAGAGCCCAGAGCGTGCCGGTGACGTAGGCCGCCGCGCCGGTGGTCCGGCCCGGCTCGAGGTCGTCGAGGGTGCCCGACCAGTCGGGTGCCTGGGCGGCGCTCAGGGCGAGGGCACCGTCGGTGCGGTGCCGCACCGCGGCGTACGTTGCGTGCGGCAGCGCCGTGGGCAGACACCGGCCGGCGTTGTAGTCGGTGTGCTCGCCGATCAGGTTGACCCGGCCCGGAGCCCGCCCTACCAGGCTCGGTGCCCCACCGAAGGCGGCGGTGAACCCGCGCACGGTCTCGTCGGTGAGGTCGGCAGCAGACAGCAGGTCCATGCCGCAGATCGTAGGGGCTGGAAGACCGGACCCATGAACGGATCGACCCCACCGCCCGGCGAGGCGCACGTCGAGCTCGCCCACCAGCTCTTCGACCTGGCCCGGGACGGCGAGGCCGGCCAGCCGCTCGCCTACGTCGACGCCGGGGTGCCGGTGGACCTCACCGACGCGGCGAGCAACACCCTGCTGATGCTGGCGGCCTACCACGGACATGCCGCGATGGCTGCCGGGCTGGCGGATCGCGGCGCCGACGTCGACCGGCTCAACGACCGCGGCCAGTCACCGCGGGCCGGGGCGGTCTTCAGGGGAGAGGACGAGGTGGTCGCCACCCTGCTGGCCCGCGGGGCCGACGCCGGCGGCGGCACGCCCTCGGCCCCGCAGACCGCCGAGGCGTTCGGGCGGCAGCTGTGACCCGCGGGTAGATTGACGCAGCGTGCGCTTCCTCAACGACACCGCCCCGGGCTGGGACCTGACCTACGACGACGTCTTCATGGTGCCGCAGCACTCCGCGGTCTCCAGCAGGTACGACGTCGACCTCTCGACCGCCGACGGCACCGGGGCCACGGTCCCGCTCGTGGTGGCCAACATGACTGCGGTGGCCGGCCGCCGGATGGCCGAGACCATGGCCCGCAGGGGCGGGCTGGCGGTGATCCCCCAGGACATCCCGATCTCGGTCGTCACCGAGGTGGTGAGCTGGGTCAAGGCCCGGCACCACGTCTTCGACACACCGATCGAGCTCGCCCCCACGCAGACGGTCGCCGAGGCACTGTCGCTGATCCCGAAGCGGGCCCACCGGGCCGCCGTGGTGGTGGAGCACGGCAAGCCGATCGGGGTCGTGACCGAGGAGGACTGCGCCGAGGTCGACCGGTTCGCGCAGGTGCACGAGGTGATGGCCCGACGGATGGTGACCGTGGCCGCCGACACCGACCCCCGGGAGGCGTTCGACGCGCTCGACCGGGTGCGCGAACGGGTCGCGGTCGCGGTGTCGGCCTCCGGTGAGCTGCTCGGCATCCTGACCCGCACCGGCGCGCTGCGAGCGACTCTCTACACGCCGGCTGTCGACGACCGCGGTGGCCTGCGGATCGCCGCCGCGATCGGCGTCAACGGCGACGTGGCCGCCAAGGCCGCCGAGCTGCTGACGGCGGGTGTCGACTGCCTCGTGGTCGACACCGCCCACGGCCACCAGGACCGGATGATCGACGCGTTGCGCGCCGTACGCGCCCTCGACCCGTCGGTTCCGGTCGTGGCCGGCAACATCGTCTCGGCGGACGGCACCCGCGCGCTGGTCGAGGCCGGCGCCGACATCGTCAAGGTGGGCGTGGGCCCCGGCGCGATGTGCACCACCCGGATGATGACCGGCGTCGGTCGACCGCAGTTCTCGGCCGTGCTCGAGTGTGCGGCCGCGGCAAGGGAGCTCGGCGCGCACGTGTGGGCCGACGGCGGCGTGCGGCACCCGCGTGACGTCGCCCTCGCCCTCGCGGCGGGCGCGTCGTCGGTGATGATCGGCTCCTGGTTCGCCGGTACCCACGAGTCGCCCGGGGACCTGATGCAGGATGCCGAGGGACGACCCTTCAAGGTGTCGTTCGGGATGGCGTCGGCGCGCGCAGTCGCGAACCGGACGTCCACCGAGTCGGCGTACGACCGGGCCCGCAAGGGACTCTACGAGGAGGGGATCTCGTCGTCGCGGATGTACCTGGACCCGGTCCGGCCCGGCGTGGAGGACCTCGTCGACGAGATCTGCGCCGGCGTCCGCTCGTCGTGCACGTACGCCGGGGCCCGCAGCCTGGCGGAGCTCCGCGACCGTGCCGTGGTCGGAGTGCAGTCGGCGGCGGGATTCCACGAAGGGCGGCCGCTCAACACCTCGTGGTGAGCGGCCCGGGTCAGCGACGCTTGCGGGTGGGTCGTCCACGCGGCTTCGGCTTCGCCCGGGCGGACGTCCGGCCACCGGGAGCCGGGGAGGGCCCGGGCTTCGACCCGCCCTTGGGGCCGGCCTTCGACCCGGCCTTCGACCCGGGCTTCGATCCGGGAATCGACCCGGCCGGGGGCGCGGCTGCGGGGTCGGCCGAGCCGCGCGAGGTGTTCTCGGTGCGGCCGCGGACGATCCCGATGAAGGTCTCGATCCGCGGGTCGTCGGCGTCGATGCGCCAGGCGAGCCCCACCTGGGTGTCCGGTACACCGGTCACGATCCGGTGCGTGACGTCATTGCGGTGGTGCAGTCGGGCCACGGACATCGGCATGATCGCGATGCCGGTGCCGCTGGCCACCACGTCCACGGCCTCACGGGCGGTCATGTCCGGGAAGGGCAGCTGCTCCACCGCAGCCACCTCGGGCCAGTCGGGCACGTCGCCGTAGACGAGCTGTTCGCCGGCGAGGTCGGCCAGCGCGATCTCGTCGTAGGCGCTCACCACGTGCTCGAGCGGGACCACCACCACGGGGAGCTCGCGGTAGAGCGGGATGCAGTGCAGCCCCTCCCGGTCCACGGGCAGCCGGACGAAGCAGACGTCGGCGTCGTCGTCGAGCAGGACCGCGCGCTGGCGGACGGTCTCGACCGGGTGGGCGTCGAGCAAAATCCCCGGAAACCGGCGGCGGAACGTGTCCAGCCACTTATCAGGAGTCACACCAGCCACAAATGCCACACGAAAGACCATGCCGACACACTAGACATGCTTGCTTCCCACGCAAACGGGCGGTCTAATGATGTCCGGGATGGACTAACCAGCTAGGGGGCTGTCATGCCGACGTACTACTGCCGTGATTGTGAGAAGCAGGTCAACCGCGGCGAAGCGCACGTGCGCTCCGTCAACTTCGAGCAGGTGGCCTACTGCCATGCCTGCTGGGACGTGCGGAACGGATCGGCCGTGGTGCCTGAGCAGCGCCCGGCCTTCGACGACGCTCGAAACCCGGTCCACCACTGACCGAACGGTCCGCGGCCCTCGGGGCGCGGGCCGGCACAGCCTCGAAGCACGGGCCCGGGTACGGGTCCGTGCTTCAGTGCGTCCCGAGGACGGCGGCCCGGAAGGCCTCCGGCTCGGCCACGGTCATCGTCGCCCCGGGGTGCCGGAGCAACCCCGTCGGGTCGAGCGCGCGCACCGGGTCCCGGAAGCGCAGGCACACGCCGTGCTCCCGGTTGGTGGCGAAGGTGACGCCCTTGTCGGCCAGGGACAGGTGTGCCGGCCCTGCGGTGCGGTGCAGGGCGTAGCCCCCCGACTCCTCGACGCCGGCCACGTTGTCGAGCGGCGTGCGCAGCGACCACGGTCCGAAGCGCACCCGGAGCTCGCCGTCGCCCACCTCGGCGTACGTGGTGCGGGGCAGCACCCCGAAGGGGAGCCCGAGCAGCCGGTAGGCGGGGCTGAAGGCGAACTGGAATCGCCGGACGGTCATGGGTCCTCCTGGTGCCGGATCGGGGTCGACGTGGCGCCGAGGCGTTCCCGGGCCTGCCCACCGTCCCCATCCTGACAGGTGCCTGCTTGTAGATTCGCCGTGTGCAGCTGCGAGGGACGAGGACCGAGCGCGAGATCGCGCGCGCGGTCACCCGGGCCGAGGC
>JBBQRV010000218.1:0-6243 GCA_038214475.1 Propionibacteriales bacterium | reverse complement strand
GGGCCTGCCGGGCAGCGTCCAGGGCCCGGGCCGGGTCGCCGGAGGCAAGCGCGGCATTGGCTGCGGAGAGCAGCAGCTCGGCCCGGCTCCGGGGCTGGATGTCGGGGGCGGCCAGCGCCTCGTCGACCACGGCGAGGGTGTCGTCGGCCAGCCCGGCGGCCATCAGCGCCGCGCACCGGTCGATGGCCAGCTCGGGGGGTGGGGGGCCGAGGGGGGCGTAGCGGCGCGCGGCCTCGTCGTACAGGGAGAGGGTGCGAGGCAGGTCGCCGCGCCGGAAGGCGATCAGGCCCTGGTGCTCGAGCGCGTCGACCGCCTCGAGCTCCTGGCCGGCGGCGTGGAACAGCTGCTCGGCCTGCAGGATGTCCTGCTCGGCGCGGGCCAGCGACCCGCGGGCCAGGTGGATGAGTCCCCGGTTGGTGAGCGCGCGTCCCACCCACACCGGGTCGCCGGCCTTGCGCAGGCCGCGCAGGGCCCGGGCCATGTCGTCGAGCGCCCGGTCGTGCCGGCCGAGCTGGCTCAGGATGAAGGCGCGGCGCATCAGCACGGTGGCCAGCACCGGGCCCGAGGCCGCCGCCACCGCTGCGTCGAGGTGCGCCAGCCCGGTCCGGGTCCGGCCGTCCATCACCAGCGTGGCGCCGAGGGTGGCGCGCACGTCGGCGGCGCGCTCGGGATCATCGCTGCTGCGGGCCCGGCGCCACCCGGTGCGCAGCTCGCTGATCGCCAAGGGCGTCTCCCCGTTCTCGCGGTGCACGATGCCGGCGGCCTGGTGGGCGTAGGAGAGCAGCCGGGCGTCGGCGGTGGTGGCCTGCCAGTCGTGCGCCACGACCAGGGCGTCCTGCGGACGGGAGAGGGCCAGGGCCAGCAGCGCGTCGGGATCGAGGTCGCGCGCGGAGGTGGGGCCGACCATCTCGCCCCCTTATCACCGGGTCTGCTTCTCGCTACGCTAGCGAAGTCCGCGCGAGGACATCGTGATCGGAGGGGGACATGACCGAGAACGGGTATCCCGACAAGGGTGAGCTAGACCCGGAGCAGCAGCGCCAGCGCGCCAGGGACCAGATCGAGATCATCCGCGAGGCGCTCGGCCCCGACGAGATCGGTGTGGCGTTGCCCCGCGACAGCGACAGTCAGGACTTCGCCGACTTCGAGTACCTCTACCGGCAGCGCAGCCTGCTGGTGCGCGACGAGGACGTCGCCCGGGTGCTGGCCGCCCTGTCGGGGCGGGCCGCCCGCGCCGAGGACCTCGTCAACGGCCTGACCCGGCTCGAGCTGCTCGGCGGGGAGGACATCCCCGACGTCCTCGACCGGCTCGACGAGATCGTCGGCGTCGGGGTGGCCACTCCCGACCACGTCGTCTACGTGACGCCCGGTCGGTGCTGCCCGGCCACCGAGCCGGAGGAGCCGCACACCCACGAGCCGCTGCCGTCGTACGACCCGACGAGCGAGGACGGCGCAGGCGTGTTCGTCTCCGTGGTCGACACCGGCTGGCACCCGCCCGCGGCCACCGACCCGATCAGCCCGTGGCTGGAGGGGGTCACCGGCGACGTCGAGACCTTCGACAAGGACGACATCCGGCCCTACGTCGGCCACGGCACGTTCATCGCCGGCGTGGTGCGCTGCGTGGCGCCGAGGACCGAGATCCGGGTCGAGGGCTTCCTGCCCGTCGGCGGCGCGATCCTCGAGTCGAAGATGATCAGGCAGCTGGTGCAGGCGCTGGCGCTGGGCCCCGACATCATCAGCCTCTCGGCGGGCTGCACGACACGTGGCGGCCGGCCGGCGATGGGCTTCGAGGTCTTCTGGGAGAAGTTCCTCAGCCACGTGAAGGGCACCGTGCTGGTGGCGGCCGCCGGCAACGACTCCACCCGGGTGCCGTTCTGGCCCGCGGCGTTCCCATGGGCGCTCTCGGTGGGCGCCATCGACGCCGAGAAGAAGCGTGCGGGCTTCTCGAACTTCGGCAGCTGGGTCGACGTCTACGCGCTCGGGGTCGACATGGTCAACGCCTACCCGCACGGCACGTTCTTCACCCACGAGCCACCGGAGCCGCTGCACCAGAAGCGGGTGTTCGAGGGACTGGCACGCTGGAGCGGCACGTCGTTCTCCACGCCGCTGGTCGCGGGGATGATCGCGGCCCGGATGAGCCAGCTGGGGATCAGTGCCCGGACCGCAGCCGACCAGCTGCTCGCGGAGGCGCAGACCAACGCGGTCCCGGGCGTGGGGCCAGTCCTCTAGGTGCCCCGTGCGCTAGTCACTGGTGGGTCTCAGAGCACGATCCACTCGGTACGCCGGGTCTCCCCGTCGATCTCCACCGCGAACCGCGCCGGTCCGTCGCCGGCCGCCAGCGAGAAGAAGCCGGACTGGTCCGTGTACGTCTGCGTGCTGCCTCCCGCGGCCGTCTCGAGTGCCACCCGGCAGTCGGGGGTGGCCAGCACCTGGCCCATCACCTGGCCGCCGTCCACCTCGACCTCGACGGTGACGCCGTGCCCGTGGAACGTCAGCACCCGCCCGCCGGCCGACCCGCGGACGGCGAGGCCGGCGAGCGCGGAGTCCTCGGCGAGCGTCATCAGCTCGTCGTCGATGCTGCGCCAGGCGAAGGCCGCCCGGGCGGCGTCGCGCCGGTGCGGCGGCACCGCGTCGGTCTGCGCGACCGCGGCGCGGACCTCGTCCATGAGCGCGTCGTCCTCAACCTGTCGCGACATCGCGATCACCTCCATTGCCGATCGTGCTGACACCCGAGCGGTGACCGCGCAGGGCTGAACTGTCGCGCAGCTGCGCGAGCGCACGGGCCCGGGTGGGCCCGATGCTTCCGACCGGGATCCCGAGCCTTCGGCTGATCTCCTCGTAGGCCAGCGGGGGATCCTCGAAGAGCAGGGTGAGCAGCTCGCGCCGTGGCGCCGGGATCTCCAGCATCGCCTCGCGCAGCGCGTGCTTGCGCTCTTGCGCCAGGATGTTCTCGTCGATCTCGTGGTCGTCGACGGGTGCGTCGAGCGCCGACCACTGCGGGTCGAAGGGGAGGGTGCGACCGCGCACCCCGATCAGCCGGATCGCCTCGCGCCGAGCGGTGGTGGCCAGCCAGCCCGGGAGGGCCCGTGGCTCCCGCAGCGAGCCGAGGTGCTCGACCAGCCGGAGCCAGACCGTCTGGTTGACGTCGTCGGCGTCGGCACGGCTCAGCCGGAAACCGCCGATGATCCCGGTGACCATGGGCAGGAAGCGCTCGACCAGGGCGTCCCAGGCGTCGCCGTCCCCGTCGCGTGCTCGGAAGACGAGGTCGGCCACGGAGGAGGGCTCGCTCAACGGGGCCACCTCCAGTGCCAGCGGACTGCTTGCAGCACACACCATGTCGACCATCCTTCCGCCCTACAGACCGCGGAAGGGTGCTCGTGATACGTGAGGACGCCGGCGACTTCCCAGCGGTCCCGGAGCCAGTCCACACCCCCGCACCCACCTGTGCAAGCGGATTTCGGTCCGGCGCGGCCGTCGTACTGTCGGCGAGGCCGGGCCGCTGGGGAGGGGCACCGGTCCTCGGGCCCCTCCCCGCGGGTCCAGCTAGGCGCCTTCCTGCACCTGGAAGATCGCGTCGGCGACCAGGCCGTGCGCGTCGCGGTGCACGGTGTTGGCCGACTCGGCGTCGGGCGCCTCGACGAGGCAGAAGATCTGGCCCTTGGACTCGTCGACCCAGTAGCGCAGGTAGTTGACGTCATGGGCCCCCTGGTGCTCAAGGTCGGCCTGGTGGGCCTTGGCCACGTCGTCCATCGTCACTCCTGAGTCGAGCGAGTGGACGTCCATGTAGAGCGGCATCGTGTGTCTCCTGGATCTCGTGCGGGCCTGGTGGCCTGCGGTGATGACTGACAGCACCTTTCTACGAGCCGCGGGCCCTGCCGCACATCGGTGACGACTACCCAGGTGTGCGCGCGCCGCTACCCATGGCGTGGGCGGCGGCCGCCGCGTCGTGTCGTGACGAGATCCGCAGCTTGGCCAGGATCGACGCGACGTGGTGCTCGACGGTGCGCCGCGACAGCACCAGGCGCTCCGCGATGTCGGCGTCGGAGAGGCCGGCCGCCACGTGGGTGAGCACCTCGCGCTCGCGGCGGGTCAAGCCTGCCGGGTCGGCCGCCGAGTGGGTACGCCGGGCTCGGCGCGGTGCCCAGCCGTGCGTGCGCATGTCGGCTCGCACCCGCGAGGCCGACGCGGTGGCGCCGAGCCGGTCGAAGAGGTCGGCGGACTGGTCCATCGCGGAGCGCTCGGCGCTGCGGGCCAGCGCCACGCCTTCCTCGTGCCGGCTGCCGAGCGTCCGCCACAGCTCGGCGGCCTCCTCCCAGCGTCCGACGAGCTCGAGTGCGTACGGCGGGGCGACGACCACGGTGTCGGGGTCGGGGTCGAGGTCGCCGAGCCAGGTGGCGACCGGACCCAGGGACCACGGGGCGTTGCTGGCGGACACCACCGGCCACGCCCGGTGCGCATGGGCACTCGCGGCTGCGAGGTCGCCCGCCAGCCAGGCGATCTCGCACCGTGCCGCCGCCACCGGGGCGACGCGCTGGCTCTCCTGTGACTCCGCGGCCAGCGACTCCGCCCGGTCGAGCGGCTCTGCCCATGAGGGGTCGCCCCTGCGGGCCCGGGCCCGGGCGACGGCCGCGAGCGGAGTGACCAGGCTGACCGGGGCGACCGAGGGCTCGCGCAGCAGCCGCGCCACCACCTCCTCGACGCCGTCGAGGTCGCCCAGGTCCAGCCGGTGCTGAGCCTTCCAGCCGAGGAGGTAGAAGGCCCACGAGTCGAGGTCGCGCTCGATCGTGTAGGCCAGCCCCTCGTCGAGGAACCGCCCGGCCTCGGCGTGCCGGTGCTGCACGACGAGCGTCGAGACCCGGTTGCAGTGGGCGCGGGCCGCGTGCTCGTGCAGATCGGCCCGCTGGGCCCGCTCCAGGCTCTCGGTGAGCAGCCCCAGCCCGACCTCCACGTCACCGGCCACCAGCTCCGCGGTCCCGAGGTTGTTGGTGGCGTGCACCTCGACCTCGGTGCGGTCCGGGCCCGGTGGCAGCAGCCCGGCGGCCTCGAGGGTCTGCTCGCCCCAGAGCCGGGTGCCCGCGAGGTCGTCGGCGAGCATGCTCAGCTGGGCCAGGTTGCTGTAGGCCAGGGCCAGCTCGAGGTCACGGGCGGGCCGGCTGTCGTCCGTCGTGGCGGCGCCCTCGAGCGCCTGGACCGCCAGGTGACCGTGCTCGTCGGCGTCGTCGCGGTGTCCGAGGAACCAGCTCAACCGGGACAGCGCGCGGTGAGAGGACCCGACCCGGATCGCGTCGCCGAGGTCGGACCACAGCGCCAGCGCCGACGCCCGCGCCGTGAGGGCCTCGTCGATCCGGTCGATCAGGTAGCACTCGTAGGCCAGCCGTCCGAGCAGGTCCGCGCGCTCGTCGGCGGGCGACTCGGCGGCGAACCGGAGCGCCCGACGGTACTGCTCGGCGGCCTCGCGGTGTGCCCCCAGCGCGGCCGCCTGGGCCGATGCCACCCGCGCGTGCTCACGCACGGCGGACCCGTCGGAGGCTCCCTCGGCGTGGTGGGCGATCAAGGCGTGGTCGGTCGGGTGCCCGGCCGCCGTTCTTCTCGTGAGCGCGGCGAGCACCTGGCGGTGCAGGGCGATGCGGCGCAGAGCCGGCACCTGCTCGGCGATCGCCATCCGGGCCAGCTCATGGCGGAAGGACACCTCGCCGTTCGCCACGACCAGGATCCCGCGTTCGGCCGCCTCGTCGAGGGCCGTCAGGTCGTCGCCGGGCAGCGTCTCGAGCAGGGTCTCGAGCAGGGTCTCGAGCAGGCCGAGGTCGACCCGCGAGCCCGCCACGGCGACCAGGTCGAGGACCTGCCGCGACTCGGGCGAGAGGCGCGCCGTACGGGCCAGGACAGCGTCTCGGACGCTGACCGGGACGGCGTCGGTGCCGCTGGCCAGCACCTCGCTGACGAAGAACGCGTTGCCCCCGGTGACCCGGTGCAGCTCGTCGGCGTCGGGACGCGGGGCGTGCGGGTCCGCGTCGCGGTGTCGTGCCAGCAGCTCGGCCACGCCGTGCGGGGTGAGCGGCGAGAGGTCGAGCCGGCGGGTGCCGGTGTGGGTGGCGGCGTCGCCGAGCACCGTGCGCATCGGGTGCCCGGGGCCGAAGTCCTCGGGCCGGAACGTCACCAGCAGCAGGGCATGACAGGTGTGGATCCGCCGCGCGAGGTGCCTCAGCAGGTCGAGGGTGGCCTCGTCGGCCCAGTGCGCGTCGTCCA
>JBBQRV010000217.1:0-6283 GCA_038214475.1 Propionibacteriales bacterium | reverse complement strand
CAGCCGCACCCTGCGCACCGGCGCGCTGCTGCTCGGCGGGGGCGTCGGACTGACCCTGATCTCGCTGGCGGCGATGTTCTCGACCGGCGGGATCATGCCGTCGCCGTTGTGGTCGATGCTCTGCGCGGTGGCCGGCGCCCTGATCGTGTGGCTGAGCTGTACCGATCGCACCATCCGGGCCGGCTGCCTGATCGTCGCCGGGCTGGTGCTGGTCACCCTGCTGGTGCCCAACGCGGTCGGCCTCAACGCCACCCGGCTGGTGTGGCTGCTCGCCGCCCCCCTCGTCGTCGGCTTCGCCCGCCAGCCGCAGCGCCATGTCGCGGTCGCCGTGCTCCTGGTGTCGCTGTTCCCGGTGATCGACACCGGGCTCCAGGTGGCGGAGTCCCGCTCGCCGTCCGCCCGCGAGGCCTACTACCAGCCGCTGCTGCAGCACCTGCGCGTGGAGATGTCGCGCACCGCCAAGAGCCGCGGGCAGCGGGTCGAGGTGCTCGAGCCGGAGACCAAGGGCTCGGCCCGGTACGTCGCGATCTCGATCCCGATCGCCCGCGGCTGGGAGCGCCAGACCGACGCCCAGGACAACCCGATCTTCTACCAGCCCGACCGGCTCGACCCCTCGTCGTACCGGCGCTGGCTGGACAGCCTCGCCGTCGGCTGGGTCGCCGTCCCGTCGGCGTCGCTCGACTTCGCCTCCGAGGCCGAGGCGGTGCTGATCGAGGACGGCCTGCCCTACCTGACCACGATCTGGTCGAGCCCGGACTGGACGCTCTACCGGGTCTCCGACTCCCAGCCGCTGGCCCGGCACGCCCAGGTGGTCTCGACCTCCGCCGGCGACCTCACCCTGTCGGTGCCGACGGCCGGCCCGGTGCCGCTCCGGCTGCGCTGGTCGGACCACCTCCAGGTGCGCGACGCCGGCGCCGCGGAGAACAGCACCGCGCCGGTGCTGGCCTGCCTGCGCGAGCAGAACGGCTGGGCGGTGCTCGATGCGCTCCGTCCCGGGCGCTACGTGATCTCGTCGGGCTTCGGCGCCGGGCTGCTCGACGACGACCGCGACCTGCTGTGCCCGCCCGCGGACAACAAGGGCTGAGCCGGAACGCGACCGGCCCGGCCTCCACCGGCGGGCCGGGTCAGGTCGGGCCGTCGTCGGACGTCCGAGCGCGACTCAGCCCAGGATCGACAGGGCCTCGTTGAAGGTCGCCGACGGGCGCATCACGGCCGAGGCGAGAGCGTCGTCGGGGCGGAAGTAGCCACCGATGTCGGCCGGGCTGCCCTGCACCGCGATCAGCTCGCCGGTGATCGTGGCCTCCTCGTCGGACAGCTTCTGGGCGAGCTCCGCGAAGCCGGCCGCGAGGTCGGCGTCCTCGGTCTGCCGGGCCAGCTCCTGGGCCCAGTAGAGGGCCAGGTAGAAGTGGCTGCCCCGGTTGTCGATGCCTCCGACGCGCCGGCTCGGCGACTTGTTCTCGTTGAGGAACGTGGCGGTGGCCCGGTCGAGGGTGTCGGCCAGGATCTGGGCCCGGGCGTTGTCCGTGGTCGTCGCCAGGTGCTCGAAGCTCACCGCCAGCGCCAGGAACTCACCGAGGCTGTCCCAGCGCAGGTAGTTCTCCTTGACCAGCTGCTGCACGTGCTTGGGCGCGGACCCGCCCGCCCCGGTCTCGAAGAGCCCCCCGCCGTTGATCAGCGGCACCACCGAGAGCATCTTGGCGCTGGTGCCGAGCTCGAGGATCGGGAACAGGTCGGTGAGGTAGTCGCGCAGCACGTTGCCGGTCACCGAGATGGTGTCCTCGCCCTTGCGGATCCGGTCGAGGGAGAGCTGGATCGCGGCCTCCGGCGTCATGATCCGGATGTCGAGGCCGCTGCTGTCGCCGACGATGTCGCTGTCGGGCAGGTAGGCGCTGACCTTGGCGATCAGGTTGGCGTCGTGCGCGCGGCTCTCGTCGAGCCAGAAGATCGTCGGGTTGCCCGTCGCGCGGGCCCGGGTCACGGCCAGCTTGACCCAGTCGCGGATCGGCACGTCCTTGGTCTGGCAGGCCCGCCAGATGTCCCCGGTCGCGACCGGGTGCTCCATCAGCGTGGTGCCGGACTCGTCGACCACGCGCACGGTGCCGTCGGCCGGGATCTCGAAGGTCTTGTCGTGGGAGCCGTACTCCTCCGCCGCCTGGGCCATCAGCCCGACGTTGGGCACCGAGCCCATGGTGGCGGGGTCGTAGGCGCCGTGCGCGCGGCAGTCGTCGAGGACGACCTGGTAGATCCGCGCATAGCTGCTGTCGGGGATCACGGCCAGGGTGTCGTCCTCGTTGCCGTCGGGACCCCACATGTGGCCGCTGGTGCGGATCATCGCCGGCATCGAGGCATCGACGATGATGTCGCTGGGCACGTGCAGGTTGGTGATCCCCTTGTCGGAGTCGACCATGGCCAGCCGTGGCCCGTCGGCGAGCTCCTGCGCGACGACGGCGCGGATCGCCTCCCCCTCGGGCAGGGAGTCGGCGGCGTTGAGCAGCGCACCGAGCCCGTCGTTGGGGCTCAGGCCGGCAGCGGCCAGCTGCTCGCCGTACTCGGCGAAGAGGGTGGGCAGGAAGGCCTGCACGACGTGGCCGAAGATGATCGGGTCGGAGACCTTCATCATGGTCGCCTTGAGGTGCACCGAGAACAGCACGCCCTCGGCCTTGGCCTTGGCGATCTGCTCGTCGAGGAAGCCGTGCAGGGCCGCGACCCGCAGCACGGTGGCGTCGACGACCTCGCCGGCCAGGACCGGGAGCGCCTCCTTGAGCACCGTGACGCTGCCGTCGGTGGCCACGTGCTCCACGCGCAGGGTGTCGTCGGCCGCGAGCACCACCGACTGCTCGTTGTGCCGGAAGTCGTCGGCCTGCATGGTCGCGACGTTCGTCTTCGAGTCCGGCGTCCAGGCGCCCATCGAGTGCGGGTGGTTGCGGGCGTACTGCTTGACCGAGGCGGGCGCGCGGCGGTCGGAGTTGCCTTCGCGGAGCACGGGGTTGACCGCGCTGCCCTTGACCTTGTCGTAGCGGGCCCGGGCCTCCTTCTCCTCGTCGGTCGACGGGTGGTCCGGGTAGGCGGGGAGGTCGAAGCCCTGGCTCTGCAGCTCGCTGATCGCGGCCTTCAGCTGCGGGATCGAGGCACTGATGTTGGGCAGCTTGATGATGTTCGCGCCCGGCGTCCTGGCCAGCGCGCCGAGCTCGGCCAGCGCGTCGCCGATGCGCTGCTCGGGGGTCAGCCGCTCCGGGAACGACGCGATGATCCGACCGGCCAGTGAGATGTCGCGGGTCTCGACGTCGACGCCCGCGGTGGAGGCGAAGGCGGAGATGATCGGGAGCAGGGAGTACGTCGCCAGCAGCGGCGCCTCGTCGGTGTGGGTGTAGATGATCTTGGATTCCGTCACGTGGCGAGCCTATCGGCAGCGCCGGGCCGACCCGGAGGCGAGACGGTCTAGAGTGCGGGTCGGCCCCGCAAGCCCCGGGCCGACCGCACCTGGAAGGGCCTCTCGGCATGACCGACGACGTTGCACCCACCCTGTCCCAGAAGCTGGTGGCCGAGACGATCGGCACCTTCGTGCTGGTCTTCTTCGGTTGCGCCGCGGGCGTGGCGTCGGGCGGCAACTACGTCGCCGTCGCGCTCGCCTTCGGGCTCGGGGTCCTGACCATGGCCTACGCCGTGGGACACGTCTCGGGCGGGCACTTCAACCCGGCCGTGTCGGTGTCCGCCGCGATCACCGGCCGGATGCCCTGGTCGACGGCGGGGCTCTACAGCCTGGTCCAGGTGGCGGCGGGCGCGCTGGCCGGAGTGCTGCTGCTGGCCGTGACCGGCCTGTACGGCGTCGACGATGTCCTGCCCTCGGTGTCGAACACGTGGGACCACGGCGGCAGCACCGACTTCCTGGCCGCCTTCCTGGTCGAGCTGATCGGCACGGCCGTCTTCGTGTTCGTGATCCTCGCCGTGACCGACCGGCGCCGCGACGGCACCGGCATCCCGGCGCCTGTGGTGATCGGCCTGGCGCTGACGCTGGTCCACCTGGCCCTGATCGGGTTCACCGGCACGTCGGTCAACCCGGCCCGCTCGCTGGGCCCGGGCCTGTTCGCGGGCTGGGACATCCTCCAGCAGCAGTGGCTGTTCGTGCTCGCCCCGTTGACCGGTGCCGCCGTGGGTGGCTTCGCCTACCCGCTGCTCTACGGCTACGACCGGCCTCGCGGCGCCCCGGACGGCCCGGTGGCCCCGGACGCGGCCGCGGCGTGGGACCCCCAGCAGCAGTGGGCAGGCGGCACCCCTGAGCCGTCGCAGTCGCCGGTCGCCGAACCCGACCCCGGCGCCCAGCAGCAATGGGCAGGTGGGCAGCCGGAGGCGCCGCGCCCACCGGCCCCGGACGACTCCGGGGCCCGGGAGTTCGGCCTGCCCGGACCCGGTCCCGGGTGGCCGAGCCCCCCGCCGTACGCCGCGCCGCCGGGGCCCGAGACACCCTGGACGTCGACACCCGACGACGAGGACGGCCGGACCCGGATCCGGCGGCCCGACCCGTCCTGACCCGGCTCAGCCGCGGCCGTCGTCGTACGACACGAGCTCGAGCTGGTCCTGCCCCCCGGCCACGTCCTGCTGCAGGATCAGGCCGACGTCGCGGGCGAAGAAGCGGTGCCGCACCAGACCCGGGTCCAACGCACTGGCGTCCTCGGTCTCGACGAGGCCGGTAAACGCGCCCGCGGGCACGTCCGCCGAGGCGTCGAGGGAGAGCACGGTGGCGTGTTCCTCGGCGACCCCGACCCGCCCCCCACGGAAGTAGCCGTCGCCGAAGCGCGGCTCGGCCGCCATCGCCAACCCGGCTCCGGCGCCGTCCACCCCGGCCGCCCACGAGCCGTCCCGGCCGCCCGGCGGGACCACCGTCGACTGCTCGCCGAACGACCAGACGTTGCCGGACCGGTCCTGTGCGTACCACCGGTCCGTGCCGGCCACCGTCTCGCCGGTGGCGTCGGTGGTCACCGAGCGCACCACGGTGGTCTCGACGCCGGCCACCGGACGGGTCTCGCCGGGGACCGTGACGGTGACCGTGTGCCCGTCCGCGGTGCTCGCATAGACCCAGGTCGCGGCCACGGGCAGCGGGAACCACGGGTTGTCGACACCCGCCACGAAGTCGGCCGGGTCCGGCGACGGGCTCGGGACGACCAGCTGGTCGACGCCGGTCGGGTCGCTCTGCACGGGTTCGATGCCGCAGCCGGAGGCGGCCAGCGCGACGAGCCCCAGCACCGCGGCCAGCAGGCGACGTAGCGCCGGGACGGCCGGTGGGCGGGTGTTCCGCACTCCTCCGGGCCGCATGACCTCATCATGCCGGACGCTGCTAGCGTCGGATCCACCCACACTGCCCTACCCAGCCAGGAGTCCGACGTGAGCTCAACCCCTCTCAAGGTGGCCGTGACCGGTGCGGCCGGCCAGATCGGCTACAGCCTGCTGTTCCGCCTCGCGAGCGGGGCGCTGCTCGGCGCCGACCGCCCGATCGAGCTGCGCCTGCTGGAGATCACCCCCGCCCTCAAGACCCTCGAGGGCGTCGTGATGGAGCTCGACGACTGCGCCTTCCCGACGCTGGCGGGCGTCGAGATCGGCGACGACGCATCCACCATCTTCGACGGGGTCAACCTGGCGCTGCTCGTCGGCGCCCGTCCGCGCGGCCCGGGCATGGAGCGTGGCGACCTGCTCTCCGCGAACGGCGCGATCTTCACCGCCCAGGGCAAGGCGCTCAACGAGGTGGCCGCGGACGACGTACGGATCGGCGTGACCGGCAACCCGGCCAACACCAACGCCCTCATCGCGATGACCAACGCCCCCGACATCCCGCGCGAGCGGTTCTCGGCGCTGACCCGCCTCGACCACAACCGGGCGATCTCGCAGCTCGCGGCGCGCACCGGAGCCTCGGTCACCGACATCGCCAAGATGACGATCTGGGGCAACCACTCGGCCACCCAGTACCCCGACCTGTTCCACGCCGAGATCTCGGGCCGCAACGCTGCCGAGGTGGTCGACGACCAGGCCTGGATCGAGAACGACTTCATCCCGACCGTCGCCAAGCGCGGTGCCGCGATCATCGAGGCCCGCGGGTCCTCGTCCGCGGCGTCGGCCGCGTCCGCCACCATCGACGCCGCCCGCGACTGGCTGACGGGTTCCGCGGCCGGCGACTGGGTGTCGATGGTAGTCGTCTCCGACGGCTCGTACGGCGTCCCCGAAGGCCTGATCTCGTCATTCCCGGTGACCACGAGCAACGGGGACTGGGAGATCGTCCAGGGCCTCGAGATCG
>JBBQRV010000216.1:0-6330 GCA_038214475.1 Propionibacteriales bacterium | reverse complement strand
CGAGGAGTTCCCCTACGAGCTGCCGGCCATCACCACCGCCGGCCGCTACTGGGTGTCCGGCACGGCGCACACCCCGCGCGGTGCCGAGCCGTTCCGGATCTTCGTCAAGCACGTGCAGTCGTGGTCGCGCTCACCCCTCTTCGCACAGGTGCCTGAGCCGTTCCGGGCCGCCGCCGAGGCCCAGGTCCCGTGGCGCACCGAGCCCCAGGTCTATCGCTCCGCGCTGCGCGACCTGCTGCCCGACCGGCTGCGGATGCCGCGAGCGCTCGGGGTCTTCGACCTGGACGCCAAGTCGGCAGTGGTCTGGCTCGAGGAGGTGTCCGCGGCCCGGCCGGCGTGGGACCTGGCGTGCTACGCGCACGCCGCCCGACTCCTCGGCCGGCTCGCGGCCAGCACCTCAGTGGCGCGGGTCGACGACGTCTGGGACCGCGAGTGGAGGGTGCGCGACTACCTCGACGGACGGCTGGGGTTGCAGGTGCTCCCGCTGCTGCGCAGTGAGGAGGTGTGGCGACACCCGCTGGTGGCCGACGCGTTCGGCGACGACCTGCGGGTCCGGCTGGTCAGCGCCGCCGACCGCGCCGAGGCGTTGGTCGAGGAGCTCGGGGCGCTGCCGCTGCTGTCGTCGCACGGCGACGCCTGTCCCAACAACCTGCTGGGCGGCCGGGGCACCGACGAGTTCGTGCTCATCGACTTCGGCTTCTGGAACCGGGCCCCGGTCGGCTTCGACCTGGGCCAGCTGGTGGTGGGCGACGTGCAGATCGGGCGTCGGTCGACGGACCTGCTCGGTCCGACCGAGGCGGCCGTCGTGCCGGCGTACGTCGAGGGCCTGCGCGCCGAGGGGTGCGACCTGTCCGAGCAGCTGGTCCGGCGCGCCCACGCGCTGCAGCTGATGATCTTCACCGGCCTGTCGGCACTGCCGTTCGAGCACCTCGACTCGCCCGCCAGCGCCGAGCTGACACGGCTCGCCCGCGCCCGCGCCGCCCTCGCGGGCTTCTCGCTCGACCTGCTCGAGAGCACCGACTGACCTCGAGAGGCGTCGCACCGTGTCCACAGGGCGTCCGCTCAGGCCAGGTCGAGGCCCGGGTAGAGCGGGTGCTTGTCGAGCATCTCGGCCGAGGCGGCCTTGGTGCGGTCGGCGACGCCGTCGGCCAGGTCGTACGACGCCTTCGAGGGCGTGCCCGCCTTGGTGGAGCCCGGCTGGGTGTTCTTCAGCACGTCCACGACCAGCTCGGCCACCAGGTCGAACTCGTCGTGCCCGAAGCCTCGGGTGGTCAGTGCGGGCGTGCCGAACCGGATCCCCGAGGTGTACCAGGCGCCGTTGGGGTCGTGCGGGACCGAGTTGCGGTTGGTCACCACGCCCGAGTCGAGCAGCGCCGACTCTGCCTGCCGGCCGGTGAGCCCGAAGGCCGACACGTCGAGCAGCACGATGTGGTTGTCGGTGCCGTCGGTGACCAGCTTGGCCCCGCGGCTCATGAAGCCGTCGGCGAGTGACTTGGCGTTGTCGGCGACCTGCTGCGCGTAGGTCTGGAAGGCCGGCTGCCGCGCCTCGGCAAGGGCCACCGCCTTGGCTGCCATCACGTGCGAGAGCGGGCCACCCAGCACCATCGGGCAGCCGCGGTCGACCGACGACGCGTACTCCGCCTGGGCCAGCACCAGCCCGCCGCGCGGGCCGCGCAGGGACTTGTGCGTGGTGGTGGTGACGATGTGCGCGTAGGGCACCGGGTCCTCCTCGCCGGTGAACACCTTGCCCGCGACCAGCCCGGCGAAGTGCGCCATGTCGACCATCAGCGTCGCGCCGACCTCGTCGGCGATCTCGCGCATCTTGGCGAAGTTCACCCGGCGGGGGTACGCCGAGTAGCCCGCCACCAGCACCAGCGGCCGGAACTCACGCGCCTTGGCCGCCACCGCGTCGTAGTCGAGCAGGCCGCTCACCGGGTCGGTGCCGTACTGCTGCTGGTGGAACATCTTGCCGCTGATGTTGGGGCGGAAGCCGTGGGTGAGGTGACCGCCGGCGTCGAGCGACATGCCGAGCAGCTTCTGGTGCCCGAACTCGGCGCGCAGGGTCTCCCACTCCTCCTCGGAGAGGTCGTTGACGTTCTTGGCTCCGAACTTCTCCAGCCACGGCCCCTCGACCCGGTGCGCCAGGATCGACCAGAAGGCCACCAGGTTGGCGTCGATGCCGGAGTGCGGCTGGGCGTAGGCGTACTCCGCACCGAACAGCTCACGGGCGTGCTCGGCGGCGAGCGACTCCACGGTGTCGACGTTCTGGCAGCCGGCGTAGAACCGGTGGCCGACGGTGCCCTCGGCGTACTTGTCGCTGAACCAGGTGCCCATCGTGAGCAGCACGGCAGGGGAGGCGTAGTTCTCGCTGGCGATCAGCTTGAGCGAACCGCGCTGGTCGGCCAGCTCCTTGCGGGTGGCCTCCGCGATCCGCGGCTCGACCGAGGCGATCACCTCGAGGGCGTTGCGGTAGGCGCTGCTGGTCTGCTCGGAGAGGGAGTCGCTCATGGGCCCAGCCTAGTGAACGATCGGGCGCGAGGTGGCGTGGCCCGGGACCTGACACGCGCTGCAGTCAGGCCCCGGCCCCACGAACGCCTAGCGGGGGTTGTTGCCCCGGGCACCGCCGCGGATCGGCGACCTTGCCACGTCTGCCGCGGTCCCCGCCTTGATGGCCCAGCTGCCGTAGCTCCAGCAGCTCGCCCCGGTGCAGCTGAAGTAGATGCCGAAGCCCTGCTTCGTGATGCCATTGCCACCGGTGCTGGGGTTGAACGTGTTGCCGTAGGAGCTCGACCCCGTCCCCACCTCGTAGACGCACACCCACCCACGTGGCACCACCTGCCCGAGGGCCGGGCACTCCGGCGTGTAGGCGCCGCCGTTGGCGACGAAGGTGATCCTGGTCGAGGGGATCTCGACGGGCAGCGTGCTGCGCAGGGTCGCGGTGTCACCGATGTAGCTGCCGCTCCCGCCACCCCAGGCGTCGTAGTTGCCCGTCTGGGTGTGCCCACGCGCAGCCACCCGGGCCACCAGGGCGGTGGAGTTGAGGCCGTCGAGCTTGTCGGCGTCCTGGGCCTTCTTGATGATGTTGTTGGGGAGCACGCCGGCTCCGCTGGTGGCCACCAGCTTGCCGGCCCGCGCCGTCTTGCTGGCGCCCGCGCCGACTGCGGACTTGCCGTCGACCGAGTCGGCGTTGACGAGCTTGGCGGCGACGCTGGGCGCGGCCAGCACCACCGAGGACACGATCACGGCCACGGCCACGGTCCGCAGGTCGCGGACCAGCTCGTGGCGCGGGAAGAATTTCTTGAGCATGGGGCCTCGCTTCGATGTGCCCGAGAGGACTGCCCGAGATCCGCTCGGATCCTTCACCCACCCGCCCGCACCTGTCCAGAGACGCGCCGTATCTCATTTTGTGGACATGAGTCTCACCCCATGAGATTTCAACTTGTGGGAAGGGTGTCCGAGCCGTGAGACTCGTGTCCATGATCAGTGCTGCAACGAGTGCCCACCTCGTGGTGCGTCGCCACGTGGACCTCGGTCGCACCCGCAGCATGATGTGTTGGCCCTGCTGACCAGTCGCCCAGTCACCTGGCGCGACCGCCCGCTTCCACCGGGCGCCGGTCGCAGGCCAGCCGACGGATCCCCAATGATGCGGGCCGTCGGGACCGGCGGATCGCGCGTCTCCTCCACGACAGGATGAGCATGAACGAGCAGGCTCCCGCCCGCACCCCTCGCCCCAAGCGCGGCGAAGGTCAGTGGGCTCTCGGCTACCACGAGCCGTTGAACTCCAACGAGCAGGTCAAGAAGGACGACGACGCCCTCAACGTGCGCGCCCGGATCGAGGCGATCTACTCCAAACGCGGCTTCGCCTCCATCGACCCCAGCGACCTGCGCGGCCGGATGCGCTGGTGGGGGCTCTACACGCAGCGCGCGCCCGGCTACGACGGCGGCAAGACCGCGACGGTCGACCCGGCCGACCTCGACGACGAGTACTTCATGATGCGGGTCCGCTCGGACGGCGCCCTGCTCACCGCCGACGCCGTCCGCGCCCTGGGCACCGTCTCGCGGGACTTCGCTCGCGACACCGCCGACGTCACCGACCGCGAGAACATCCAGTACCACTGGATCCGGATCGAGGACGTGCCGGCGATCTGGGAGCAGCTGGAGGCCGCCGGCCTCGACACCCCGGAGGCGTGCGGCGACTCCCCGCGCCCGTTCCTCGGCGCCCCCGTCGCCGGGGTCGCTGCCGACGAGATCATCGACGGCAGCCCGGCGCTGGCCGAGATCAAGCGCCGCTTCATCGGCAACAAGGAGTTCTCCAACCTGCCGCGCAAGTTCAAGACCGCGCTCACCGGCCACCCCAGCCACGACGTGTCACCGGAGACCAACGACGTCTCGTTCGTCGGCACCGTGCACCCCGAGCACGGCCCCGGCTTCGACCTGTGGGTGGGCGGCGGGCTCTCCACCAACCCGATGCTGGCCCAGAAGCTCGGCGTGTGGATCCCGCTCGACGAGGTCGCCGACGCCTGGGAGGGAGTCGCGTCCATCTTCCGCGACTACGGCTACCGCCGGCTCCGCTCCCGGGCCCGCCTGAAGTTCCTGGTCGCCGACTGGGGCAAGGAGAGGTTCCGCGAGATCCTCGAGACCGAGTACCTCCACCGCGCCCTGGTCGACTGCCCCTCCCCCGCGGTCCCCGTGCAGCAGGCCGACCACATCGGCGTGCACGCGCAGAAGGACGGCGACTTCTACGTCGGCGTCGCCCCGACCGCCGGCCGGGTGTCGGGCAGCACCCTGATCGCACTGGCCGACCTGATCGAGGAGTACGGCGCTGCCGGGGCCAGGCTCACGGCGTACCAGAAGATCGTGGTGCTCGGCCTCGCCCCCGACCGGGTCGAGGGGTTCGTGGCCGGGGTCGAGGAGATCGGGCTCAGCGCCCGCCCGTCCAACTGGCGGCGCAACACGATGGCGTGCACCGGCATCGAGTTCTGCAAGCTGGCGATCGTCGACACCAAGGACCGGGCCCGCGACCTGGTCGCCGAGCTGGAGCGCCGCTTCCCCGAGCTCGACACCCCGATCACGGTCAACGTCAACGGGTGCCCCAACGCGTGCGCCCGCACCCAGGTGGCCGACATCGGGCTGAAGGGCCAGCTGGTCCTGGACGCCCACGGCGAGCAGGTCGAGGGCTTCCAGGTGCACCTCGGTGGCGCGCTCGGGCTCAACGCAAACTTCGGACGGAAGCTGCGCGCCCACAAGGTGACCAGCGCCGGGCTCGACGACTACGTCACCGCGGTGGTCTCGGCGTACCTCGACGAGCGTGGGCCCGGCGAGTCCTTCGCCCTCTGGGTGGCCCGCGCCGACCAGGCCGCCCTGCGCGGCGACCGGTCCCCCGAGGCGGTGGGCGCATGAGTGAGCGTGCCGTCCCCTTCCACTGCCCCTACTGCGGCGACGAGAACCTCTGGCCGCACGAGGCCGACGACCCCGAGGTGCGGGGCGCCTGGGAGTGCCGCGCCTGCCTGCGGGCGTTCTCCCTGCGGATGATCGGGCAGCTGCGCCCCCAGGCCCACCGAGGAGGTGTCGCGTGACCACCGCCACCACCCGGGCCGCCCGCAGCTTCCGCGGCACGCACACCGACGGGCGCTCCCCCGAGGAGCTGCGCGAGCTGGTCTCGCACGTCGGGGCCGAGCTCGAGCTGGCGCCGGCCGAGCACATCATCGAGTGGGCGGTGGCGACCTTCGGGCAGCGGTTCGCGATCACCTCGTCGATGGGCGACGCCGTGCTGGCCCACCTGGCCTCCACCGTGGCGCCCGGGATCGACGTGGTCTTCCTCGACACCGGCTACCACTTCGTCGAGACCATCGGCACCCGCGACGCGGTCGAGGCCACGCTGCCGGTCAACCTGATCACCCTCACCCCGGCGCAGACGGTGGCCGAGCAGGACGCCGAGCACGGCAAGGACCTCTTCGCCCGCGACCCCGACCTGTGCTGCGCGCTGCGCAAGGTCGCCCCGCTGGCCGCCTCCCTGCAGCAGTACGACGCCTGGGCCACCGGCCTGCGGCGGGCCGAGACCCACAACCGGGTGATCGCGCCGGTGATCGGGTGGGACGCCAAGAAGGGCAAGGTCAAGGTCTCGCCGCTCGCCCGCTGGACCGACGAGCAGGTCCACGCCTACATCGCCGAGCACCACGTGCTGGTCAACCCGCTCCTCCACGACGGCTACCCCTCGATCGGCTGCTGGCCGTGCACCCGCCGGGTCGCGCCCGGCGACGACCCGCGCAGCGGCCGTTGGGCCGGCTCCGCGAAGACCGAGTGCGGGATCCACTCATGACCCCGCAACCC
>JBBQRV010000215.1:0-6395 GCA_038214475.1 Propionibacteriales bacterium | reverse complement strand
GGGGCCAGGAGGATCACGACCAGGCCGATGGGCACGTTGATGAACAGCGTCCACCGCCAGGAGCCGACGTCGGTGACCACGCCTCCGAGCAGGAGGCCGAGCGAGGCGCCTCCCGAGGAGACGGCGGCGAACAGGGCGTAGGCCCGGTTGCGGGCTGCCTCGTCGGGTGCGCTGGTGGTGAGCAGGGCCAGCACGCTGGGTGCGGCCAGGGCGGCGCCGACGCCCTGGGCGGCGCGGGCGCCGACCAGCATGCCGGGGCTCTGGGCCAGCCCTCCGGCCAGGGACGCGACGGTGAAGAGGGTGAGGCCGATCTCGAAGAGGCGCAGCCGGCCGCGTACGTCGCCGAGGCGGCCGCCGAGCAGCAGCAGCCCCCCGAAGGCGAGGGTGTAGCCGTTGAGCACCCAGGACAGGGAGGCCGGGCCGAAGCCCAGGTCGGCGTCGATGCGGGGCAGGGCGACGTTCACGACAGTGGCGTCGAGCACCAGCATGAGCTGGGCGACGAGCACGATGGCGATGCCGGTGGCGGCACGCCCGGAGTCGGGCGGCAGGTCGGTGGGCAGGTCCGAGGACGGGCGGTCCAGGGCGCGCAGGGATGAGGTGCGAGACATGATGAGGGGGAGTCCTGTTCTGGCCCGCGGGGCCGACGTAGACTAGGCGGAGACGTTCTCCGATTCATCATCTACGATACGGAGACTGTCTCCGTTTAGCAAGCATTCGAGAGGATTTCCATGCGCGCCGACGCGCAACGCAACCGCGACCGGATCATCGAGACGGCTCGCGAGGTGTTCCGCGAGCAGGGGTACGACGCCTCTCTCGACGAGGTCGCCAAGCGGGCCGGCGTGGGCGCCGGCACCCTCTACCGGCACTTCCCGAGCCGGGAGAACCTGCTCGACGCGATCATGCAGAGCTGGGTCGACCAGGTGACCGAGTCGACGGACAAGGCGCTGGCCAGCGAGGGCCCCGCCCATGACCTGCTGCTGGAGTGGTTTGTCACCTACGTCGCGCTGATCAGCCTGCACAAGGGCGGCCCGGCCAAGATCACCTCGGCCATGGGCGACCCGGAGTCCCCGATCCTGAGCAAGTGCCAGGTGCTGGCGCGGGCCAACGAGCGGGTGCTGGAGCGACTGGCGGACGAGGGCGCGCTGCGGCCCGACGCCGACACCGTGCAGGTCTGCCGCCTGGTCGGCGGGATCGCCACGGTGGCCGACAACGCCGACCTCGACGCGGTCGCCGTACGCCCCCTGCTCGAGGTCGTCGTCGACGGCCTTCTCACCTGAGCGCTCCCGGGTCGGCGTACCCCGCTCCCCGCCGGTAGATTGTCGTCCGTGCCAGAGACGCAGCAGTCCACGCTCGACACCGTCGCCGTCGCCACTGACGACCCCCAGCGCGAGCAGCCCTGGGCCGAGCTGGGGCTCAAGGCCGACGAGTACCAGCAGATCCGCGAGATCCTGGGCCGTCGTCCCACCAGCAGCGAGCTGGCGATGTACTCGGTGATGTGGAGCGAGCACTGCTCCTACAAGTCGAGCAAGGTGCACCTCAAGCAGTTCTCCGAGATCCCCCAGCAGACGCCACTCAACCACGGTGCCGGCAAGATGCTGGCCGGTATCGGCGAGAACGCCGGCGTGCTCGACATCGGCCAGGGCTATGCGGTCACGTTCAAGGTCGAGTCGCACAACCACCCGTCGTACGTCGAGCCCTACCAGGGCGCTGCGACCGGCGTCGGCGGCATCGTGCGCGACATCCTCGCGATGGGCGCCCGCCCGGTGGCCGTGATGGACCCGCTGCGCTTCGGGCCCCTCGACGCCCCCGACACCCACCGGGTGCTGCCCGGGATCGTGGCCGGCGTCGGTGGCTACGGCAACTGCCTGGGCCTGCCCAACATCGGCGGCGAGGCGGTCTTCGACGCGACCTACCTGGGCAACCCCCTGGTCAACGCACTGTGCGTGGGCGTGCTGCGCCACGAGGACCTGCACCTGGCGAAGGCGTCGGGCGTCGGCAACCAGGTGATCCTGTACGGCGCCAAGACCGGCGGCGACGGGATCGGCGGGGTCAGCGTGCTGGCCAGCGAGACCTTCGACGAGGGCGGCCCGGCCAAGCGGCCCAGTGTGCAGGTCGGCGACCCGTTCATGGAGAAGCTGCTCATCGAGTGCACGCTGGAGATCTTCGCGGCCGGCCTGGTCGCGGGCATCCAGGACCTCGGTGGCGCCGGGCTCTCGTGCGCGACCAGCGAGCTGGCCTCCGCGGGCGACGGCGGCATGCACGTCGAGCTCGACCGGGTGCCGCTGCGCGACTCCACGCTCGCGCCCGAGGAGATCTTGATGAGCGAGTCGCAGGAACGGATGATGGCGGTGGTCGAGCCCGCCGACGTCGAGGCGTTCCTGGCGATCTGCGCCAAGTGGGAGGTCGACGCCACGGTCGTCGGCGAGGTCACCGAGACCGGCCGGCTGCACATCGACTGGCACGGTCAGCGGGTGGTCGACGTGCCTCCGCGCAGCGTGGCGCACGACGGCCCCACCTACCACCGCCCGCTGCGCCGTCCCGACTCCCAGGACGCGCTGCAGGCCGACAGCGCCCAGAGCCTGCCCCGCCCGCAGACGGGGGCGGAGCTCAGGGACACGCTGCTCACCCTGGTCGCCAGCCCCAACCTGTGCGACAAGTCCTGGATCACCGACCAGTACGACCGCTACGTGCGTGGCAACACCGTGCTCTCCCAGCCGTCGGACAGCGGGATGATCCTCGTCGACGACGAGACCAACCTCGGGGTGGCCATCTCCACCGACTGCAACGGTCGCTACGCGCTGCTCGACCCGTACGCCGGGGCCCAGCTGGCGCTGGCCGAGTCCTACCGCAACGTCGCCACCAGTGGGGCCACCCCGCTGGCGATCTCCGACTGCCTCAACTTCGGCTCGCCCGAGGACCCGGCGGTGATGTGGCAGTTCTCCGAGGCCTGTCGCGGACTCAAGGACGCCTGCCTCGATCTCGGCATCCCGGTCACGGGCGGCAACGTGAGCCTCTACAACCAGACCGGGGAGACCGCGATCCTGCCGACGCCGGTGGTGGCGGTGCTCGGTGTCATCGACGACGTCACCGTGCGCACGCCGACCGGCTTCCAGGCCGAGGGTGAGCGGGTGCTGCTGCTGGGGGAGACCCGCGAGGAGCTCTCCGGCTCGGAGTGGGCGCATGTGGTGCACGGCCACCTCGGCGGGCTGCCGCCCGTGGTCGACCTGGCGGCGGAGCAGGCACTGGCGCGGCTGATGGTGGCCGGCGTCGGGCTGTTCAGCTCGGCCCACGACCTCTCCGAGGGCGGTCTCGCGCAGGCCCTGGCGGAGTCGTCGATCCGGCACGGCATCGGGGTGCAGGTCTCCCTCGACGGCGACCCGTTCGTCGCCCTGTTCTCGGAGTCCACCGCACGGGTGCTGGTCACGGTCCCCGACGAGCACGTCGGTGAGCTGTTCGCGACGGCCGACCAGTACGGCGTCCCGGTGTCGCCGATCGGCTGGACCGGTGGTGCCGACCTGGTGGTCGACGGCGAGTTCTCGGTGCCGGTCGCCGACGTCCGCTCCGTCTGGGCGGCCACCCTCCCGGCCGCGCTGGGCTGACCGGCGGGCACCCCCACGGAGTCGTGCGACGACCCCGCGCACAGGGGGGCCGCTCAGCGTAGGGCGTCCACGGGGTCTGCCGGCTGCGGCTGCGGATCGGGCGCCTGCGACCAGGCCGCGGGGCGCGGCACGGCGCGGATGCTCCGACTCAGGGTGGGCACCAGGGCGACCGCCGCGGTCAGGCCGCCGAGAACCGCGATCGTGGGCCCACCGCCGAGGGCGTGCAGCAGGGCGCCGGCCAGCAGCGGCGCCAGCGGCATCATCGACATCGACACGAACTGCATGGCCGACTGGACCCGGCCCTGGAGCTCGGCCGGGGTCACCGCGATCCGGTAGGCGCCGATGCCGGCGTTGCCCGCCGGGTTGAGGAAGAGCCCCAGGCCGAGTGCCAGCGCGACGGCCGCCGGGTGGTTCCACAGCACCATCGGCACCACCAGTGGCACGAAGCTCCAGGCCACCGCGACGGTGAGCCAGCCGGTCGGGCACCGGTCGATGACGGCGGGTGCGGCGACGGCGCCGAGGATGCCGCACACCCCGGCAGCGGTCTCGACCAGGCCGATCTGCACCGGCTCGAAGCCGCCCTGCACCAGCCTGAGCACCGCGGCGAAGAACAGCGCGTTGACCGCCAGGTTGGCCAGTGCCGCCCACACCATCAGGACCCGGAAGAACGGCCGGCCGGAGATGAACCGCAGGCCCTCCTGCAGCTGGGCCACCGGGTGCCGGCGCGGTGTGCTCGCCGGGGCCGGCGAGAGGTCGGTGCGCAGCCGGCCGAGCAGTACCCACGCGACGGCGTACGACGCCGCGTCGGCGGCGAAGGGCAGCCAGCGGGTGAGCGTGTAGAGGGCGCCGCCCAGCGGCCCACCCAGCAGTGAGGCGAGGTGCTGGCGCGCCTGGTTGGTGGACAGCGCGGCCGGCAGGTCGGCCGTCGGGACCACGGTGCGCACGGCCGAGACCTCAGCGGGTGCGAAGGCGCCCGCGCAGGCGCCGGTGAGGAAGGCCACCGCCATCAGGTGCGGGACGGTCAGCGCGCCGGCGAGGGCGGCAGCCACCAGGGAGGCGTAGAGGATCGCCCCGACGCCGCTGCACACCCGCATCACAAGGCGCCGGTCCGAGCGGTCGGCGAGCACTCCGGCAGGCAGCAGGGTCAGGGCCATCCCGAGCAGGTGCGCGGCCTCGGAGAGGGCCGCGACCAGGGCCGACCCGGTGAGGGCATAGGTGAGCAGTGGGAAGACGAACATGCTGATCCGGCTGCCCAGCTCGCTGGTCGTCTGGGCAATCCAGAGCACGGTGAAGTCGTGGTTGTGGGTGAGGCTTCGGTATCGGCTCATGTCCCGCAGCATAAAGTGCGCAATAAGACGTGCGCAAGGGTATGTGCGAAATATCCGCACGTGTTGGTGCGAATCGGCTAGGGTCGAGCCATGGCCGACCAGCTGCCCGACCAGCCCGCGCCCCGCCCGGAGCCGGTGACCGTGCATGACCCGCGGGTGCTGCGCGCGATCGCGCACCCGGTCCGGATCCGGATCCTCGAAGAGCTCGGCGCCACCGGCCCGATGCGGGCCGTCGACGTCGCCGGCGCGCTCGGGGTCCCGGCCAACCAGGCCAGCTTCCACCTGCGCCAGCTCGCGAAGTACGGCCTGGTGGTGGAGGCGCCCGAGGCCGCACGCGACGGCCGGGACCGGGTCTGGCGGGCCGCCCACGAGTCCGGCCTCAGCGTGGATCCCAAGACGCTCGCGGAGCTCCCGGGAGGCAAGGCCGCGGTCGCGGTGTTCCGCAGCAGCTGGACAGCGGGGGCCCACGACGCGGTCGACCGGGCCGCGCTCGCCGATCAGCGGACGGACGCCCGGGTGATGTTCAGCGACACCGCGCTGCGGCTGACCCGCGACGATGCGCAGGCGTTCGGTGACGCCCTCAACGACCTGGTCGAGACCTGGCGACTCCGCGGCCGGGCCGCCCCGCAGGAGGCCCGCACCTACCAGCTCCTCCAGATCCTCCAGCCGGCGCGGGACGTCGAGTCCTGATGCACCTGTGCCGGCGTAGCGTGCTGGCACTCGCCGTGGTCGGCGCCGTCTCGGGCTGTGCCGACGCGGGGGAGCCCACCACCACCGACCCCGAGGGGAACCCGATGGCACCCGAGCCCGAGCAGATCGCCTACGGCACGGACCGCTCCCAGTTCGGCCGGCTGTACCGCCCTGCGGGAGCCTCCCGGGGCGTGGTGGTGGTGATCCACGGCGGCTTCTGGAAGGCGGCCTACGACCTGTCCTACGGCGAGCCGCTGGCCGCAGACCTGGCCCGTCGCGGCTGGACCGCCTGGAACCTGGAGTACCGCCGGGTCGGCGACGGCGGAGGCGACCCGGCCACCTTCGACGACGTGGCCGCCGGACTGGACGCGCTGGCCGACGTCGATGGGCTCGACCTCTCCACCGTGGTCACCCTCGGCCACTCGGCCGGTGGGCACCTGGCGGCCTGGGCCGCGGCCCGCGGCCGGTTCCCGGCCTGGCAGCCAACTCGGGTGCCGGTGACCGCGGTGATCTCCCAGGCCGGCGTGCTCGACCTCGTGCAGGCGTACGCCGACCACCTGGGTGACGACGCGGTGGCCGGCCTGCTCGGTGCCGCCCCCGGCCCGGCGTACGACCTGGTCGACCCGACCCGCCAGCTGCCGCTCGACGTCCCGGTGTGGTGCGTGCACGGCGACGCCGACGACACGGTGCCGCCCAGCCAGTCGGCGCAGTACGTCGACCGGGCGCGTGCCGCCGGCGCGACCGCCGAGCTGCTGCGCGTCGACGGCGACCACTTCAT
>JBBQRV010000214.1:0-6446 GCA_038214475.1 Propionibacteriales bacterium | reverse complement strand
GGACGCCGCCACCTGGCTCGACCTCGCCCTCGGGCGCACGCCGTGGCGGGAGGCGGAGCAGTCCGGCCGGGTGCGGGCCAGCGGCCAGCGCGCCGACCTCACGCCGTACCTGCCCCTGGGGTGACGGCCGAGGGTGAGTGCCGGTCCGGCCCCCGCGCGCGAGCACCGAGCGCGTGGCTATCGTGGCGGCCATGACTGACGAGCTCCGCGCCCGGGTGCGCGACGTCCTGCCCGGCGTACGACGTGACCTCGAGGACCTGGTCCGCATCGAGTCGGTGAGCGCCGACCCGGCCCGCGCCGGCGAGGTGCGGCGCAGTGCCGAGGCCGTGGCCGCACTGTTCGAGGCCGAGGGCTTCGAGGTGCAGATCTCCAGCGCCGACGGGGGTGCCCCGGCCGTGATCGCGCACAAGGCCGGCCCCGAGGGGGCGCCCACCGTGCTGCTCTACGCCCACCACGACGTGCAGCCCGAGAACGACCATGCGGAGTGGGACTCCGCCCCCTTCGAGCCCACCGAGCGCGACGGACGGCTCTACGCCCGCGGTGCCGCCGACGACAAGGCCGGGATCGCCGCGCACCTTGCCGCGGTGCGGGCGTGGGGCGAGGACCTCCCTGTCGGCGTGACCATGTTCGTCGAGGGCGAGGAGGAGGTCGGGTCCGAGACGCTCTCGGCGCTGCTGGACAAGCACCGCGCCGAGCTTGCCGCCGACGTGATCGTGATCGCCGACACCGGAAACTGGGACATCGGCGTCCCCGCCCTCACCACCAGCCTGCGCGGGCTGGTGCGCGTCGACATCGAGGTCCGCACCCTCACCCACGCAGTGCACTCGGGCATGTGGGGCGGCCTGGTGCCCGACGCCCTGATCACCCTGAGCCGGATGATCGCCACCCTGCACGACGACCGGGGCAATGTCGCCGTCGAGGGTCTGTACGCCGGGCCGGCCGCCGACGTGGACTACCCCGAGGAGCGGCTGCGGGCCGAGTCGGGTGCGGTGCCCGGCCTCGAGTGGATCGGCTCCGGCTCCACCGTCGAGCGGCTCTGGACCAAGCCCTCGCTGTCGGTCACCGGCCTGGACGCCCCGAAGGTCGACGGAGCCAGCAACACCCTGGTCGCCTCGGCCCGGGCCAAGCTCTCGATGCGGATCGCACCGGGCGACACCACCGAGAGCGCGCTGGCCTGCCTGACCCGGCACCTCGAGGCCCGGGTGCCGTGGGGAGCGGAGTTCGCGCTCACCGTCGTGGACACCGGGGAGGCGACCAGGATCGACGCCACCGGACCGGCGTACGACGCGGCGCGCGCGGCGTTCACCGAGGCCTGGGACGGCGTCGACCCGATCGACATGGGCGTCGGCGGCTCGATCCCGTTCATCGCGGAGTTTCTCGAAGCGTTCCCGCAGGCCAGCGTGCTGGTCACCGGCGTCGAGGACCCCGACACCCGGGCCCACGGCGCCAACGAAGGTTTGCACCTGGCCGAGTTCGAGCGGGTCTGCCTCGCGGAGACGCTGCTGCTGCGCAACCTGGGCGGCTGAGGAAGGCCGCGCCGTGCGCGCCCTGGCGGTGGCGTTCCTGCGGGAGCACCGCGCCGCTCGGGTCCCGCACCTGACCGACCGGCTGGTCGCGGCCATCCAGGAGCAGAACCCGGGTTACCGCGCGGTCCAGGTGGTGCCGCTGGACGACCTGCGACACTCCTGCCACGACAACATCGTGCGGGTGCTCGAGCTGCTCGAGGCCACCCTGGCCCGTGAGCCGGCGTCGTCGCCGGCCTCCCGGCCGCCCGGCTCCGCGCTCGAGAACTACTACGACGCCGCCCGGGAGACCGGTCGGCGGCGGGCCGAGCAGGGCCTTCCGCTCGACGACGTGCTGCGCTCCTTCCGGATCGGCGGTCGACTGATCTGGGAGGACCTCGTCGACCAGGCCAGGTCCGGTGCCGAGCTCGACGCCGACGGCCTGCGCGAGGTCGGCACCGGCTTGTGGGAGGTCGTCGACGACACCTCCGCCCAGGTGGCGGCCGCCTACCACGCCACCGAGCTCAACCTGCTTCGTGCCGACGAGCAGCGCCGGGCCACCCTGTGGGAGGGCCTGCTGTCGGGCCGGGCCGGCGAGCCGGGCTCGCCGTCGAGGCTGCCCGCCTGCTCGACCTGGCGCTGGAAGGGCCCCTGGTGGTGGTCGCGGTGGCGCATCCCGACCCGGCCGGCAACTTCGCCGACCGGATCGTGCGCCAGCTCCAGGCCCGCGGCACGGCCTCCACCTGGCAGCGCCGCGCAGAGTGCCAGATCGGCCTGCTGCAACCCGTGGAGGCACGGCTCGATGCCGTGCTGGACGTGCTCCGCGGCTGGTCCGAGGTCCCGGTGGGGTGTCGTCGGTGCTGCCGGGGGTCGCCCACGCCGGCACCGGCTACCGGGAGGCGATGCTGGCGCTGCGCACGGTGGCGCTCGGCTCGCCGGCGCTGGCGACGTACGAGGAACGGCTGCCCGACGTGCTGCTGCTCAGCCAGCCCGACATCGCCGGCCGCCTGGTCGACGCCTGGCTCGGTCCGCTCGCAGGGCTCCCCGGGCGGGAGCGGCTGGCGTTGCTCGAGACCCTCGAGCTGTGGGTGTGGTGCGCGGGGTCGGCGAGCCGCACCGCAGAGCTGCTGCCGTGTCACCGCAACACCGTGATCAACCGGGTCCGTCGGGTGGCCGAGGTCACCGGCAAGGCCCTCGGCGAGGGGCCGCCGCCGATGGAGCTGGCGTTGGCGCTGCGGGCCTGGCCGCTGTCCGGTTCCTCCTGAGCCCGGGGCCCCTGAGCCACCGCGGATTGTGCAGCCTGCACAACCAGACCGTCGAATGCTGGGCGTCAGGGCATGGCCGCGGGGCGTGACCGCTGTCACGGTTGGTCGTTGAGGGGGGATAGCACCAGCCCACGTCCGGACGTCTGAGCGGTCGTCCGGGCACACCGCCGGAGAGGACCTTCATGCCCCAGCTTCCCGCCCGTCCGCCCGCCGCGCCCGTGTCTCCGGGCGTCGTACCGGTCGACCGCCGCCGGTTCCTCGGCTTCGTGCTCGGCGGCGCCACGCTGATCGCGGCCGCCGACATGGGGCTGATGCCGCAGCGGGCCGAGGGCGCGATCCCCACCCTGCCCGGCCCCGCCGAGCTCTACGACCTCAACGACATGCTCACCGACGCGGCCCGGCCCACCGCCAACCTGCTCACGATCACGATCAACGCCGACGGCACCGCGTCGTTCGCGCTGCCACGTGCGGAGGTGGGCCAGGGCATCACCACGTCGTCGGCGATGCTCGTGGCCGAGGAGCTGGACCTGCCCCTGGACAAGGTCGTCGTCGCCCTCGCCGACGCGCGTCCCGAGCTGCTCTTCAACCAGCTCACCGGCGCGTCCAACACGACCATCTCGACCTACACCCCGATCCGGGTGGCGGCGGCTGTGGCCCGGACGGCTTTGCTCGAGGCGGCCGCGATCGAGCTGGGCACCACGGTGGGCAACCTGACCACCAAGGGCGGCGAGGTCTTCGACACCCTCGGCAACTGCGTCGGCTACGGCGACCTCGCCGCCGCCGCGGCCAGCCCGGTGACCCGAGGGGTGCAGGTCGACCTCAAGCCCGCGGGCGAGTTCTCCGTGATCGGTACGCCGCGCAACCGGGTGGACGCGCTCGACGCGGTCACCGGCCGCAAGCAGTTCACCACCGACCTGGCCGTCGACAACGCCTGGCCGACCATGGTCTGCCGGCCCCCCACCCTCAACGGCACCCCGATCCGGATCCTCAACCAGGCCGAGGTCGAGGCGATGCCGGGCGTCTCCGACGTGGTGCTGGTGGACACCGGCATCGCCATACGCGCGCAGACGTTCGGCCAGTGCATCGACGCGGTGCGCTCCGTGCGCGCCGACTGGCGTGACGGCCCGGTGGCCGGCAAGTCCGACCAGGACATCGTCGACGGCCTGAACGCTGCCGAGCTGCCCCTGCCGGCGTTGCCGAACACCCCGCTCAGCAAGACCCTGGACCTGAAGTTCACCTTCTACTTCCGCAGCAACTCCCCGATGGACACCAACAGCGCGGTGGCCGACGTGCGGGCCGACCGAGCGGAGATCTGGGCCGGCCTGAAGTCGCCCATCGTGGCCCAGCAGGAGATCGCCAAGGTCCTCGGGCTGCCGCAGGCCAAGGTCAAGGTGCACGTCGTCACCGCGGGCGGCTCGTTCGGCCGCCGGCTCTTCTTCGACGGGGCACTCGAGGCCGCGAAGATCTCGAAGGCGATGGGCAAGCCGGTCAAGCTGATGTGGCACCGCTCCGACGACTCGCGGGCCGGTCGCGCCCACCCGATGTGCACGTCACGGGTGCGCGCCACCTACGCGCTGGGCCAGGTGCTGGCCTTCCAGCAGGCGCACACCAGCGTGGAGACCGACTACCGTCACGGCCTCGGCGAGATCATCACCGCGATGGCCACCGAGCTGCCTCCGGGGGTGGGCAACCTCGGCTTCGCCGAGACCATCTTCACCCTCACCCAGGAGGTGCCCTACAACTTCGGTGCCGTGGTGCAGACGCTCACCGAGTCCGACCAGCGCTTCAACACCGGCAGCATGCGCAACATCTACTCGCCCGACGTGCGCTGCGCGGGCGAGCTGATGGTCGACCAGCTCGCCAAGAGGCTCGGCAAGGACCCCTACACGTTCCGCAAGAGCTTCCTGCGCAGCTCCCGGGCCCTGGCCGTGCTCGACAGGGTCGCCCAGGCCGGCAACTGGGGTCGGTCGATGCCGGCCGGCACCGCGCAGGGCATCGCGATCCACAAGGAGTACAAGGGCGTCTCGGCGGCCCTGGTCGAGATCGACTGCCGTCCCGAGACGGTCAACCGGCCGATCCGCGAGGGCGTCACCGGTCCGCGGGTCACCAAGGTGACGTTCGCGATCGACGTCGGGCTGGCGATCAACCCCACCGGCCTGGAGGCCCAGATGCTCGGCGGGATCAACGACGGCATCGCCCTGGCGCTCACGTCCAGCCTGCACCTGCAGGGCGGGCACTTCGTCGAGGCCAGCTGGGACAACTACTTCTACACCCGCCAGTGGAACACCCCGCCCGAGGTGAACGTGATCGTGATGCCCTCCGACAGCGAGACCCCCGGCGGCGCCGGCGAGGCCGGGGTCGCGGCCTCGTTCGCGGCGGTGGCCTGCGCCTACGCCCGGGCCACGGGCACGGTGCCGACGTACTTCCCGATCAACCACAAGGCACCGTTCCCGTTCACTCCCAAGCCCACCGTCCCGCCCATCCCCCAGTCGCCGACCAACGGCCTGAAGCTCACCTACTGAGGAGACGACCGTGCCCATCCAGACCTTTGTGCTCAACGGCGAGACCGTGTCGGTCGACGTCGCGGACGACGTGCGCCTGCTCTGGGTCCTGCGTGACCTGCTTGGGGTCACCGGACCGAAGCACGGCTGTGGGATCAACGTGTGCAAGGCGTGCACCTCGCACGTCAACGGCCGCGCCTTCAACCCCTGTGCCACCCCCGTGGGGGACCTGCAGGAGACCGACGAGATCACCACCATCGAGGGCCTCCCGGCCACCGTGGGTGCCGACCTGCACCCGATGCAGGAGGCCTGGCTCGATCGCGACGTGGCCCAGTGCGGCTACTGCCAGCCGGGCCAGATCATGGCCGCGGTGGCCACCGTCCGAGCCGCCCAGCGGGAGGGCCGCACGGTCACCGACGCCGACATCGAGGGCATCCGCAACATCTGCCGGTGTGGCACCTACAACCGGATCCGGGAGGCGATCAGGGCGGGCGCCGAGCGGATGTGAGCGGCGGCCCCTAGACTCGTCCCTGTGGCCTACCACCATCCCCCGCGCAAGGGCGGCGACGGACGACTCACGACCGCCTTGGACCCTCAGGACCTGGGACCCCAGGACGCCTGTGGGGTCTTCGGGGTCTGGGCGCCCGGCGAGGACGTCGCCAAGCTGACCTACTTCGGTCTCTACGCCCTGCAGCACCGCGGCCAGGAGTCCGCCGGCATCGCGGTGAGCAACGGTCGCCAGATCCTGGTCTACAAGGACATGGGGCTGGTTTCGCAGGTGTTCGACGAGTCGACCCTCGAGGCCCTCAAGGGACACGTCGCCATCGGGCACAGCCGCTACTCCACCACCGGCGCGAGCACCTGGCACAACGCTCAGCCGACGTTCCACCCGACCACCGACGGGTCGATCGCGCTGGCCCACAACGGCAACCTGATCAACACCTCCGAGCTGCTGCTCAAGGTCGCCGAGATCAGTGACCTGACCGGCCAGCTCGACCTCAACCTGCGGCTGCCCGACTCCACCAACGACACCAGCGTCGTCAGCGCACTCCTCGCGCACCACCCCGACAGCACCATCGAGGAGAACGCGATGGAGCTGCTCCCGCAGCTGAAGGGGGCGTTCTCGTTCGTCTGGATGAACGAGGACACGCTGTTCGCCGCCCGTGACCCGCAGGGCA
>JBBQRV010000213.1:0-6446 GCA_038214475.1 Propionibacteriales bacterium | reverse complement strand
CACGGTCGCAGCGAACGGCCCTCCCAGCGCAACCGCACCGGGGAGTCGGGGCTGCCGAAGCGCCGACCGTCCTGGTCGGTGTAGGCGTAGTGGTCCGCGCGCAGGTTGAGCCCGCCCGAGGAGCCGATCTCCCACAGCCGCACGGGCAGGTCGAACCCCGCGGCGCCCAGCTCGAGCAGTCCACCGAGGAGGGCGCCGGCGCGACCCACCTCGTTGGTCTGGGGCGCGCGGTCGAGCCAGCCGCGGACCTCCTCGAGCCGCTCGGCGAGCATCGTCTGGAAGACCGGCCAGGCCGCGTCGACGTCGAAGCGCCCACCGACCGACGGGTAGTGCAGGGCCAGGGCACCTGCCCGGCGCTCCAGCACCAGTCGGTGCACGCTGCCCATCAGTCGCAGGCCCAGCGCCGAAGGTCCGGGGTCGTCCTCGTGCCCGGCGAGCACCGACGCGGCCGGCCCGCCCGCCACGAGGTCCGTGGCGACCCGGTCGAGCAGCGCGGCGTACATCGGCGAGCCGAGGCGGTCGCACGCCTCGGCCTGCCGCCGCAGGTGACCGGCCGGGAGGGACGCCTGGTCCGCCATCAGCGCAGCTTGTAGTCCTCGAGGAGCCGGCGGCCGATGATCATCCGCTGGATGTCGGCCGTGCCCTCGCCGATGAGCAGCATCGGGGCCTCGCGGTAGAGGCGCTCGATCTCGTACTCCTTGGAGTAGCCGTAGCCGCCGTGGATCCGGAAGGAGTCCTCGACGACCTCCTTGCAGAACTCCGAGGCGAGGTACTTGGCCATCCCGGCCTCGAGGTCGTTGCGCTCGCCCTTGTCCTTCTTGCGGGCGGCCGTGACGACCATCCCGTGGGCGGCCTCCACCTTGGTGCCCATCTCGGCCAGCCGGAAGAGCACGGCCTGGTGCTCGGCGATCTTCTTGCCGAAGGTCTCGCGCTGCTGGGCGTAGGCGATACCGAGCTCGAACGCGCGGGTGGCCACCCCGACCGCACGCGCGGCGACGTTGACGCGGCCCACCTCGACGCCGTCCATCATCTGGTAGAAGCCCTTGCCGGACTCACCACCGAGGATCTGGTCGGCGGAGATCTTGTGGCCCTGGAAGATCAGCTCGGTGGTGTCGACCCCCTTGTAGCCCATCTTCTCGATCTTGCCCGGGACGGTGACGCCCTGGGCGGTCTCGCCGAAGCCGGGCTCCTTCTCCACCAGGAACGTGCTCATGTTCCGGTACGGCGTCTCCGCGCCCTCGTCGGTGCGCACCAGCACCGCCACCAGGTTGGAGGAGCCTCCGTTGGTGAGCCACATCTTCTGGCCGTCGATCGTGTAGTCCCCGTCGTCGCCCTTGACGGCCTTGGTCTTGATCGCGGCGACGTCGGAGCCCAGGCCGGGCTCGGACATGGAGAAGGCGCCCCGGACCTCCCCGGTGGCCATCCGGGGCAGGTACTTCTGCTTCTGCTCGTCGGTGCCGTGCTGCATCAGCATCCAGGCCACGATGAAGTGCGTGTTGATGACGCCCGACACGCTCATCCAGCCGCGGGCGATCTCCTCGACGACCAGCGTGTAGGTGAGCAGCGACTCCCCCAGCCCGCCGTACTCCTCGGGGATCATCAGGCCGAAGATGCCGAGGTCCTTGAGGCCCTCGACGATCTCGGTGGGGTACTCGTCCTTGTGCTCGAGCTCGGTCGCGACCGGGAGGATCTTGGCCTCGACGAACTGGCGCACGGCCTTGACGATCTCCTCCTGGATTTCGGTGAGATCGTCGGTCTGGCAGAGGCGGCCCATGATGACCCTTCCGTGGGGGATGCGGCGTCGCCGAGTTTATTACCGACGGGTCATCCCGCGGCTGTGGGAAGAGTCACCTACAGCAGGCCGTGGAAGCGCTCCGGGATGCCGACGACCATCCGGCGCTCCATCGCCACCGTCTGCCCCGCGCCCACGGCCCGCCAGGTGCCTGCCGGCCGTTCCTCGACGCCGTTCTTCAGCGCCTTTCGGGTGGGCTTGAAGGGCTCGATCTGCGCCGGGTCGGTGTCGGCCGCGATCCGGTCGAGCAGCGCCACCATCTCGTCGCCGCCGAGCCGCCACGAGCTCGACTTCGCCCGGCCGTCCAACTCCACGAGCGCACGGCGCCGGTCCCCCGCCGCCTGCAGCAGGTCGCGGTCGGCGAACTTCATGTGGAACATGTAGAGGTCGGGGTCGACCTTGTAGGGCGCCATGATCCCGTGCGAGGCCCAGCGCCAGTCGGCGGGCACCCACTTGAGCGAGGGCTTGCACATCAGCGGCATGAACTTGGCGGCGCGGCGCTGACCGAGGATCGGCTGGGCGGGGTCGAGGGGGGCCTCGTCGGCCAGCTGGACGACGTTGAGCCCCATCACTCCCAGGGCCTGCTTGCCCTTGCGGTCGGCCACCAGGTCGAGCAGCCCGTCGTACTTGTCGGGGTCCGCCACCACGAACTCGTCGACGTCGGCGAACAGCACCGCGTCGTACGCCTGCAGCAACGACGCCGACAGGGAGCTGAGCATCCCCATCCGGGCCTCCTCGAAGGACGCCTTGATCGGGGGGATGTGCAGCACCGAGCAGGGCAGGTCGCGAGTCGAGCCGTCCGAGCTGTTGTCGTCGATCACGACCAGGTGGTCGAGCCCCAGCTGGTCGCCGTAATAGCGCACCCACCGCGTGAGCATCGCCCCCTCGTCGCGGGCCATCGTGATGGCCGCGACCGTGGGCAGCCCCTCGCGGGAGCCCTTCGTACGTCGGCCGATCACTCGTCGTCCTCCGGCTCGGACTCGGTCGCGGCCCGGGCCGCCCCCTTCTTCCCGGCACCCTTGGCCGCGCCTCCTCGACGCTTCCGCCCGGCGCCCTGCCGGCCCTCGGGCTCCAGGCTGGCCCAGTGCCGCACCGCGGCCGTGAGGGCGGCGATCGCCGCCGTCAGCTGTTCGTCGGTCCCGATGTCGTCGGTGTGCACGCCCGACACCGGTTGCGGCAACAGCTCGTCGAGGTCCCCGACCACGGTGAGCCCCAGCTCGCGCAGCCGGTCGACCTCCTCGGCGCCGCGCTTGCGCACCCAGCGCTCGTCGAGCCCGAGCACCGGCTCGGCCCGCTGCCGGTCGGCCAGGCTGCGCTTGGCCAGGGCGTGCTTGACGTAGGTGTGGTAGGCCCGCTTCGACAACGGGTCGTCGGCCAGGGCGGCATTGAGGTCGCGCATCACCATCGCCGAGGCGGCGCCGATCGACGGGTTGGCCAGCACGTCGAGCGAGCAGGCGGCCCCGTCGATGCCGGCCACCGACGTGAACCGGTCCCACAGCAGGCTGGACGGCGCACCCTTGGGCGGCACCGTGACCAGGGTGAAGTTCTGGCTGCCGACGGTGTTCGCCCAGCGCCGGGCCATCGGGGCCAGGCCCTGGTGGTTCCAGAACCACTTGCCGGGCCCGGGCTGCTTGCGGTTCTCGGCCCGCACCGCGGTCAGGAAGTCCGGCCAGGTCGTGGTGCCGGCGTTCTGCACCGACTCCTGCCACATCGCCGGGATGCTGCGGGCCAGGTCGCGGGCAGTGAGCACCACGTGCAGCTCGGTACCGGGGAACGAGGCCTGGATCTGCTCGATCTTGGCGACGCTGCGCGGTCCGAGGAACTCCATCGAGATCACGGCGTCGCCGTCCCAGTCGTTGACCTCGGCAGCCAGCCGGTGCCACGGCCCCGACGGCGAGATCGCCTCCTGGCGCGGGCCACCGCGCTCGATCAGGTCCTGTACGGCGCTCACCTGGGCCCGCCACCGGGTCCCCGGGAACAGCACCTGCTGCTGGTCGGCCAGATGCTGCTTGTTCTCGGACAGCACGTTCTGCACAAAGCTCGTGCCCGACTTCATCGCCCCGATGTGCAGCACCAGTCGTCGTGCCATCAGTTGCCTTCCTCGGCTGCTCGGTCCGGGCGGCCGGCCCGGTGTCGTTCCAGCGCGCGCGCGGCGAACGCGCCGACCGTCGCCTCGAGCGCGGCCAGGTCGTCGGCAGTCACCCGGTTGATCCTGGTGTCCTCGGCGAGGTCGTCGCCGAGCACCCGTACCCGGGCCTCGAGCCGCCCCAGCGCCTCCGGATCGAGGCCGTGGCGCGGGCGCGTCACAGCGTCTCCTTGCGGTAGGCCTTCACGGCGTCCTCGAGCCGCGCCGGATCCTGGTCCTCCAGGGGCAGCAGCAGCTCGGTGACCACGTCGGTGAGCATGGCCAGCCGGATCTGGAGCTGACGGCTGAGCGCCAGCTCCGACTCCAGGGCGTCGACCCGCTGCTCCAGCACCCACCACGAGCTGCCCTTGGCCCGGCGTACGACCGAGCCGACCAGGCCACGCGCCGACCGGGCGACGGCCCGGGGCCGCGCGGCCACTGCCCGGCTGATCGACTGGCCACTCGACTGGCCACTCTTCTGGCCACTCGACTGGCCGCCCGGACGCGGTTCGTGCCGCGCGGCGTCCCCGGCGCGCACCAGGAGCAACAGCTCCCAGATCGCGCGTACGGCGACCTCGACGAGGCGGCTGTCCTCCACCTGACCGGGGGTCCGGGCGGCGCGGCGACCCGGTGCCAGGTCGTCGACCTCCCCGTGCACGGAGTACCCCGACTGCGCGAGCGCGGCGCGGCAGGCCCCGAAGCGCTGCTCGGCCTCGGCGTACTGCTCGTCGGTGAGCCCGATCGGCTCGTCGTCGAGCGGAGCCAGCACCCGGTGCGCCAAGGTGTCACGCAACCACAGCGACTGCTCCCGGTTGCCGGTGACCGGGTCGGCGACCTGCTCGTTGACCCGGCGCAGCAGCTCGGCCGAGCCGGCGCCGAGCGAGGTGTTCGCCTTCTCGTCCGGGAGGTCCACGGCGACGTCGGCGAGCCCGCAGGCCTCGGCGAAGCGCTGCCAGAGCAGGTCGGGGCCGCCCGCCCGAGGCATCGTGACCAGGTGAACCCGCTCGGCCGGCAGGCCGGCGCCCCAGCGCGACGCGACGCCCGACGGATCGAGGGTGCGCCACCCCCACTCGGACCGCTCGTCGGTCTCGGGCCGGGGGCGCCACTGCTCGAGTGGTGTGGTGAGCGCAAACTTCAGCCGCTCCTGCCAGGCCGAGGGCAGCGCCCGAGCCAGGTCGCGGGCGGTGACCACCACGTGCACGTCGTACTCCGCCAGGTCGGCCAGCGCCCGCGTGGCCTGCTCCGCGGTGGCGCCGGCGAGCAGCTCGTAGCTGACGATGGCAGTCGCACCCGCCCAGTCGGCGATGTCGTCGAGCACCCGCTGCCAGGCGCCGGAGGCACGCGCGGGGAGCGCGTCGAGCCGTGGGTCCTCGCGCACCACCATGGCGGCATGCACCAGGTCGAGATGGCTGCGTCCGATCACGGCGACGCCGTGCGACGCGAGGGCGTCGGGGTTGGCCTTCAGCACCGACTGGAGATAGGTGGTGCCGGACTTGGGGGCGCCGACGTGGAGGTACACACGCGTCGTCATCGCTGCCCTCCTCAGTCGTTCGACCCTTCGGTCACGGCCACGCGAGGACAATACGCCAGCGGACGGCTCCGGCCACCGAAGCCCCCTCGACGCTGGTGCGGGACACCTCCACCGCTCCCAGCCGGGCCCATTCGGCGCCGAGGCCGTCGAGGGTGACGGGGAAGAGCCGGCCGGCCCGGGGGTGGAAGCGGTTGGGCTCCTGGCCGGGCCGCTGGGCCAGCACGTCGACCTCGGCGTAGAGCCGACCACCTCCGCGCAGCACCATCGCGGCCAGTCGCCACACGTTGTCGCGGGCGTCGGGCGGGAGCGCGTCGAGGAGGTGGCGGGCATAGACGGCGCGCGGCCGGTCCGCCTCGTGCGCCACCCAGGTGGCCAGCGACAGCACGTCACGGGTGTCCTGGAAGTTGACCTTGTGGATGCTCAGCGGGAGCGTCTCGTGCTCCGGGTCGTCGAGCACCGCCCGGAAGGCCTCACGGGCGTAGTCGAGGGCCCAGACCCGGTGCCCGTCGCGGGCCAGGGCGAGGGCGTCCTGGCCACGACCGGTGCCGACGTCGACGACGGTGCCACCCTCCGGGAGCTCGGCGCGGACCCACTCCAAGAAGTCCGACCCGCTGTCGTGCGTCGGCTTCCAGCCGTCGCGCCAGTAGATCTCCCAGTCGCGGCGCTGGCGCATCAGGTTGCCGAACCAGTGGTCGAAGCGGAGCGTGATGTCGGTGCTGGGCTCGTGCTTGAAGCCCGCGTCGGGCGTGCGCCAGTCGGGACCGTACGACGCCGCCAGCACCCGGTCCGGGTCGGCCGGCGCGGGGAGCAGCCGGCCCTCGAACTCCAGCTCGCCCAGCGGCACGATCGCCTCGCGGGGTACGTCGGCGCGCAGGGTGGCGGTGGCCAGGAACTTCCCCGACATGAAGAAGCAGGTGTAGATGTCGATGCTGGCCGGCGCCCCGTCGGGCGCCTTCATCAGCACGGTGAGGAACGAGCCGGTCTTGTTGACCACGCGG
>JBBQRV010000212.1:0-6452 GCA_038214475.1 Propionibacteriales bacterium | reverse complement strand
TTCGACCCGCTCGCGCGCACCTGTGAGTTCATGCTGAAGGAGGAGGCGCACCACATGTTCGTCGGCACCACCGGCGTGCAACGCATCGTGGAGCGGACCGCCGAGCTGATGAAGGAGCACGGCACCGCCGACATCCTCCCGCACGGCGGAATCCCGCTCACCACGATCCAGAAGTACCTCAACTTCCAGTTCTCGGTGTCCATGGACCTCTTCGGCTCCGAGCAGTCCACCAACGCGGGCAACTACTACTCGTCCGGCCTCAAGGGTCGCTGGATGGAGACCCGGCGCAAGGACGACCACGTGCTGCTCGACGCCACCCGCACCATGAACCACGTCGAGGACGGCGAGATCCGGCAGCGCGAGGTGCCGATGCTGAGCGCCCTCAACCTGGACCTGCGCGACGAGTACGTCGCCGACTGCGCCAACGGCGTGCGTCGCTGGAACCAGGCGCTCGAGGACGCCGGTCTGGACGAGCGGCTGATCCTGCCCCACGAGGGCTTCAACCGCCGGGTCGGCGCCTATTCAGGCCACCACGTCAGCCCGGAGGGGGAGGTGCTCGGCGACGACGCCTGGGCCGCCGCCGTCCCCGCGTGGCTGCCCTCGGAGGAGGACCGCCGGGCCGTGGCCGAGCTGATGGTGCCGGAGTACGAGTACGGCAGGTTCGCCGGATGGATCGCGCCGCCCCAGGCCGGCATCAACGACCAGCCCGTGGAGTTCGACTACGTGCACCTCGCCGCGGAGGGCCTGACCTGAGCTGAGCCCGGGCGGCCCCGCGGCACGGGTTCCGCGCGGTGTCTACGATCGCCGGAGACCCCTCGAAGGAGCCCCGGTGATCGCAGCAAGGTATGACCTCGAGCGTGAGGTCGGCCGAGGCGGCATGGGCGCGGTGTGGCTGGCCCACGACGTCGTCCTCGACCGCGCGGTCGCGATCAAGCGGCTCGGGCGCGACGACGCACCCCCCGGCGACCCCCGGACGGAGCACGACACCGACCCGGGCTTCCGGCGTGCCGAGCGTGAGGCCCGGCTGGCCGCCGCCCTCAACCACCCGCACATCGTCGCGGTGCTCGACCTCGTCGTCGAGGATCACCAGCAGTGGCTGGTGATGGAGTACGTCGAGGGAGCCAGCCTGGCCGACGTGGTGCGCCGCGAGGGGCCGCTGTCGCCGGACCGGACCGCTGGGCTGCTGGCCCAGGTCGCCGACGCGCTCGGGGCCGCGCACCGGGCAGGGATCGTGCACCGCGACGTGAAGCCCTCGAACATGATGGTCACGCCCGACGGGCACGTGAAGCTCACCGACTTCGGGATCGCCCGGCTCGCCGGTGACGAGAGCCTGACCCGCACCGGGATGGTGATCGGGTCGCCGGCCTACCTCGCCCCGGAGGTGGTGTCGGGCCGATCGGCCACCGAGGCGAGCGACGTGTGGTCGCTCGGGGCGTCCTGCTACTTCGCGCTCACCGGGAGTCCGGCCTACGAGTCCGACGGCGACCTGATGGCCACGCTCTACCGGATCGTCAGCCAGCCCCCGCCCCGGGTGCCGGACCCGGGCTGGCTGGGCCCGTTCCTGGAGGGCGCGATGACCGTGCAGCCCGAGGACCGGTGGCCCATGTCCCGGGTCCGCGACTTCCTCGCCGGGGGACCGCCCACCGTGCTCTCCCCGGTGGTGGACGGCACCCTCGAGGCCCCCGTCGTACCGCCCGTGGCGCCCGCGCCGACGCCGCCTGAGCCGACACCGCCCGGGCCAGCCTCGAAGGCCCCGGCGCGGCGGGCCCCGCTGCTGGTGGCCGCGGCACTCGCCGCGCTCGCCGGACTGGCCTTCGGTGGCTGGAGCCTGCTGCACGACGGCGCTGGGCCGACCGCGAGCGGGTCGAGCGGAGCCCCGTCGACGCCTGCCACCGGCCCGTCCCCGTCCCCGTCGCCGAGCGCCGATCCGGGTGGCGCCCCGACCGCCGCCGAGCTGCGCAGCTTCGTGCGCACCTACGTGGCCACCGCGACCACCGACCAGGCTGCGTCGTGGCGGATGCTGACGCCCGGCTTCCAGGACAGCAGCGGGTCCTTCGCCGGCTACCGCCAGGCCTGGCAGAAACGGCCGAACACCACCGTCAGCAACGTGGTCGCACGGCCGGCGGATCTCACCGTGAGCTACGACATCGCGTACGCCGACGCCCGCGGGCGGCCGCTCTTCGACGACCACGTCACGCTCACCCTGGAACGGCACGACGAAGGGTTCCTGATCGCCGCCGAGCGGTGACGACGTGGGGAGCCCGGTCCTGCGGACGCCGCGATTCAGGCCTTGGGGCCGGCGGCCCGATCCATCCGCTCCCACTCGGCCTGGGCGCCTTCGTGCCAGGCCGCGTGCCGGTCGTGGAACAGCTCGGCCGCCCGCAGGCCCGGCCAGTCGTGGTCGAGCAGCTCGCCGGGCAGGTCGGGGTCGAGGAACGGAAACCGACGCCACTCCTGGACCATCTGCTCCTGGGCGCCGAACGACTCGGCGGGCCCGGTCGCGACCCGGCTGCCGAAGTCGTCGAGGAAGGCGAGGTAACGCTCCTCCACCTCCGCGAGGTCCCAGGCGGCGCCGAGCAGCCGGTTCTCGTCGCCGATGCCGCTGGCGGGTCCGATCCACGCGAACGCCTGGTCGCTCAGGCCCAGGTCACGCACGACCGCCTGGACGTCGCGGTCGAGGCCGGCGTCGGGGGTGATCCACAGGCCGGACGTGGGGGAGCCCAGCCCCAGCCAGGTGAGCCGGGTCCGGAGCCGGTGGCGGAGCTGGCGCTGGGTCTCCGGGATCGGCACCGACAGCACCAGCCAGCGGCCGTCCCACGGGTGTCGTTCGCGCAGGAAGCCGTAGATCCGGCGGGTGCCCTCCTCGAGCAGGCGGCCACCGTGGGGTGTGAGCGCCCAGAGGACCCGGCGGCCGTGCCGGGTCGAGGCGAGGAGACCCTCGCTCGCGGTCCTGGTGAGGGCCTGCCGGGCGGACTTCTCCTCGACGCCGAGGGCGCCCAGCGCCTCGAGCACGGTCGCGGTCCACACGGTCTCCTGGCGTGGGTGCACGAACTCGCCGAGCACCGTGAGCAGCAGCGACCGCGCGCTCGCCGACCCCACCTCCCGCCGTCGCGTGGTGGAGGGTGCAAGCGGGGTCACGTGGTCCTCCTCGGGGGCTCGCCGGTCGGGCGTCATTGTGTCAGCCGGACCGCGCCGGGGCGGGGAACCGGGCGGCGGCACGACGACCCGAGCGACGTACGACAAACTCTTGACGCATGTCTAGTCAAGCGTAGAGTGACGGGCAGCACCAGCCCCCATCGAAGGAGAGGCCCGGCGATGACCGCCCTCGACACCGACGACCCCGGCACGCAGGACGCCGTCCCGGTCGGGCCACCACGTGTCGACTTCGACACCGCACCCGGGCGCTACCGGCACTGGCGCCTCGACGTCGACGGCGACGTGGCGACCGTCACGCTGAAGGTCGACGAGGCGGGCGGGCTGGTCCCCGGCTACGAGCTGAAGATGAACTCCTACGACCTCGGCGTCGACATCGAGCTGTACGACGTGGTGCAGCGGTTGCGCTTCGAGCACCCGGGCGTGACGGCGGTGGTGCTGACCGGCGGGCTGGAGCGGATGTTCTGTGCCGGTGCCAACATCCGGATGCTCGCGCAGTCGTCGCACGCCTGGAAGGTGAACTTCTGCAAGTTCACCAACGAGACCCGCAACGCCATCGAGGAGGCCCGTGCCACCTCCGGGCAGACCTGGATCGCTGCCCTCAACGGCACCGCCGCCGGTGGCGGCTACGAGCTGGCGCTCGCCTGCGACGAGATCGTGCTCATCGACGACGGCTCCTCCACGGTCTCCCTGCCCGAGGTGCCGCTGCTCGGCGTGCTGCCCGGCACCGGCGGACTCACCCGGGTCGTGGACAAGCGCCATGTGCGCCGGGACCGGGCCGACCTGTTCGCCACCCGGGCCGAGGGCTACCGCGGCGCCACCGCGGTCGACTGGGGCCTGGTGGACGCCACCGTGCCCCGCAACGCCTGGGACGACGAGATCGCCCGCCGCGCCCGGGTGGCGGCGGACGCCTCCACCCGACCCGGTGGCACCGGCGTCCAGCTCACCGCGCTGGAGCGCACCGAGACCGACGAGCGGATCGACTACCCCCACGTGTCCGCAGTGCTCGACCGCCGGGCCCGCCGGGTCGAGATCACCGTGACCGGTCCGAGCGAGGAGCCTCCGGCGGACGCGGCCGGGGTCCTCGCCCTCGGCACCTCCTGGTGGCCGCTGGCGGTGGCCCGAGCCCTCGACGACCTGGTCCTGCGGCTGCGCACCAACGAGCCCGAGCTGGGCACCTGGGTGCTGCGCACCCGGGGCGACGTCGACCGGGTGCTGGCCCACGACGCCCAGCTGGCGGCGCTGGCCGACGACTGGCTGGTGCACGAGACCACGCAGCTGCTCAAGCGCACCCTCAAGCGGCTCGACGTGACCAGCCGCAGCCTGATCGCGGTGGTGGAGCCGGGGAGCTGCTTCGCGGGGGTGCTGCTCGAGCTCGCGCTGGGAGCGGACCGCACCTACATGCTCGACGGGGTCTACGAGGACGTCGACCCCGACGCCGAGCCGGCGGTGCTGGTGGTCACCGGGAGCAACGACGGCAGGTTCCCGATGGGCAACGGGCTGTCCCGGCTCGAGTCCCGGTTCTGGGGCCACGACGACCAGCTGGCCGCGGCCCGGGAGCGGCGCGGTGACCGTCTCGACGCCGGCACCGCGGACTCGCTCGGGCTGGTCACCATGGCCCTCGACGACCTCGACCTGGAGGACGAGCTGCGGATCGCGCTGGAGGAGCGCGCCGCGCTGTCCCCTGACGCCCTCACCGGGATGGAGGCCAACCACCGCTTCGTGGGCCCCGAGACGCTCGAGACCAAGATCTTCGGCCGGCTCACCGCCTGGCAGAACTGGATCTTCATCCGGCCCAACGCATCCGGTCCCGACGGCGCCCTGCGCCGCTACGGCAGCGGGCAGCGGGGCAGCTACGACCACGCGAGGATCTGACCCGATGAGTGCTGACCGGTTCAACGCGGCCGAGTACCTGGTCACCCGGCACGTGCTCGCCGGCGACGGTGGGCGCACCGCCGTGCTCGCGTCCGAGACCCTGACCTACGCCGACCTCGACGAGCGGGTCGCCGTGGTGGCGGCCGGGCTGCGCAGCCTCGGTCTGCGCCGAGACGACCGGGTGCTGCTGCTGATGTCCGACGAGCTCCCCATGCTCACCGGGATCCTGGGCGCCTTCCGGGCCGGCCTGGTCGCGGTCCCGGTGTCGACCATGCTCACCGGCGCCGAGCTGGGCACGATCACGGCCGACTCCGGTGCCCGCGTGGTGCTGGCCACCTCGGAGTTCGTCGACGCCGTCGGCGAGGCGGTCGCGGCCGCACCCGACGTGGAGCGGGTGGTGCTGGCGGGGGGTGCGGTGCTCGACGTGCCGGACCGGGTGTCGACGCACACGTGGGACGAGGTCGTCACGCTCGGCCGGGAGGCGCCGGCGCGACTGCGCGAGATCGCCCCCACCGTCGACGACTCGTGGGGCCTGTGGCTCTACACGTCCGGGACCACGGGCACGCCCAAGGCCGCGATGCACCGCCATGCCAACATCCGCCACGTCTGCGAGACGTACGGCGCCCAGGTGCTCGGCATCACGCCGGACGACGTCACGTTCTCGGTGGCCAAGATGTTCTTCGCCTACGGCATCGGCAACACCGTCTTCTTCCCGTTCGCCGTCGGCGCCGCCACCGTGCTCGAGCCCCGGCGGCCCAGCCCCGACGTGGTCCGCGAGCAGCTCGAGCGACACCGCCCCACGCTGTTCTTCGCGGTGCCCACCTTCTACGCCGCCCTCAACGCCAGCGACCTGGCCGACGACGCCTTCGGCTCGGTGCGGATGTGTGCCTCGGCGGGGGAGCCGCTGCCGGCCCCGCTCCAGCGCCGGTTCACCGACCGGTTCGGGGTGGAGATCCTCGACGGGATCGGGTCCACCGAGGCGCTGCACATCTTCCTCTCCAACCGGCCCGGGTCCATCCGGCCGGGCACCACGGGAGTGCCGGTGCCCGGCTACGACATCGAGGTGCGCGACGCCTTCGGGCAGCCGGTCGCCGACGGCGAGCCGGGCGCCCTGCACGTGCGCGGCGAGTCGATCGCGCTGGGCTACTGGCACCGCACCGACGCCACCAGGCAGGTCTTCCAGGGCGCGTGGCTGAGCACCGGTGACACCTATGTGCGCGACACCGAGGGCAGCTACGTCTGCCTGGGCCGCAACAGCGACATGCTCAAGGCCGGAGGCATCTGGGTGTCCCCGGCGGAGGTCGAGAGCCGGCTGCTGGAGCATCCCGAGGTGCGTGAGGCCGCCGTCGTCGGCGTCGCCGATGATGATGGTCTCGACAAGCCGGTGGCCGTCGTGGTGGTCTCTTCCGAGATGGTCGCTGCCG
>JBBQRV010000211.1:0-6459 GCA_038214475.1 Propionibacteriales bacterium | reverse complement strand
TGCCGCATGACCCCGACGTAGTCGCGCAGCAGGTAGCCGACCAGCCCCACCGACGCCCACAGCGCGACGAACACCACCGTGAAGCCCAGGACGAAGGCCAGCGCCTGCTGCAGAGCCACCCGCCTCGCCGACGGCGCTCCCGCCGGGGTCGTCCCGACCATGTAGGTCACATAGGCCGGGACGAGCGGCAGGCAGCACGGCGACGCGAAGGAGACGACTCCTGCGGCGAACGCGACGGCGAGGCTGATGGTGTTCATGGCAGGGGCTAGTTGCTGGGGCTCGGCGTCGGGGTGGAGCTGGCCAGATGGGTGGCGACCGTCTTGGCGAGGGCGGAGTTGGGGTCGATGTCGATGACCTTCTGCCACTCGGCCTTCATCTTGGCGTTGTCCGGCGGGGTCTGGCTCATGTACAGGAAGCCGAGGTCGTAGTGCACCTCCGCGTTGCTCGGGTAGAGCTTCACCGCGACGAGCCACTGCTTCTGCGCCTCGGCCGGGTTGCCGAGGTTGAACTGGGCTGCGCCGAGCGCGAGCAGCGCGGCCTGGTTCTTGGCGTCGACCGCGAGGACCTTCTTCTCCCAGTCGCTGGCCGTCTTGTAGTCGCCGGCCTGGAAGTACTGGTCGCCCAGCGCCTGCAGGGAGGTGATGTCCTTGGGATTGGCGGCGATCTTCTGCATCAGCGCGGCCACCTGGGCCGGGTCGGCACCGGTCTGCGTCGAGGACGGCGTGGTACCGGCGACGCCGGGCATGCTGGAGCCGGTCCTGCCCATGAAATAGACACCGAGCACGAGCGCGACGCCGAGGACCGGGGCGAGGATCCACACGAGCTGACGCCGACCGAGGCCCCGCGAGCCGGCGGGCACCGGTGCGGCTGCGGCGGTGACCGCCGGCCGGGTCGGCTGCGGGACCGGGGCCGCCGCGGGAGCCGCACTCGCCAGGGCGGCCTCGTTGCTCGCCTCGGCGAGGGCGTCCTCGGGGCCGGCGAGCAGGGCGAACGCGCGGTCGACGTCGTCGCGCTGGCTGTCGGCCCAACCCGACAGGCCCGCGGGGGCCGTGTCGAGGAAGTCCAGGACGTCGCGGTAGGCGCCCTCGATGTCCTGGTCGCCCGCACTGTCGCCGAGCCCGAGACGGCCGAGGAGGTCGCTCCTGAACTCAGCTACCGACGCGCGACCGCCGCTGGATCCTTGCGGCTGGCTCATGTGATTCCTACTCCTTCATCGGGGGCCGACCGGCCGCCTCCCACGCGGGGCCGGCCACTGCATCTAGTGTCCTTTTGAGCGTTTTGGCGCACTATCCGCCGGGCGGCACATATCGGGTAGAGACGATCCGGAAACGGCCCATGACCGGGCGTGGGTCGGCATACTCCGGGGGCTGTGCCCCTGCCCCCCTATGCCGCAGGTGAGGCGCGGGGAACGCGGCCGCGCAGCGGGGGGCAGGCGGGGTGGGGGGCACGGCGGTCGGGAGGGCGGGCGCGGTCAGCTGGTGTAGCCGAGGCCCTTGTGCATTTCCCCATGGCAGGTGAGGCTGCAGTTGCCGCCCGTGCTGTTCGGGGTCCAGGACAGGGTGCCGCCGGGCACGACGGGCTGGACGTCGGGCGCGAAGCTGACCAGGCGGCTGCCGGCGACCTGCTGGGCGCCGACCTTCTCGCTCGTGGAGTGGATCCGGAAGTGGCACTCGGCGCACACGGCGTTGCCCTGTCCGGCGCCGGGGGTGTCGATGTCGGTGCCGCCGCTGCCGAAGCCCTGCAGCTGGGTCAGGTGCAGCCCGTGGAGGTTGAAGTTCGTCGCCGTCGTGCTGCCCGGGCCGCTCTCGTTGGCGAACGGCGCCTCGGCGTGGCACACGTAGCACAGCGCGAAGTCGCCGGAGCTGTACCGCGCGTCGGTGGTCGCCAGGACCCGGTCCTGGTAGTTGCGCAAGAGGATCCCGCGGTTGGCCGAGGCGTGTGGCTGGAGGGCTGCGCCGGGGTCTGCGGTGGTGTCGGGCGTGGTGCTGCTCGCGTGGCAGTTGAGGCACCGGACCGTGCCGCCGACGGTGAAGTTCCACAGCTTGTACGGGGAGGTGCCGTCGAGGCTGGACTGCATCGCGGCGGTCTGGTTGGTGCCGGCCGCCTCCACCGGGTGGAACGAGGGGTTGTTGGGGTTGAACTCGACGGCGGTGTCGGTCTCGTCGGTCGACGGCTTGCCGGGGATCGGGGCCGGGAGCTGGGTGTAGCCGGAGTGGCACTTGAAGCACAGCTGGTACTCGTGGGTGACCGGCTTGGCGAGCCCGTCGAGGAAGGTGTATGCCGGGGCGGACCCGGCTGGGCCGTTGGTCACCGCCACCCCGGAGATGCCGGCCAGGTCGCCGGAGGCGCTCCAGCCGGTCGGGACGGCCGGAGTCTGGGTGGCGTCGGTCAGCGGAGCGCTCGGGGAGGAGCCGTTGGCCTGGTGCGAGTCGTGGCAGTCGGAGCAGTCGCTGTGCCGGTTGAGCACGCCGGCGAACTCCTCCTGGGAGGCCAGGGTGTGCGAGCTCGGCGAGATCGCGTCGTGGGAGAAGTACGCGCGGGTGGCGGCGTCGTTGGCCGGGCGGGTGAGCGCGTACTCGGTCCTGACGTCGGTCGAGGCCCCCAGGCCGTCGTGGCAGGTGAAGCACAGCGTGCTCGACGGCCCGCTTGTCACCAGAAGGTTGGCCCCCCGGGACGTGTGCCCGCTGTGGCACGTCGCGCACTGGTCCGAGCTGAGGGAGTACGGGCCGTGGACGGTTGACACCCCGGCTGTGGCCGTCGCGCCGGTCGTCGCGGCCATGACCGGGGCGGACACCTGGACCTGCAGCCCGCCCAGCGACGCCGAGCCGCCCTGGAGGATCGGGTATGCCGAGGCCGACGACGGAGCGGCACCGACGCGGGCGCCCTGGCGCTGTCCGGAGGAGAGGCGGACCGCAGGGGCCGGGCCGAGGTCGATCTCGGCGGGGTGCTCGCCGGAGAGGGCGGTCCCGGCGTCGGTGACCCGGAGCTCGTAACCGGTGAGGTACTGCGCGTCGACAGAGAGGCCGACCGTGAACTCCTCCTCGGTGCACGAGCCCGCCGGCACCGTGAGGGTCACGTCGGGGTTCGCCGTCATCGAGTGGTGTCCTGCGGAGGGGGTGAGGGAGGAGTCCGAGCAGGTGTGCAGGTCCCCGGTCGAGATGCCCGCGCCCTCGGGCCCGGTCTGGGTGCCGCCGCCGGGGCTGGCGACCCACTCGTGCTCGACGTGGACCGGGACGGCGACGGTGGCCTTCTCGGGCACCGGCGTGAACGCGGTGTCACCCTGCCGGCGGAACTCCAGGCGCGGGCTGAGCGAGAGGTCCGCGTCGCCGGGGTTGGTGATCGCGAACCGCACCCGGAAGGTCTGGAAGGGCGAGGCGCCGGTGGCCCGGGCGTCGACGGCGAGGTAGGTCGCGGCCGACGGCGAGCCCGTGACGCGGGCCAGCACCACGTGGCCGGCCACGAGCGCGGTGGTGGGCGCGGGCGAGGGGGTCGTGATGGGGCCGGGGATCGGTGTCGGGCTGGGCAGCGGGTCGGGGGTCGCGGTGGCAGCCGGGTCCGGCAGCGGGCCCGACGTCGACGTCGGTGAGGGGGTGCCGGTGGCCGCCGGGACCGTCGTGGCAGGGGAGGGGGTCGAGGTCGACGTCGGTGAGGGGGTGCCGGTGGCCGCCGGGTCCGTCGTGGCGGGGGTGGGGGTCGCGCCGAGCGCCGATGTGGTGGGGCTGGCGGCCGGGTCGGTCGCGGAGGCCGTCGCGCTGGCCGTCGCGCTGGCCGTCGGCAGGGAGTCGGCGGAAGCGGACGGGGCGACGACGCGGGAGGGGCCGAAGGTGAGGATCGCCATGGCCAGGGCGAGCGCGAGCACGGTGGCGCGCACCGCGTCGGACCCGCGGGAGCGGGTGCGACGAGGAGTGCGCTGGCTCGTGCGGGTCACGGGGCTCCTCCTCGTCTCGGTCGGTGTGGGTTGAGTGGACTTCGGGTGGTCCGGCCGGGCCGGGCCACCCGAAGTCCGAGACGCCTAGCTGCGAGCGCTAGCCGTCATGTCCGTCACTTGTCGTGGCACATGATGCAGATGCCGCGGTTGTCGGCCCGCAGCAGCCTGCTGTCGGCCGAGCCGGTCACCGTGATGCCGGGCAGGGCGACCTGCACCGGGTAGGTGGCCGGGATGGTGCCATCCGGCAGCTTGACCAGCGCGTTGTACTTGCTCTGGCCCGTGCTGCCCATGACGGCGTTCGAACCGTGAGCGACGTGGCACTGGACGCAGTTCGGGCTGCTGTTCAGCGGGTTGTCCGACCGGTGCCGGTAGGTGAACACCGCATCGCCCGAGCTCGTCCCCCCGGACTCTGATGGTGCCAGGTACCGGGTGTGACAGGTGGTGCACCAGGCGGAGACGTTCTGGAGATATCCGTCAGGCACCGCGACGGTCTGCCCGTGGTTGACCACGGTCGTCACGCCGCTGGGGTCCAGCGGCACGTTGCCGTCGCCGGCCAACCAGTAGTTCACCGTCGTGTAGGACTTTGCGGTGGCGTCGGGGATCGTGACGCCGGTAGCCGCACCGGAGTCGTTCGGCACCGACCGCAGGATGCGGTAGTTGCCGTTACCGTGCGGGTCGTGGCACGAGCCGCACTCCAGCGTGACATCCTTGCCGGCGTTGGCCGTGGCCGAGATGGGGCCGTTGCCCCACATCGTGCTCGTGCCGATGCCGGTGATGTTGTGCGTCGAGGTGACGGGCACGGGTGTGCCCAGGACCGGGATCCGCTGGTTCGTCGCCGACCAACCGTAGCTACCAGCGGTAGGACCGGCCTGGTCCTTGAGTGCCCCGCTGGTGTTGAGTGCAGCCGCCACGGAGACCAGTGCCAGCGCTGCCGGCGAGGACTCCACCCTCGACGTTCGTAGCAGCGGCCGAGCCGTCATGACAGGTGAAGCACAGTGCCGGCTGGGCCTGCACGAGCAGGTTGCTGCCCTGCGCGGTGTGTGCCCGGTGACAGCTGGCGCACCTCCATCCGCTGCCACCCACGTTGTAGTCCAACCTTATGCCAGTGGCGGATGTACTCACGTGCGGGCCGTTGTCCGCCTGGGCAGGGGCTGCGCCCATGAAAAATGCCAGGGCACCTCCCGCGACCAGGAGGAGAAGTCTCCTCATGTCGTTCCTCCTTCTTGTGTTTATTTTGACTTGTCGGGGCCGCGCTGGCTAAGCGACAGGTCGCTCCCCCCGCGCCGACCACCCTCTTGCGTGCCCATCTCGGAAGCCCCAGACCTGGACCCGGTTGTTGAGCCGGTCCGTGACGTAGATGTGGGCACGTGTGTCGACGGCCAGCCCGTTGGGGTACTCGAAGGTGCCGTCGAGCCGACCCTCGCCCCCGAACGAGCCCACATAGGTGGGCGTGGCGGCAGCCGTGGCGCCGACGGTGAAGACGCGGACCATATGGGCGGTCGTGTCGACGACAAAGAGGCGGCCGGAGTCGTCCAGGCCGACGCCGCGCGGCATCCCCAGGTCACCCTCGCCCAGCCCGCTGGAGACCTGGGCAACGATCGTGCCGGACGGGTCGAAGGCGACGAGCCGTCCGTTGTTGCTGTCGCTGACGTAGGCGTCGCCCTTGGCGTCGACCATGACACCGTTGGGGTAGTTGAGCTCTCCCGGCTTGCCCATCGAGCGAACGAGGGTGCCGTCCTTGTCGAAGACGAGGACCCGGTGCTGCGTGGCCTCCTTGCCGCGGACGTCCGTGACGTAGAGGCTGCCGTCGGCGGCGAAACCCAGCGCGAGCGGGGCCCACTCGGGTGTGCCCAGGTCACCCTTCGGGGCGAACGTGCGCAGGTACGTGCCTCGCGCGTCGTAGACGTAGATCGCGCGGCTCATCCGGTCGCTGACGTAGACGTCCTGGTTGACCGGGTCGACGGCGACGTACATCGGCTGGTGCGGCTTGGCCGCCTCGGCCTTGGGCGCCACGATGGTCCCGACCTGCTTGCCGGCACCGTCGAAGATAGTCACCTTGCCGCTGACCGTGCCGTCCGAGACATAGACCAGGTCCCCGGTCGGGGTGACCGCCAGCCCGAGCGGCCCGGTCACGCCGTAGATGCTCCGCTCGTAGTGGGGCAGCGTGGCCACGCTCAGGCCGGGTAGCTCGGTCAACGGCTTGCGGGTGATGAAGTACCACGCGAAGAGAGCGCCGACTCCCAGGAGCAGCGCGAGGACGAGGAAGAACGCGATGATCCGGCGGCGGCGCTTCTTCTCCTCCTGCTCGGGGGGCGGCGTCGAGCCGCTCCCGCCGTCAGCGCTGACAGCAGTCTCCGGCGGGTCGGTGGCCGGGGCGTCGCCGGCCTCGGTCGTCTCGGTCTCGAAGATGCTCATCTCAGCTCGATCCTTGTGTCGGCGTGTCAGTCGGCGTGGCGGCCTTGGACCCGGCAGGACCCACGCCCAGCTGGGCCAGCCCGGACATCGCGGTGACGTTGGTCTTGTCCACGGCG
>JBBQRV010000210.1:0-6521 GCA_038214475.1 Propionibacteriales bacterium | reverse complement strand
TGCACAGGCAGCGACCGGCTACTGCGTGGGTGCGCAGCAGCGCAGGCTGGAGGCATGACCACGTTGCTCACCCGCTCGGCCCGTGACAGCGACCACGCCGCCACCGGGTTCCTCGCCGAGCTCGACGGCGGTGCGCCCTTCGGGTTCGTCGGTCCGAACTGGTTCGCCGCGGTGATGGGCACCGGCATCGTCGCCAACGCGGCGGCGACGCTGCCCGGCGACGTCCCCGGCCTGACGGCCTTCGCACGGCTGGTGTGGGCGCTCGACGTGGCCCTGCTCGCTCTGGTGGTCGTGGCCACGCTGGCGCACTGGCGGCTGCACCCGGTGACCGCCCGCGGTCATCTGGCCGACCCGGTGATGTCGCACTTCTACGGTGCGCCGGCGATGGCGCTGATGACCGTGGGCGCGGGGGCCCTGCTGGTGGGACAGCCGCTGATCGGCCCGACGGCGGCGGTCGGCGTCGACGCCGTGCTCTGGACAGCCGGGACCTTGCTCGGCCTCTGGAGCGCCGTCGCGGTGCCTTACCGCGCCTTCACCGTCCACGAGGTGCAGCCGGACTCCGCCTTCGGTGGCTGGTTGATGCCGATCGTGCCCCCGATGGTCAGCGCGGCCACTGGGCCGCTGCTGCTGCCGCACCTGCCTGCCGGGCAGTGGCAGCTGAGCATGCAGCTGGCCTGCACGATGATGTTCGGGCTCACCCTGGTCGCCAGCCTGGTGACGATCACGCTGATCTGGGGCCGACTGGTGCACCACAAGGTGGGCGAACCGGTTGCGGTGCCCACCTTGTGGATCGTGCTGGGACCCCTGGGCCAGTCGATCACCGCCGCCCATACCCTGGGCAGCACCGCCACGTCGGTGCTGCCGGCGCCGTACGGCACGACGTTCGAGGCGATGGGCCTGGTCTACGGGGCGCCGATGTGGGGGTTCGCGATGCTCTGGCTTGCCCTGGCCGCCGCGATCACGGTGCGCACGGCGCGGCGCGGACTGCCGTTCGCGCTCACCTGGTGGTCGTTCACGTTCCCCGTCGGCACCGTGGTCACCGGCACCTCCGGCCTGGCGGCCGCGACCGGTGCGCACGTCCTGGTGGGCGCTGCCGTGGTCCTGTACGGGGGGCTGCTGACCGCCTGGCTCACGGTGGCGGTGCGCACCGCGCACGGGGTGTTCTCGGGGCGCCTGCTGCGGGCCCCGCAGCCCGGCAGCGGGGCGACACGATCAGGTTATCGGCAGGCGGGGTGTCCGACGCTGGACGCATGACCACGACCAGCGGTGTCTCCCTCAGACGTCAGATGCTCAACAAGGTGCCCGAGGTCACCGTGTACTTCTGGATCATCAAGATCCTGTGCACGACCGTGGGTGAGAGCTTCGCCGACTACATCAACGAGACCTTGGGCTTCGGCCTGACGAACACGACCCTGGTGTTCTCGGCGGCGCTGATCCTGGTGCTGGTTGCCCAGTTCCGGGCCGCCCGCTACGTGCCGGGCATCTACTGGCTGGCCGTGGTCCTGATCAGCGTCGTCGGCACCCTGGTCACCGACAACCTGACCGACGGCCGCGGCGTACCCCTCTGGATCAGCACGGCGGTGTTCGCCGCGCTGCTGGCAGCCGTCTTCGGCATCTGGTACGCCCGGGAGGGCACGCTGTCGATCCACACCATCGTGACCACCCCACGTGAGTCCTTCTACTGGCTCACCGTGCTCGTGACCTTCGCCCTGGGCACCGCCGCGGGCGACTGGACCCTCGAGCTGACAGGCTGGTCCGCCGGTGGGTCCGTGCTGCTCCCGTTGGGCCTCATCCTGAGCGTGCTGGCCGCCTGGAAGCTCGGCGCCGGACCGGTGCTGACGTTCTGGCTGGCCTACATCCTGACCCGGCCGCTGGGCGCGAACATCGGCGACTTCCTCGCCTCGCCGCGCTCCGACGGCGGACTGGGCCTCGGGACGCTGGGCACCAGCGTGCTGTTCCTCGGCACCATCCTGGCCGTGGTCATCTACCTGACCGTGACCCAGAAGGACCGCACCGAGCGCGTCCGCCCCGCCGCCGACTGACGACGCGCCCCGCCACTCCCTCGCTCGCGAAAGGTCACACCCGATGTCGTCCTCCCTCACCACGCAGCCCACCGCCACAGGGCCTCGGGCCACCCGGGTCCTCGTCGTCACCGACAGGGCCGCTCCCAGCGCGGAGCTGGTCGCCGCCATCACGCAACGCGTCCTCCTGGGGCCGGCCCAGTTCCGGGTGGTCGTCCTCAACCCGACCCGCGCCGAGATCCACCTGCTGCACCCCGAACGGCACGACAAGGCAGCCGAGGCCGAGCAGGCGCTGCATGCCGCTCTCCCGGAGTTGCAGGCAGCCGCCGGAGGCCCGGTCGTCGGCTCGGTGTCGGTGCGCCACGACCCCATGGACGCGGTCGAGGAGACGGTGTTCAGCGAGCCCATCGACGAGATCCTGCTCGCGGTCCCCGAGCACCAGCTCGTCGTCCGCCTGCACCAGGACCTGCAGCACCGCCTGCACCACCTCGGCCTGCCCGTCACCGTCGTCGGGCACGCGGGGTAGTGGCCCGACGAACGGCGGCGACCTCGTCGGCGCAGTCGTTCCACCGGGTGCCGCCCGACACCCGCGACGCCGGTCACAGGTCCAGGGTCCACACCAGGACAGTGGTCTCGACGAGCCCGTTCCGGAACGGGCGGGCGGGCCCCGTGGGCCGGTACCCCATTGCCGCCCAGAACGGCGCGGCCGCTTCGGCGTTGGTCTCGACGATCGCGGCCCGCACGGTGGTCACCTCGGGCCAGTCCCGGACCGTGGCAAGCACCTGCTCGTGCACACGCCGCCCGACCCCCTGACCGTGGCTCGCCGCACGGACCTGGAGCAGGCCCACGTGGACCGTGCCGGGATCGGGCCAGCCGCGCAGCAGGTCGACGACGGCGAGGAGCCGGTCGGGATCCCGCTCGGCGAAGGCCCCGAGCACGACCTTGTGGCCCGGGGCCAGGCCGGGCGGCCGCGTCGTCAGGACCGCCCTCCCCTCGTCGGGGCCAGCCTCCTGGCCGCTGACGCGCCGGGAGTAGCCGGCGTCCGCCTCCACGAGCGCCTGGACAGCTGCGACGTCGGCGACCCTGAGGCGGCGCAGCCAGATGCCCCCGGTCACGCCCACGTCCTTCCCCACGTCCTTCCCCACGTACCCCCGTGACTCCTCACCAGGCGGTCCTCGATCTTCGTCAGCATGGCGTCATCCTCCCCGATGGCCCGGCAGCGTCGGGCGTCACCTTCGCTGGGTCCCGGTGAGTCTGTGCGTGCCGAGGGCCGGCGGGTCGCGCTGCTCGACCACTCGGCCCTCGATGTCCTGCGGCGGGATCGCCTCCAGGCCAGAAGGGTCGTGAGGGGGCCACGGCGACGACACCGGGCCGCCGCCGCGTGGGCGACGCGAATCGAACGGAGCAGGGAAGGCGTCCGGAAATGACGATGGGCCCCGGTGATCGGGGCCCATCCAGTGTGTCCGAGGGGGGACTTGAACCCCCACGCCCGATAAAGGGCACTAGCACCTCAAGCTAGCGCGTCTGCCAATTCCGCCACCCGGACGAGTGCTGCAGAACCATAGCAAAGCAGGGGCCTCCGGAAGGAATCGGGCGGATGTCAGGATGGACGCATGGAGACCCCCGACTACGACCCGGCAGCCGAGGTCGTCGACCTGTGCCGCGACCTGATCCGGATGGACACCTCCAACTACGGCGACCAGGAGGGTCCGGGCGAGCGCAAGGCGGCCGAGTACGTCGCCTCCCTGCTCGACGAGGTCGGCATCGCCTCGGAGATCTACGAGTCCGAGCCCGGGCGCGCGTCGGTGATCGCCCGCTGGGGCGACGGACCGGACCCGCTGCTCCTGCACGGCCACCTCGACGTGGTGCCGGCCGACGCCGCCGACTGGCAGGTCGACCCGTTCAGCGGCGAGATCCAGGACGGCTATGTCTGGGGTCGCGGCGCGGTCGACATGAAGGACTTCGACGCCATGCTGCTCTCCTGCGTGCGGGCCCGGGCCCGGGCCGGGGCCCAGCCGACAAGACCGATGGTGCTCTGCTTCACCGCCGACGAGGAGGCGGGCGGTCACAAGGGCGCCGAGCACCTGATCGAGCACCACCGCGACCAGCTCGAGGACTGCACCGAGGCCGTGGGGGAGGTGGGCGGCTTCTCGGTCACCGTGCGGGGTCGTCGCGTCTACCTCATCGAGGCGGCCGAGAAGGGCATGGCCTGGATGCGGCTGACCGCCCGCGGCCGGGCCGGGCACGGCTCGATGATCAACACCGACAACGCGATCACGGACCTGGCCGGTGCGGTGGCCAGGATCGGGTCCTACGAATGGCCGGTGCGGCTCACGCCCACCATGAAGGTGCTGCTGGCCTCGGTCGGCGAGCTGGCCGGCACCGAGGCCACCCCGGAGAACGCGGAGGCGCTGGTGGACGAGTTCGGCGGCGCCGCCCGGATGCTGGGCGCCGTGATCCGCAACACCGCGAACCCGACCATGCTGTCGGGCGGCTACAAGGTCAACGTGATCCCCACCGAGGCCACTGCGCACGTCGACGGCCGCTTCCTGCCCGGCTTCGAGGACGAGTTCTTCGACACCCTCGCGGCGCTGTGCGGGGAACGCATCGACATCGAGTACGTGTCGCACCAGCAGCCCTGGGAGACGCCGTACGACGGTCACCTGGTCGACGCGATGACCCGCTCGGTGCTGGCCGAGGACACCGAGGGCATCGTGGCGCCGTACCTGATGAGCGCGGGCACCGACGCCAAGCACTTCCGCAAGCTCGGGATGCGCTCCTACGGCTTCGCACCGCTGCGGCTCCCCGCCGACCTCGACTTCACCGCGCTGTTCCACGGTGTCGACGAGCGGGTGCCGGTCGACGCCCTGGAGTTCGGGGCGCGGGTCTTCGACCGGTTCCTCGGCGAGGCCTGAGGCTTCAGCCCACGAACCAGAAGTCCGGGCGCGCCTGCCGGATGATCTTGCGGCGGAGCACCACCCGGCGCACACCGTCGGCGCCGATCCGTACCCGGTCCAGCTCCCAGCCGCCGCGCTCCGCACGGTCCACGAGCAGCCGGGTCACCACGTTGCGTGACAGCTCGCGGGGCAGGGTGAGGCGTTCGAACTCCCACTCGACGCCGGGGGAGGGCGGGCGGCGAGTCGCGCGACTCACGTCACTCTCCCGAGACGTCGTCGAGAGCGTCCACGATCTCCGTCGGCAGCTCCAGCCCCTCGATGCCGAGGGCGCCACGCAGCTGCGCCGCTGTCCGGGCGCCGACGATCGGGGCGGTCACACCGGGTCGGTCGCGCACCCACACCAGCGCCACCTCGAGCGGGGACCAGCCCAGCCCCTCGGCGGCGCGCACAACGGCCTCCACGATCCGTGCGCCGCGGTCGTTGAGGTAGGTGCCGACGAAGTTCGCGAAGTGCGGTGAGGCGCCACGGGAGTCGCCCGGCGTGCCGGTGCGGTACTTGCCGGTCAGCACCCCTCGTCCCAGCGGCGACCAAGGCAGCACGCCCAGGCCGAGCGCCCTGGCAGCCGGGAGCACCTCGTGCTCGACGCTCCGGTTGAGCAGGGAGTACTCGACCTGTGTGGAGGCAAGCACGGCACGACCCGGCACCGCGCGCTGCCAGGTCGCGGCCTGCGCGCTCTGCCAGCCGGTGTAGTTCGAGATCCCGACGTACGACGCACGCCCGGACGAGACGGCCTGGTCGAGGGCCGTCAGCGTCTCCTCCAGCGGGGTGTCGTCGACCCAGGTGTGCACCTGCCACAGGTCGACGTGGTCGACCCCGAGCCGCTTCAGGGACGCGTCGAGGTCTCCGAGCAGCCGCCCGCGCGAGGCGTAGGTCTGCCGCACGTCACCACGACGCGAGATCCCTGCCTTGGTGGCCAGCACCAGCTCGTCGCGCGGCACCACGTCACCGAGGAGGCTGCCGATCAGCTCCTCGGAGGCGCCGTCGCCGTACCCGGCCGCCGTGTCCACGAGGGTGCCGCCGGCCTCCACGAAGGCGATCAGCTGGTCGCGGGCCTCGTGCTCGTCGGTGTCGCGGCCCCAGGTCAGCGTGCCCAGGCCCAGCCGGGACACCCGGAGTCCGGTCGCTCCCACCGCTCGTTGCTGCATGGGGGCAACGGTATCCACCCCGGGGAGCAAAGTTGTTCAGCGCCACCCCGGTGCCGGTCAGGGAACGTACAGGTTCACCCTCGTAGTCTGGCCCCGCCCCACCCCTGCGAACAAGGTGATCCATGACCGACCTGACCTACCTGCACGCCGTCGTCCTCGGAGTCGTGGAGGGCCTCACCGAGTTCCTCCCCGTCTCCAGCACCGGTCACCTCACGATCACGGAGAAGCTGTTGGGGCTGCCGATCGACGATCCTGGCGTGACGGCGTACACCGCGGTCATCCAGATGGGCGCGATCGCCGCCGTGCTCGTCTACTTCTTCACCGACATCAGGAAGATCGCCGGTGCCTGGTTCAAGGGCCTGGCCAAGCCGGAGTACCGAGGCACGTTCGACCATCGG